>JAOAFY010000047.1 GCA_026416035.1 Coriobacteriia bacterium | reverse complement strand
CGGCGTTGCGAGGCACGGTCGCATGAGCGTGACGCGCCGATGCGTGCTACGATTGTGCGGGTGCTATGAGAAAGGCGAGTGAGAGCGTGGAACGGAGCCAGGTCCGCCTGGTCGTGCCGCCCGAGATCCCGATGGTCGACCTGTTGGGGGAAGGCGACCTTCTTCTGAGGCTCATCGAAGACCAGTTCGAGTCCGACATCGCGGTCCGCGGCAACGAAGTGACCATCACGGGCGAGATCGCGGAGGCGCAGGCAGTTGGTTCGCTGTTCACGGAGCTGATCCAGCTCGTGAAGAAGGGCGAACATCTGACTCCCGACAGCCTGGATCGCGCGATAGACATGCTCAAGCGCGGTGAATGCAGCCCGACCAGCGTCTTCTCGGACGTCCTTCTGACGCATCGCGGCAAGACCATCCGTCCCAAGACCGCGGGCCAGAAGCGGTACGTCGACGCGATCCGCTCGCACACCGTGACCTTCGGCATCGGCCCTGCCGGTACGGGCAAGACCTACCTTGCGATGGCGATGGCCGTCGATGCGCTGCGAAAGAAGTCCGTCGGCCGCATCATCCTGACTCGTCCGGCAGTCGAGGCGGGCGAGAAGCTGGGCTTCTTGCCCGGGACTCTGTATGAGAAGGTCGACCCGTACCTGCGCCCCCTGTACGACGCGCTGTTCGACATGATGGACATCGAACAGTCGACGCTGCTCACTGAACGCGGGGTCATCGAGGTGGCGCCGCTCGCGTTCATGCGCGGGCGCACCCTGAACGACAGCTTCGTGATCCTCGACGAAGCGCAGAACACCACGCCCGAGCAGATGAAGATGTTCCTCACGCGGCTCGGATTCGGAAGCAAGATCGTGGTGACCGGCGACGTCACGCAGACCGACCTCATCGGCGCCCTGTCCGGACTCAAGCAGGTGCGTGAGATTCTGACGGGCGTTGAGGACGTCGCGTTCGTTGAGCTCGACTCGCGCGACGTCGTGCGGCACCGGCTCGTCCAGCGCATCGTGAACGCGTACAACGCGTACGAGTCCGCCCGTGCAGGCGGGCAGTCGAAGAATGGATAGCCTGGTCGAGAAGATCTCCGGGCTGTGGCCCCGTTCAGGTCCGCTTGCGTCCCGTCGCGCGCGGCGCATCGTCGCACGCGTGGCGCTGCTGGCCGCTCTCGCACCGCCGCTTGCCTGGGGGCTGCCTGTGGGACAGGCCACCGCCGTCGTCGCTTTGGCGGGCGTCTGCATGGCTGTGGGCGATCGCTACCTCGCCTACGTCCGCCCACGGGCCCACGAGCGCTCGCGCGATTCGCTCGTGGTCGGCCTGCTCGTGCTCGTGAGCGCGTACGTGACGTGGCTCCATTCACTGCTTGCGCCGCAGGTGTCCCCGTTCGTGCTGCCTTTGCCGATCGGCGCCATGGTGGCGACGATGCTGGCCGGTCCTCAAGCCGGGATGCTCGTGGCGGCCTTCACGATCGGGGCGGCGGTCCATCAAGGCGTGCTGGAGGGTCCGGCAGTCTTCGGCGGACTCGTGGCCGTCGTGGCGGCTATCGTGTCGATGACGTCGCTCAAGGAACGGTCGAGGGTGGTCGCCGGGACCGGCGCGGTCGTCGCGGTCATGGCTATCGCGGCAACGGGGTCTGCCGGGCTGAGCGGCGCCCACTTCGAGGTCGTCNTGAGGGAAGCGGTGCTGGGCGCGATTGGCGGCGGTGTCACCGTGGTCGCGTCTCTCGGCTTGCTCGCGGTGTTCGAAGCTTTGTTCGGTGTGACCTCGGATGTCCGTCTGCTTGAGCTGGCGAATCCGAGCGCGCCGCTGCTGCGTCGGCTGATGTTGGAAGCGCCAGGCACGTACACTCACGCCATCCTGACGGGCAACCTGGCTGAGGCGGCCGCCCAGGCGATCGGTGCTGACCCGCTGCTTGCGCGCGTCGGAGCGTACTATCACGACGTCGGGAAGCTTGCTCGTCCGGCGTTCTTCGTGGAGAACCAGGCGGGCTGCGCTAACCCGCACGCCAACACATCTCCCACGCTGTCTGCGCTCATCATCACCTCACACGTGAGGGACGGCGTCGAGCTCGCGGAGCAGCACCGGCTTCCGCCTGAAGTGGTTGACATCATCCGCCAACATCACGGCACGTCCGTGGTGTCGTACTTCTACACCAAGGCGGCCGCCAACGGGGAACCGGTGGTGGGGGCGGACTTCCGGTACAGCGGCGAGCTGCCGACGAGCCGTGAGGCCGCCGTAGTGATGTTGGCCGACGCGGCCGAGGCGGCCGTGCGCGCGATGGCGAAGCCTACCCCGCCTCGGATCGAGGAGTGCGTGCGGCGGGTCGTGGACGGCAAGCTCGCCGACCACCAGCTCGACAAGGCGGACCTCACCTTCGCCGACATGGAGCGCATCGTCGAGGTCTACACGCGGATGCTGGCCGGGTTGTACCATCCACGCATCGAGTACCCGTCGTCCGTTCACGAGAGGGCAGCCCATGTTGGTACGCGTGACGAGCCATCGCGAGCCTGAACCGCTCGCGCTTGATGCGTTCGAACGGCTCGCGCTGCACGTGTTGCGCATGGAAGACGCGCCGGACGAGGTGGAGCTGTCGATCGCCATCGTCGGCACAGAGGAGATGTCACGCCTCAACCAGCAGTACCGAGGCATCGATGGCCCGACCGACGTGCTCTCTTTCGGCTGCGACGATCCATGCCTCGCCACCGAAGGTGAACCGATCGTGCTGGGTGACGTGATCATCGCCCCAGAGGTCGCCGAGCGCCAGGCCGCCGAGCTGGGCGTGACAGTGGAGGCGGAGCTCAACTTGCTGCTCGTGCACGGCATCCTCCACTTGTTCGGCTACGACCACGATGACGAGGAAGACGCGCGCGTCATGCAGGAGCGCGAACGCGTGGTGCTGGACGCGTACGCGCCCGAGGCGTGACGCCGATGCGCTCGAAGTCCATCCTGTGGTCGTTCAACCACGCCATCGACGGCCTGGTGTACGCGTTGCGCACTCAGCGCAACATGCGGATCCACGTCGCGGCAGGCTGTGCCGTGCTCGTCGCGTCGCTGTTCTTCCGGGTCGGACGCGCCGAATTCCTTGCCGTGCTGCTGACGACGGGCCTGGTCATCGCATCCGAGCTCGTGAACACGGCGATAGAGGCTACCGTGGACGTCGCCACCGACGGATACGACCCTGTCGCGAAGGTCGCGAAGGACGTGGCCGCAGCTGCCGTGTTCGTGAGCGCTGTGGTGGCTTTGGTGGTCGGATACGTCGTCTTCTTCGGCCGCTTGACGGACGTGGCGCACTCGCTGTTGGTGCGCGTGAGGGAGGCCCCGTCGCACGTCAGCGTCGTGGCGCTGGGGCTCACCGCATTCCTCGTCCTTGTGCTGAAGGCCATCAGCGGGCAGGCGGGCACGTGGATGCGGGGCGGGTGGCCATCCGGCCACGTGGCGCTCGCCACGGGCGGTGCGACGGCGATCGCGTTCATCACCCAGAGCGCGGCTGCGTGGGTCATCGGGTTGTTCATCGCCGGGCTCGTCGCGCAGAGCCGCGTCGAGGCCGAGGTGCACACGGTGTGGCAGGTTGTGTGGGGCGGCGTCGTCGGCGTCGTCGTGACCGCGGCTGTCTTTGCGCTATTCTGGTCCTAGTCGCACGAGGAGGTGCTGCCGCCTGATGGGGGCCGCCGGTCTTGTCTCATCGTCCCTGCTTCTCGTTCTCGCTGGCACGTCTGGAGTCATGTCTGCAGCGGAGGCCTCGATAGGCCTGCTTGCCCGGGGGCGCATACGCCGGCTTGCCGAGTCCGGCAGGCGTGGCGGCACGGAATTGGATGCTTTGGCGGAGCACCCCGGGAGGGTCGCTGCGGCGGGCGCCCTCGTACGAGGCGCGACCTACGCGCTCGCAGGTCTGGGCGCGTGCACCGTTGGTCGTGACGCGGCGGGCCCCGCAGGCGCTGTGGTCGCGCTGGCAGTAGGGACCGGGATCGTGTACTCCCTCGCGGAGGCGCTGCCGCGCTCGATCGCCGTCCATGGGCCGGAGCGGGTCGGGCTTGTCGTCGCGCCTGCTGCGCGGGCTGTCGTCGCGACTGTGCACCCTGTCGCGCACTTGTTGGCCGTTGCGTGGATGCGTGCCGTCGGGCTCATCGCCGAGCAGCGCTTCGCGGGGCCCTGGGTCACCGAGGAGGAGTATCGGGCCGTGGTGACCGAGGACGAGGAGGCGGCCAAGGACGAGGCCGAAGAGGCGATCATCGACGCCGTGGCTGAGTTCACGACCAAGGTCGTGCGCGAGGTCATGGTGCCGCGTACCGACATGGTGTGCGTGGCTGATGACGCGCCAGTCGGAGAGGCGCTCGCCGTCATCGAACGTTCTGGCTTCTCGCGCTTGCCCGTGTATCACGGGTCGGTGGACGACGTGCGCGGGGTGCTGTACGCAAAAGACCTGCTGGTGTGTCTGGGTAAAGGCGAATGTCCGTCGACGGTCGGCCCGATCGCGCGGCCGCCGTACTTCGTCCCGGAGACCAAGCCGATCGAGGAGCTCCTGGTGGAGATGCGGACGAAGACGCACATCGCCATCGTCGCCGACGAGTATGGTGGCACGGCCGGGCTGGTGACGATCGAAGACCTTCTGGAGGAGATCGTCGGAGAGATCTTCGACGAATACGACGTGGCCGAGCCGACCGTCAGGACGCTCGCAGACGGGCGGTACAGCATCGACGCGAGGATGCCCGTGGACGACCTGAACGAGATGTTCGGGACCGACATCGAGCCGCAGGCCGATTCTGTCGGCGGCCTGGTTGTGGAGGTGGCGGGTCACATCCCGAGCGTCGGTGAGGTCGTGGAGGTTGAAGGGTTGCTGTTGACCGTCGACGCGATCGACCGTGATCGTGTCAGGCGGGTCGTGGTCGAGCCGGTGCGTGCGAAAGAGGAGGAGAACGATGCCTGAGCAGATCACGCAGGCCGATCTGACGCTGCTGGCGTTCGCGCGGGAAGCCAAACAGAAGGCGTACGCTCCGTACTCGGGTTTCCGTGTCGGCGCGGCCGTGTTCGCAGGCGGAGACATCTTCGTCGGTGTGAATGTCGAGAACGCCGCCTTCGGGTCGACCATCTGCGCTGAGCGGGGCGCGGCGATGGCTGCCGTCGCAGCAGGCCACACCGCGTTCGACGCTATCGCCATCAGCGGCGACTCGGAGTCGCCGACCGTTCCGTGCGGCGCGTGCCGGCAGTTCCTCGCCGAGTTCAATCCTGAGATGCGCGTCATCTTGGGGGGCAAGGGAGATGCGGTGGAGGTGGTCACGCTGGATGCCTTGCTTCCTGAGGCCTTCGTGCGGGGCTACCTGGACGAGGACGAAGGGGACGAGGAGTGACCGGTCCGGGTGCCGCGCACGAGGTCGTGAGGAGCGGTTTTGCGGCGCTCGTCGGCAGACCGAATGCCGGCAAGTCCACGCTTCTCAACGCACTGGTTGGCGAGAAGGTCGCGATCGTGTCGAGCACGCCTCAGACGACGCGGCACCGGCTGCGCGGCATCGTCGACGAAGACGACGCACAGATCGTGTTCGTGGACACTCCGGGCCTGCACCGTCCGCACGACGCGCTCGGCGAGGAGCTGAACCGCTCGGCGGTCCTGGCTCTTTCGGACGTCGATGTCGCGTGCCTCGTGATCGATGCGTCGGCACCGGTGGGTCCGGGCGACCGCTGGGTCGCGCACCGCGTGAAGGAGTCAGGCGCTGCGAAGGTGCTCGTGCTGACGAAGGTCGACCTCGTCAAGCCGAACGAACTGGAGCGCCAGATGGCGGTGGCGCGAGATCTAGCGGAGTTCGACGACGTGGTGGCGTGCTCTGGTCGCACTGGCTTCAACGTAGAAGGCGTGAAGAACGCCGTCGTTCGGCTTCTGCCGGAAGGACCGCGGTACTTCCCCCGCGAGATGCGGACAGACCAGCCGATCGAGGTGCTCGTCGCCGAGATGATCCGTGAGCGCGTGCTGCACCTCACGCGTGAGGAGGTGCCGCACGCGGTGGGGGTCGTGGTCGAGGACATCTCCCGTGAGCGCGAGGGGCTCGTCCGGGTGACGGCACGCATCTACGTGGAGCGGGAGTCGCAACGGGGCATCATCGTCGGGAAAGACGGTGAGATGATCAAGCGGATCGGCACGGAGGCCCGTCCTGCCATCGAGCGGGTGCTGGGGGAGCACGTCTTCTTGGACGTGCGCGTCAAGGTGAAGCGCGACTGGCGGCGGGACGCATCGTCTATCCGCCGCTTCGGATACGGCGAAGGGCTGTGATCTCGGATGGACAGACGTGAGCTTGCCTCTCGCATCGACCAGACGCTGTTGAAACCGACCATCGGTATGCGGGAAGCCCACGAGTGGATGCAGCGGAACGCCGGGCTTGGGTTCGCGTCGCTGTGCGTGTCCCCGTTCCTCGTGCCCTTGGCTGCTGAGGTGCTCGCAGGCACCTCGACCGCGGTCTGCTCAGTGGTGGGCTTCCCTTTGGGCTACTCGCTCACGGAGACCAAGACGGAGGAAGCGAGGCAGCTGGTCGAGTTGGGATGCATCGAGATCGACATGGTGATGAACGTCGGTGCGTTCCTCGGGGGCGAGGCGACCTTCGTCCGCGAGGACATCGCCCAGGTGGTGGAGGCTGTGCGGCGGGCGTTGCACGGCAGGGGCATCGTGAAGGTGATCCTCGAGACGGGATACCTGGATGCCAGCCAGATCGCTGATGCGTGCCGGCTCTCGGTGGAGGCTGGAGCGCAGTACGTGAAGACCTCGACCGGCTTCGGCCCTCGTGGTGCGACGGCAGAAGACGTGCGCGTGATGAAGGAGGCCGTCGCCGACGCTGCGAAGGTCAAGGCGGCCGGCGGCATCCGCGACCTGGACGCTGCGCTTGCGATGATCGAAGCGGGCGCCGATCGCATAGGTACCTCGTCCGGCGCCGAGATCCTTGCCGCGCTGGATGCGAGGCAGAGGAGCTGAGAGCGGACCGATGAGCGGGGCGTACTCGGCCCGTGTCCTCGTGCTCCGCAAGACGAAGCTCGGGGAATCCGACTTGATCGTGACTGCGCTTGACTCCGAGGGCCATCAGGTCAGGGCGGTCGCCAAGGGTGCGCGAAAGCCGGGCTCGCGCTTCTGCGGCCGGGTCGAGCCGTTCACGGTGCTGGACTGCCTGTTCGCGCGCGGGCGCACGCTCGACGTGATGACTGAGGCCGAGACGGTGGCGACGCACGAGGCGCTGCGCAGGGACTACGACTCGGTGCGGGCCGCGTCGGTCGTCGCCGACTTCCTGGACCGCGTGACTGCCGACGCGGATGCCGACCCTCGTCTGTTCGAGCTCGGCGTGGCGACGATATCCGCGCTCGAAACCGCCCCTGCCGAGGCCGCACCCACCCTGGTGGCCGCATTCCTCGTGAAGGGGATGGCGATGATCGGGCTGCGCCCCGTGCTCGCGGGGTGCGTATCGTGCGGTGCCGAGTGCGAGGAGCCGAAAGCGTTCTCCGTAAGCGGGGGCGGCGTCGTATGCCAGAAGTGTGCTGCTGGCGACCCTGATGCGGTCGCCACGTCGCCAGGCCTGTCGTCTGCTCTGGCGTGGTTGCTGCGAGCCCGCCTGGCGGAGGCGGCCGCAGACCCGCTTGCGGCGCAGGCGTGCCGCGAAGCGCTCGTGGTTCTGCGGGCGTTCGTGACGCGTCACATCCCTGCGCGCATGCGCGCGCTCGACGAGTACGTCCGTGGGTGATGTACACTAACGCCCACGCCAGACGTCGCGGCCCATCGCCGCTTGCGTGAACGGAGACGACGCCTGATGACGACCACCTTCCAGGACATCATCCTCGGGTTGTCCCGCTTCTGGGCCGACCAGGGCTGCGTTGTGCTTCAGCCGTACGACATGGAAGTGGGTGCGGGCACGTTTCATCCGGCGACGACGCTCCGGTCGCTCGGGCCCGATGCGTGGCGCACCGCGTACGTGCAGCCGTCGCGTCGCCCGACGGATGGTCGCTACGGGGAGAACCCGAACCGCCTTCAGCACTACTACCAGTACCAAGTCATCCTGAAGCCGAGCCCAGACGACGTGCTCGAACTGTACTTCGACTCGCTGCGGGCGATAGGCATCGAGCCGAAGGAGCACGACGTGCGGCTCGTCGAGGACGACTGGGAGTCCCGACTCTGGGTGCGTGGGGACTCGGCTGGGAGGTGTGGCTGAACGGCATGGAGGTCACGCAGTTCACCTACTTCCAGCAGGTCGGAGGTCTGGAGTGCCGCCCGGTCCCGGCTGAGATCACCTACGGTCTGGAACGTCTGGCCATGTACATCCAGGGCGTGGACAGCGTGTTCGACTTGGTATGGGCGGTCGGCCCCGACGGACTGACGTTCACCTACGGGGACGTCTTCCTCCAAAACGAGCGCGAGCAGTCTGCGTACAACTTCGAAGTCGCGGATGTGGAGGCGTTGCTGGAACGGTTCGCGATGTACGAGCGCGAGTCGCGGCGCACGTTGGAGGCCGGTCTGGTGCTGCCTGCGTACGACTACGTGCTCAAGTGCTCGCACGTGTTCAACCTCCTCGACGCGCGTGGCGCCATCGCCGTGACTGAGCGCACCGGATACATCTTGCGGGTGCGCGCGCTTGCCAAGGCGTGCTGCGAGGCGTACGTGGCTTCCCTCGCCGCGTCGAAGGGCGGTGATGCGTGATGGTGCGCGACCTGCTCTTCGAGATCGGCGCCGAGGAGATGCCGTCGGCTCCGCTGTATGCAGCGCTCGAACAGGTGCGGGACAAGGCGGTCGAACTTCTGGGGGCTGCCCGGCTCGCGCACGGGGAGGTGGCCGTGTTCGGCGCTCCTCGCCGAATCGCACTGCTCGTCCGCGACGTAGCAGAACGCCAGGACGACGCACAGGAACGGTACAGAGGCCCGGCAGCTTCGCAGGCCTACGACGAGCACGGGAACCCGACGCCTGCGGCCGTGGGATTCGCGAGGAGCAAGGGCGTGCCGGTCGAAGCGCTCGTCCGCGAGAGCGGTGAGGGCGGAGAGTACGTGTGGGCGGTCGTGCAGCGGACGGGCCTTCCTGCCCAGGAGATCCTCCCGGATCTGCTCTCGAATCTTGCCGAGTCCATCGCGTGGCCGAAGACGATGAGGTGGGGAAGCGGAGAGGCGCGGTTCATCAGGCCCGTCCGGTGGTTGGTCGCGTTGTTCGGCGACGAGGTGCTTCCCGTGGAGTTCGCGGGTCTTGTCGCTGGAAGGAAGAGCCAGGGGCACCGGTTCTTGGGTGGAGATGTAGACATCGAGTGCGCCGGAGCGTATCTCGAGGCACTGCGTGGTGCGTGGGTGGTCGCCGACGGCAACGAGCGCGCCGCAGTCATCAAAGACGGGGTTTCTCGGGTCGCAAGCGAGCTCGGTGGCGTCCCAGTCGTTCCCGAGAAGACGTTCTTGGAGGTCGTGAACCTGGTCGAGCACCCGACTGTGGCGGCCGGCCGGTTCGACGAGTCGTTCCTCCGCGTTCCGCGTGAGGTGCTCGAAGAGGCCATGGAGTCCCACCAAAGGTACTTCCCTGTGGAGTCGGTGGACGGGACTCTGATGCCCGCCTTCCTGGTCGTGCACAACGGCGACCCGTCTTTGACGCCGGCGATCGTCGCTGGGCACGAGCGGGTCATCCGAGCTCGACTCGCCGACGCGGCGTTCTTCTACGACGAGGATCTGAAGCACCCGCTGGAGTGGTACGTCGGGCGTCTGGACGGCATCGTGTTCCATCAGAAGCTCGGTTCGCTCGGCGAGAAGGTCGAGCGGATCGAACGCCTGGTGCGCCTGCTTGCCGAGCAGATCGGCGCAGAGCCTCAGGATGAAGCACATGCCCTGCGCGCCGCACATCTGTGCAAGGCCGACCTGGTGACGCATGCGGTTGTGGAGTTCACGTCTCTGCAGGGCGTGATGGGGTCGTACTACGCCCTCGCATCTGGCGAGTCGCCGGCGGTGGCGCAGGCCATCGTCGAGCACTACCGTCCGCGGTACGCAGGAGATGCGCTGCCTGAGACGATGCCGGGCATGCTGGTATCTGTGGCCGACAAGCTCGACACGATCTGCGGCATCCACGCGATCGGCCAGGCGCCGACGGGGTCGTCGGATCCGTTCGCGCTCAGGCGGTTCGCCATAGGGATCATCCTCATGGCGATGGAGGGCGGTCTGCCGATACACCTCGGACGTGCGATCGGTGACGCCATCGACGGATACGCCGAGGTGCTGCCCGACCTTGATGCTCCAGCGGTCGCCGCCGAAGTGAAGGAGTTCTTCTTGGGTCGGCTGCGCGTGGTCTTGCGGGAGCGCGGGTACGCCTACGACACGATCGACGCCGTGTTGGACGTCGAGAGCGACGACCTTGCAGACGCAGCCGCCCGATGTGCGGCGCTTCAGGAGGCGCGCGACGCCGATCCTGAGCTGTTCGAGGACCTCGCGATCGCATTCAGGCGCGCCGCGAACCTCGCGGATACGTCGCTGGGAGAGGACGCAGACGCCGGGATCATGGGAGCCGAGGAGCGTGCTCTGGCCGAGGCCCTGGAATCTGCCGACGCCACCGTCCGTGGCTTTCTCGAGCGCGGCATGCACTCAGCGGTCCTCGAGCACCTCGCCGCGCTCCGGCCGCACATCGATGCGTTCTTCGAGGCGGTCCTGGTGATGGACGAAGACCGCACTCTTCGTGAGAACCGTCTGAGGCTTCTCAACCGCTTCGTGCGCGTGTTCTCGCGGTTCGCTGACTTCGGGCGCATCGCGGCCTGACGCCTGCGCAGACGGACGGCTGCAGGTGACGTACACGGTGCACATCCTTTCGGACTCTCTTGGCGAGACCGCCGAGATGGTCGCGCGCGCAGCCATCGCGCAGTTCGACGGTGAGGGTTTCCGCATCGAACGGCTTCCGCGGGTGCGCACCGTTGACGAGCTGCGGACTGCTGTCCGATCGCACTGCGGCCGCTGGTGCCTGTTCGTGTACACGCTCGTCGACGAGTCTCTGCGAGCGGAGATGGCGGCGTTGTGCGCCGAGGGCGTGAACGGAGTCGACGTGCTCGGCCCGGCGGTAGGGACGCTCGCCCGCGTCACGGGGATGCGGCCCTCAGGCGAACCGGGAGCCATCCGCCGTACCGACGAGGAGTACTTCGAACGGATCGAGGCGATGGAGTTCGCAGTCAAGCACGACGACGGAAGGAATCCGCAGGACCTGCCGGAAGCGGATGTCGTGCTGATCGGCGTCTCGCGTTCGAGCAAGACGCCGCTCGCGATGTACCTTGCGTTCAAGGGGTACCGCGCTGCGAACGTCCCCCTCACACCGGGCACTGATCCTCCCGAGGAGCTCTTCTCGGTCGACCCCCGGCGCGTGTTCGGACTGGTGACGAGCGCGCGTGTGCTTCAGGAGATCCGCACTGAGCGCATGAGGGAGCTCGGCACGTTCGTCCCCCGGTACGCGGACCTCGAGGCCATCGAGCGGGAACTCGAGGAAGCGCGCGCAGTGATGCGCCGCATCGGGTGCATCGTGGTCCACACCGACAACCGAGCGATCGAAGAGGCCGCGCAGGAGGTCATCCGCCACCTCGAAGGCGGGCTTTCTGAGTCGGACTAGGGGCGTTCGCGCCACGGCCGCCGTCCGTGGCGTTACGGTAATATGACGCCAGCAGGTTCCCGGACAGCAAGGGAGAGGGAGTTGGCAGGGATCAAGCGGGTGTACGCCTTCGGGGCGGGAAAGACCGAGGGCAACAGGGAGATGAAGTTCATCCTGGGCGGAAAGGGCGCCAACCTCGCCGAGATGGCGAACATGGGCCTGCCGGTGCCGCCCGGCTTCACGATCACGTGCCAGACGTGCATGGAGTACTACGCATCCGACCCACCCGCGTTCCCGGACGGTCTCGACGCCGAGATCGCCGAGCACCTCGCTGAGCTCGAGGCCAAGATGGGGAAGCGTCTGGGC
>JAOAFY010000046.1 GCA_026416035.1 Coriobacteriia bacterium | reverse complement strand
ACGCAGTACAGGCCGATGAGGAACAGCACCACCGACACGGCGTAATCGAAGTTGGCCCACAGCGCCGCAATCATGCTTCATCCCCCAGACGCCAGAAGATGCCCGCAAGGACCATCGCGCCGCCCACGCCGATCCCGAACTCGAGCGCCATCAGCATCGAGGCAGCGATGGCTCGCGGCACGTGCGGGAAGCCGAGGTACCAGCCGGTCAGAAGCGCACCTACGGTCCCGACCGCAAGGAAGGAAAGCGGGCCTGCCGCTTGCAGCCACAAGCGCGGACGCTCAGGCGAGAGCCGCTCGGCCTCGTCTCGCCCCACGACGACGGTCGTCACGATGATCAGCGCGCCGAACACCGTGCCGCCTTGGAAGCCGCCGCCCGGAGAGACCTCGCCGAACACGACCACGTAGAACGCGAACAGCGCGATGAACGGAGCCAGCAGACGCACGACGTAGCGTACGACCGGGCTGAGCGCCACGGGCGTGCCCGCCCGCACGGGTCGCCGCCCCTCGCCGGAGCACGCGAGCACGGCTGCGACGGCCGCACAGGCGGTGAAGATCACCGTCACTTCGCCGTTCGTGTCGAACCCGCGGTAGTTCAAGATAACGCCTGTCACTATGTTCTCGGCGCCCGCCTCCTCTGCCCCACGCTCGAGGTACCGACGCGCCACGTGCGTGTACGCGGGCTGCTCGACGCTGCCGAACCTCGGCATCCGTGCCGCCGCCAGGAGGAGCGGCATGGCGACCGCCGCCAGCAGCGCTATGACGAGGGCTCGCTTCATCGCTCTTTGCGGACCGTCTTGCTGATGGCAGACAAGAACAGCACGGTCGTGACGCCGGCGCCGACCGCCGCCTCTGTCATCGCGACGTCGGGCGCTCCGCGGTGGTCCCACACGAGACACATCACCAGGCTGTACGCAGAGAAGATGATCGACGCCGCCAGCAGGTCTTTCGTCCTGACCACCGCGAGCGCGCACAAGACGAGCAGCGTCATCAGGCCGAGGTCGAACAGACGGCCCATCTCAATCGGCATCGCCACCGCCTCCGCCGACGAGTCGCGTCCACGGCCGCAGGCCGGTCCGGTAGGCAGCGCGCGCAAGCGCGTGCCCGGCCGTCGGACTGGTGAGCAGCACAAGCGAGATGATCGCAAGGATCTTCAAGACGTCCGCGTGCAGCCCGCGGAGCAACGCCAGCCCGAGCAGGATCGATCCGGCCCCCACCGTGTCGCACTTCGTCGCTCCGTGGGTGCGGGAGTAGAAGTCGGGAAAGCGGATCAGACCAAGGGTTCCGACCAAAAAGAAGAACGACCCTGTGCACACGAGCACCACAGCGGCTGCATTCCGGATGGCCTCGAACAAGCTCACTGCCAGTCTCCCTCCAGCGCCCCGGTCTCGAAGTACCGCGTCGCCACCACCGTGGTCACGAAGTTGAGCAGCGCGTACACCAGCGCCACGTCGACGTAGAGCGGACGGTCGAACACGAACGCGAGCAGGACGAGCAGCACCATCGTCTTCGTGCCGATGACGTTGACGGCAAGCACGCGATCGAGCACCGTCGGTCCCCGGTACGCCCGGTACAGGCACACGGAGGCGACTGCCAGCAGGAAGGTCGCCGCACCCCACAGGAACGAGTCCATGTCACGGCTCCTCGAAAACGCGCCGTATCCGTCGTTCGAAGGTGCCGTCACGGATGTCGTCGGCGAACCCCTCGGCGAGGCAGTGGACGACGAAGCGGTCACCGTCGACGTCTACGGTCAGAGTCCCGGGCGTGAGCGTGATCGAATTGGCCAGCGCGACCCTGCTGACTTCGCGTCCGAACCGGGCACGATGCACAATGAGCACCGGGTCGATCGGCATCCGAGGGTCGAGCACCTTCTCCGCAACCAGCACTGCAGCGGACACGATGTCTCTGACCAAGCGCACGCAGTAGCCTGCGAACCTGAGCCACTGCCGCGCGCTCATGACAGGCGGCTCGTCATCCGTCCATAGCCTGAGCCCTGCCCATGCTGCGACCGCCGCCGCCACTGGAAGACCGACGGCCACCAGACCTGGCGAGGTCAGTCCCGCCAGCACTGCCCAGAACCCGGCGAGCAACACCATGGCCTGGCCGATATTCGTCGCTCGTTTCACGCGCGCTCTGCCTCTCCGCGAGCAGACTCCAGGCGGGCAGCGAGCAGATCGGCAAGATCCCTTACGTTGTCCGCCTCCTCGGGAACGACCGCCCACACCGCCGTCGCCTTCAAACTCACGCACGGCTCGACGGAGTCTCCCTCGAAGGCGGTGCGAGACACCGATCCTGCGACCCTGCGTGCAAGCGCCTCGCAACCCTCTGCTGACTGAAACGGCATCAAGATGCCAAGGTCGTGCCTGTCGAAACGGCCGATGCTGTCCGTCTCGCGCACCGAGACCCTCACCACCTCGGCAAGCCGGGCGAGAGCTGCGGCAGCCCTCCGCGTTCCGAACTTGTCCACGAACGCGTCGAAGCCGTCCAACGAGACACGGACGACGCCGCAGGTGCACCCATAGCGCACGCAGCGACGGATCTCCTCCGCGACGCGCGCTTCGAAGTGCGCCTGCGTGCACGCCCCGGTGGCAGGATCGGTCGCCACGGCGGATGCAAGAGCGCTCTGCAGGTCGCGGGCTTGGCGCGCATGGACGCCAGCGAGGACGCCCGCGAGCGTGAAGGCGACGAGTCCTACCCATGCCGTCGACGCGGCCTCGTGAGAAGAGAGGAAGACAAGAACCGCATTCATCGAACCTGCGATCAGGGCGCCCGGTGCGTACAGGAGAAGTCCGGCAACGAGCGTCGGGATGCACAGGAGCGGCCACAAGGCGGCACGGGACCCTGTGGTCGCGACGAGCACGGCAGTGAAGCCCCACGTCAGCGTCGCGATAAGCGTCCGCTTGAGCCTGGCGGTGTCCTGGACAGGCACCAGCTCGCCCGTGACGACCCCCGGCATCGAGACCCCCGGACCCGCAGCGAGCACCTGAGCTCGCATCGCGGCATCAGCTTGGAGGCGCGCTTCGTGAGAACCTCACGATTTCATAGCCAGTATACCCGCGCAGCGCACTCCGCAGGCATCGAATGCATAACATGATGAATCATGAACGACTGTGATGTATACGAAACGGCGCTCTAGCACACGCCGGCCGTCAAGCATTCGCGAGCGACCCCGTGCGGATCGGCCACCCACCGCGGCAGCCCGGCGACGCAGGCCGGGCACTCGTGGGCAGCGATCGCCTCCGCGAGGCCGAGCAGCGATGGAGCGGCATCGACGATCGCCGCAGGCATGATGTGGACGTGCTCGTGGCCGCACGCGTGCCGTATCGCGAGCGGCTTGCTTGCAGACGCACCGAACATCCTCTGAGACATCGTCGCCATCATGACATCGCTCCACCTTCCATGGCCAGGATAGCCGGCATTGCCACTCTTGTCAAAGTCGTTGCCAAGTGTGTAGAATCCATGCGTGCCCAACACCATCGGAAACACGCTTCGTGCGCTTCGCGGCGCTCGCAACGAGACGCTCGCAGAAGTCTCGCGAGCGACCGGCATCAGCCCGGCCATGCTCTCGCGCATCGAACGCGGCGAGCGGTCGCCGTCACCGGCTGCCGTCCGGTCCCTCGCCCGGCACTTCGGGTTGCCCGCACACGAACTCCTCGGCGAGACCCTCGCTGAGCGGATGTGCGCCCGCTACGGCCGCGAGACTGCGGCGTGGGCAGCGGTGCTGCTCGTGGAGCGCAGGCCCGGCACGACGGCCGAGCCGTCCTCCCGACGCTCCAGCCCTGACCCAGGTCCGGATCGGATCGAGCGCGCGGTCTCGGACTACCTGCGAATCCTGGAGTGGGCCGACCGGGAAGCGGCACTCCAAGCGTGCACGGCTCTGTGGCGGCTCGCAGAGGCTCCTCTGCGAGCACTGCGCGACGTCCGAGAACGCCACCCTGACCCCGCCGTGCGCTCCGCGGCCGCAGCGCTGCTGTCTCGCCTCGGGTCGGCGTGACCATACGATGGCAAAAGAGTGTCCCGAGAAACCTCTCCGGCGGCTCCGGTACTCGACAGCTTCCCGTTTCTTACCATTGGGACCTGAGCGTCCGGCCTGCTTGCGCTGAGCCCTCGACTCCTGCCCCGCCGGCAGCTGCTGGTACGCTGCCTTTCGCGGTTCGCCCGGATCGACCTCTCGGGACAAGACGGACTATACCCACGCCGCGACCCGTGTGCAAGCGGTTTTCAGAAGAATCTCAGGATTCCCGCCGAACGGCATTTCTTGCCTGCTGAACGGCACTATGAGCAAGACTAACGGTCTTGCTGGTCCAGAAGCGCGCGCAGCACGTCGTTGACCACCGCCGGGTTCGCTTGTCCGCGCATCTCGCGCATGACCTGCCCCACGAACCACCCGATCAGCCCCGACTTGCCGCCCCGGTAGCTCGCCACCTCGTCGGGATGCGCGTCCAGGACGCGACGTGCCACTGCCTCGATGGCATCGGTGTCGGACACCTGCCGCATGCCACGACGCTCCACGACGGCACCAGGACGCTCGCCCGTCTGAGCCATCTCGGCGAAGACGTCCTTTCCCTGCTTGCCTGAGATCGTGCCATCTTCGATGAGCACGACCAGCTCGGCGAGCATCTCCGGCAGGATGCCGCACTCCTCGACGGCCAGGCCCGTGGCATTGAGGTGAGCTGACAGCTCGCCGAGCACCCAGTTCGCAACGGGCTTCGCACGGTCCGCGCCCGCCACCGACACCGCCTGCTCGAAGAAGCGCGACAGCGCCACGTCGTCTGCGATCAGACGCGCGTCTTGCTTGGGCAGCCCAAGCTCCGCTGCGTAACGCTCCCGGCGCGCTGCGGGCAGCTCTGGGAGCTTGGCCTTCACGGAGGCGATCCACTCGTCCGTGAACTCGAACGGCACCATGTCCGGCTCCGGGAAGTAGCGGTAGTCGTGTGCCTCTTCCTTCGACCTGAGCCCGCTCGTTCGCTTCGCCGCCGCGTCCCAGTGCCGGGTCTCCTGCACCACGCGCCCGCCGGAGTCGAGCAGGTCGGCCTGACGCACGATCTCGTAGGCCAAGGCGTCGTGGAGGGCTTTGAACGAGTTCATGTTCTTGACCTCGGCCTTCGTGCCGAACTCCGTTGCCCCCCTCGGCCGTATGCTCACGTTCGCATCGACGCGCATCGAGCCTTCCTCCATGCTGCAGTCGGAGATGCCGAGCGCAAGGAAGACGGTTCTGAGCGTCTGTGCGAAGCGCCGAGCCTCTTCGGGCGTTCGGATGTCTGGCTCCGTGACGAGTTCGATCAGCGGAGTCCCCGCCCGATTGAAGTCCACGAGGGAGTAGTCGGCTCCCGCGATGCGCCCTTCTGCGCCGCCGACGTGGATCATCTTGCCGGTGTCTTCTTCGAGGTGGATCCTCGTGATGCCCACCCGTGTGACGTAGGCCGAAGCGCCTTCGCCGACCTCGACGTCGAGGTGCCCGTTCTTGCAGAAGGGCAGGTCGTACTGCGAAATCTGGTAGTTCTTCGGCATGTCGGGATAGAAGTAGTTCTTGCGGTGGAACTGGCTGAATCGGGCGATCTCGCACTCGAGCGCAAGCCCGGCCAGCACCGTCGCTTCGACCGCCGCCTCGTTCGGAACCGGAAGCGCTCCGGGCATGCCGAGGCAGACGGGGCAGACCCGCGTGTTCGGCTCGCCACCGAATGCGACGGGACACCCGCAGAACATCTTCGAGCGAAGGCTCGTAAGCTCGGTGTGGATCTCGAGGCCGATGACGGCCTCGTATCGCTCGAGCACTTCTGCTAGACGGTCTTTGGCCACCTCAGTGACTCCTTCGTCTCGTCGCGTACGCCGGTCGCACGTCACTTCCGCACGAGCGGCGGCACCATGTCCAGAGCAAGGGCACGCTCCAGCGCCGCTGCTGCACGGAACATCGCCGCCTCGTCGAAGTGCCGAGCGGCGATCTGCGCACCGATCGGCAGGCCGGTCGAAGGACAGAGCCCGACGGGCACGCTGATGCCTGGCAGCCCCGCCAGGTTCAGCGGGATCGTGTAGACGTCCGACAGGTACATCGCGAGCGGATCGGACGCCTTCTCACCCAGCTTGAACGCGACCGTCGGAGAGGTGGGGGTGAGCAGGACGTCAAAACGCTCGAACGCTTCGGCGAACTCGCGGATGATGAGCGTCCGCGTCTTCTGCGCCTGCCCGTAGTACGCCTCGTAGTAGCCAGCAGACAGCGCATACGTCCCGAGCATGATGCGCCGGATGCTCTCTGGGCCGAAACCCTCCGCCCGGGAGCGCATGTACAGGTCGAGGACGTCCTCGGCGTCCTTGACCCGGTGACCGTAGCGTATGCCGTCGAACCGCGCGAGGTTCGACGACGCCTCGGCCGGCCCGATGATGTAGTAGGCCGACAGACCGTGGCGGCTCATCGGCAGCGCCACCTCGCCCACTTCGGCGCCGAGGGCCGCAAGCGTCCGAGCCGCGCCCTCGACCGCTTCGCGCACTTCGGCGGCACAGCCCTCGATGTCGAGCATGTCGGTCACGAGCCCTACGCGAAGCCCCTCCACGCCGGCATCGAGCGCAGCGCGATAGTCGTCCACCGGCTCGTCGACGCTCGTGGCGTCCAGAGGATCCTTGCCGGCGATCGCCTGCAAGACGAGCGCCGCGTCCTCGACGGTCCTCGCGAAGGGGCCGATCTGGTCCAGCGACGAGGCGAACGCGACCAGGCCGTAGCGGCTGACGCGCCCGTAGGTCGGCTTGACCGCCACGGTGCCGGTGAGCGCCCCCGGTTGCCTGATGCTGCCACCGGTATCGCTGCCGAGCGAGACTGCGACCATCCTGGCCGCGACCGCGGCCGCACTCCCGCCGCTGCTGCCCCCAGGGACCCGCTCGAGGTCCCAGGGGTTGCGCGTGGGACCGAACGCGGAGTTCTCCGTCGAGGAGCCGAACGCGAACTCGTCGAGATTGCACTTCCCTACGGGCAGCGCGCCCGCGTCCAGCAGACGCTGCACCGCCGTGCAGGTGTAGACGGACTCGTAGTCTTGGAGGATGCGCGAGCTGCAGGTGGTTCGAGTGCCGACGAGGTTCATGTTGTCCTTGATCCCCGCGGGCACGCCCGCGAGCGGCGGCAGCGCCTCGCCTGCTGCGACCATCGCGTCGATGCGCGCCGCTGCTTGAAGCGCGAGGTCCGGACAGACCTGATTGAATGCGTGAACGTGCGCGTCGAGCTCCTCCACCCGCGCCAGCGCGGCTTCCGCGACCTCCCGAGCGGAGACCTCCTTGCGCTCGATTGCGTCCCGGACCTCGACGGCAGTCATGTCCGCGATCGTGCGACCGGACATCATGCACCCTCCTCGGCCCCGACGATGCGGGGGATCACGAACGCGCCGTCCCGGGCTTCCGGAGCGTTCTTGAGGGCAAGGTCGCGTGACAGCCCGGGCCGAACCTCGTCGCGGCGCATGACGTTCCGCACCGGGAAGGGGTGTGAGGTCGGCTCGACGCCATCGAGATCCAGCGCCTGGATCTCGCCGATGTGGTCGAGGATGGAGCTGAGCTCGCGGGCGAGGTGCTGCACCTGCTCGTTCGTCAGCGCGAGACGGGCGAGCAACGCGACGTGACGGACATCGTGTTCGGAGATCGCCATGGCCAGACGCCTTTCGCGAAGTTGCGCGTACGCCTGCGTATTCTACGCGACGGGACCGTCGGCAACGAGGGAACCGATAGTCTTCGCCGCCTCGGACGCGCTCGCAGCGTAGCCGTCTGCCCCGACCGTCTTCCAAAGCCCTGGGATCCGGTCGAACGGCCTGCCTCCCACGACGACGAGCACCTCCGGGCTGTGCTCCCGCACGGCCGCGATGAACCGCGCCACCTCAGAGACGTTGAAGCCGAGCGTCGCCGACAGGCCGAGCACGGCAGGGCTGTGCTCGAAGAGCGCCGCCACGACCGCGTCCACGGGCGTGTCGGCGCCCAGGAAGACCGCGTCCCAGCCCTCAAGCTCCAACAGGTCGCACACCATGCGGATCCCGAGTTCGTGCTGCTCGCCGCCGACGCATGCGCCGACGAATCTTGGGCCGCGGCCGCCGCCTTCGGCGACCACGGGGTAGAGCCGCGCCATCAGGACCTGGCTCACACCCGTGACGTAGTGCTCCATGGCGACGCTCAGGCGCCCGCTCTGCCACAGGCGCCCGACCTCGTGCTGCACCATGCGCAGCACGCGGTCGTAGATGTCACGCACGGGGACCCCATCGACCACGGCGTCGGTAAGGACGCGCATCGCCTCCGCTCTGTCTCCGGCCAGGAGCAGCTCCAGGTACTGCGTGGCGAGCGCAGCGAGCGGGTCGCTCAGGTCGATCGCCGACGGCAGCGAGACGTCGGCCTCCGAGATCCGCAGGAGCGCTGCATCGAGCATCTCAGCGGCGCGCGTCGAGTCGGCGCCACCGCGGTCGCCGATCGTCTCGCGCAACGCGAGCAGCGCGCCGACCAGGCACGAATCAGGAAGGCCGCGGTGAGCAAGCAGCGTCTTGGCCCACACGCAGTAGTCCTCCAGCAGCATGGCATCGCCCACGTCCATCGCCACGGCGAGGGCCCGGACATGGTGCCGCATGTCCTCGAGGCACGCGTCGTAGGAGGACTCGATGAAGCGCCTGCTCTCGGGACCGCGTTCGTACAACTGCCGGATCGAAGCGTGCGCGATCGCTTCGATGTCGCGCATCAGATCGACCCCTCGGCTGACCTCGTCACGCGGCATGCAAGGCACCTCCGTTCCTTCACCCGCGAAGCGCGAACGCAGCTGCGACGGTGATGGCATTGTACGCGGCGTGGGCGACGATGGCAGGCCGGATGCTCTCCCGATCCCACGCAAGCCAGCCCAAAGCGGCCCCGAGCGCCGTCATCGGGACGAACAGCCAGACAGACCGGTGTAGAGCCGCGAAGACGACGGCCTGGACGGCGATGGCAGGCCACGCGCCCAGGCGCGTCATCAGCCCCTGGAGCAACACTCCACGGAAGACGATCTCCTCGATGACCGGGCCGACGCAGACCACGAGCACCGCCGCAAGCACGAGCCCGGTCGCTCTGCCGCCGAACGTCTTGAGCAGCGCCGACGAGTCCGGCACGAAGCCGGCCTGCCGCATGAGCAGCCCATAGAGGATGCCGAACGCTCGGGCCCCTACGACGACCAAGACGACGCGCGCGAGCACGGCGAACCGCTCCGCAAGGGACCTGGCGCGACCACCGAGCGCACGTCCGAGCGACGACCCGCGCCTGTCTGCGAGCCACCGCACCGCGAGCAGCTGCACGGCGTAGTAGCCGCCCAACGCGATCCCGCGCACGAGCACGAGCGCGTCGACCGGCAATCCGCGAACCGGCGCGATCGCAAGCAGGGCCTCCTTGCCGACGAAGGCTGCGAGGGTGACCGACAGCATCACCACCGCTTCAAGCAGCGTCCACCCTTCCGCTTCGCGCGCGGTTGCCGCACGCGACCGTGAGCGCGGGGTCCCCGAAGCGAGCGGGCGTTGGGTGCGCCCTGCTCCGGGCTGGGTGCCGGTTCGCAAAGGCGGGCGCGCAGACCCGTCGGCTGACAGCGCGCCCGTAGCGCACACGGACACGCACGCCAAGCATCCGTCGCACGCGACCGGGTCGACTGCGATGAAGGTCCTGCCGATCCGCAGCGCGTTGCGCGAGCATGCCGCAAGGCAGCCGCCGCACCGATCGCATCGGCGGGGGTCGATGCGCACGCGTGGACGACCGCCTATCACGCGGGCAGCTCTCCAGAGTCGAGGATCCGGACGAGGTCCTCTTCGCCGATCACGGGCACCCCGAGAGCGAGCGCCTTGTCCCGCTTGCTCCCGGGATTCTCGCCCACCACCACGAAGGAGGTCTTCTTGCTCACGCTGTCCGTCACCTTCGCGCCGAGGGATCGCAGCGCCTCGGACGCCTGCTCCCGCGTCATCGAGAGAAGCGCGCCCGTCAAGACGAACGTCAGCCCGTCAAGCGGCCTGTTGCCAGCCGGCTCTGAACGCTCTTCGCGCGTCGCCACACCGGCTGCAGCGAGCCGGGCGACGAGATCCCGGTTGTCGGGATTCTCGAAGAACGCCCGCACGCTGGCGGCGATGACGGGGCCCACGCCCTCTACGGAGGCCAGCTCCTCAAGCCCGGCCGACCCGATTGCTTCGAGCGACCCGAACGCATCCGCCAGGACCGAGGCCACGGTCGCACCCACGTGCCGGATGCCGAGCCCGAACAGCAGTCGCGCGAGGGGACGGTGCTTCGACGCCTCGATCGCTGCGGCAAGCTTCCTCGCCACGACGGGCCCGACGAGGACCGGCGTGCCGTCCTTCTTGACGCGACCCGTCGCGACACGCGAAAGCTGCTCTTCGTCGAGGCGATAGAAGTCGGAGACGTCTCGAAGCAGCCCTTCGTCCACGAGCCTCCGGATGAGCTCCTCGCCCATGCCTTCGATGTCCATCGCCTGGCGGCTCGCCCAATGGATGAGGCGTTCCACCCGCTGTGCGGGGCACGCGGCGTTCACGCAACGCCACACGGCTTCGTCCTCGGGCTTCCAGACCTTCGCCCCGCACGACGGGCACGAGTCCGGCATGACGAAGGGGCGCTCTGAGCCGTCGCGCAGCTCGACGAGGGGGCCGACGACCTCTGGGATCACGTCGCCGGCTTTGCGGACGACGATGGTGTCGCCGATGAGCAGCCCCTTGCGCGCGATCTCATCGGCGTTGTGCAGCGTGGCCCTGGCGATGGTGGAACCAGCGACGCGCACCGGCTCGAACACCGCGTACGGCGTCAGCGCGCCCGTCCGACCTACGCTCACGCGAATGTCGAGCAGCTTCGTCGTGCGCTCTTCAGGCGGGAACTTGTAGGCGATGGCCCACCGGGGGGCCTTGGCAGTGAACCCGAGCTCCGCTTGCTGGGCGAACGAGTCGACCTTGACCACGACGCCGTCGATCTCGTACGGCAGGTCGTGGCGGCGCGAAAGCGCTTCGCGGCAGAACGCGAGCACCTCGTCTGCCGACGAGCAGACCCGCACGTCCGGGTTGACCTTGAACCCGGAAGCCCGAAGCCATTCGAGCGCTTCATGTTGGCTCGCCAGCCCGAAGCGTTCCGGCTCGACGACCTGGTACAGGAAGGTGTCGAGATCGCGCGACGCAGTCACCGCCGGGTCCTTCTGCCGCACGGAACCCGCGGCCGCGTTGCGGGGGTTCGCGAACACGGCAGCCCCTGCAGCCTCCTGGGCCTCGTTCAGACGCTCGAACGACGTCTTTGGCATGAACACCTCGCCGCGCACCTCGACGGTCGCCCCTGCCCCTGGACCGATGAGCCGCAACGGGACGGTCTTGATCGTGCGGATGTTCGCAGTGACGTCTTCGCCGACCGCTCCGTCGCCTCGTGTCGCGGCACGCACGAGCACGCCGTCACGGTAGGTCAGCGCGATCGAGGACCCGTCGATCTTCAGCTCGCACACGAACCGCGTGCCGGTGCCAAGCTCGCGTCCGACGCGCTCCAGCCAGGCGACGAGCTCGGCCTCGTCCATCGCGTTGTCGAGCGAGTACATCCGCTGTGCGTGGCGCACCGGAGCGAACTGCTCCGACGGGGGCGCGCCCACGCGCTGCGTCGGCGAGTCGGGCGTGACAAGCTCAGGGTGCTCGCGCTCGATCTGCTCCAACTCGCGCACGAGCGCGTCGTACGCATCGTCGGAGATCTCCGGCGCGTCGAGCACGTAGTACCGCCACGCATGGTAGGCGATGAGGTCGCGCAGCTTCTGGGCGCGTTCAGCAGCGTCCTGAGACGTCACCGCGTCACTCCTCTTCGGGCTTGAGCCGCTGCACGTGGACGTCGTTCACGGAGTAGATCGTGGTCTCGGGCACGAACCGGTTGATGCGCTCCGCCTCGTAGATCCACACGTCCGTGAGCCGCACCTTGAAGTACACGCCGCCCGGCGCGTGCACGGGTTCGACCTCGACCTCGTTCGCGAGGTAGGCCCTAAGCTCGGTCTCGACGTAGTAGTTGAACACGCGAGCCGCGTCGCGGTACTCGTCGTACAGCTTGATGCGGTATTCCGCCTCCTTCAGGTCCAGCTCGTCGATGCTGTCCATGACGCTCCTTCCTCCGATGCGCACGCGCAC
>JAOAFY010000045.1 GCA_026416035.1 Coriobacteriia bacterium | reverse complement strand
GCATTGAAACGCTGGGCGGCATTTGCACGAAACTTATTGAAAGAAACACGACGATCCCCGTCACCAAACGTCAGATTTTCTCAACAGCAGCAGATAACCAGACTGCCGTGACCATTCACGTGTTGCAAGGCTAGCGCGAATTAGCGGCAGACAACCGCACGTTGGGCAAATTCGATCTCATCGGCATACCGCCGGCTCCCCGAGGTGTGCCGCAGATCGAGGTCACGTTCGACATCGACGCGAACGGCATCGTCAACGTGAGCGCGAAGGACCTCGGCACGGGGCAGGAGCAGAAGATCACCATCACTGGGTCGACGGCCCTGTCCGAGGAAGAGGTCGAGCGCATGGTGCGGGAGGCCGAGGCGCACGCCGAGGAAGACCGCCGCAAGCGCGAAGAGGCCGAGGTGCGCAACAACGCCGATACGCTCGTGTACGCGACCGAGAAGTCGCTCAAGGACCTCGGCGACAAAGTGCCGTCGGACACCAAGAGCGCGTGCGAGGATGCGATCGCTGAGGTGAAGAAGGCGCTCGAAGGCAGCGACCTTGGCGTGATCCGCTCGGCGACCGAGCGCCTGCAGCAGGCGTCGTACAAGCTGGCCGAGATCGTCTACCAGCAGCAGGCCCAGGCGAGCAGCGAAGGCCCTGCGGCGGAGCCCGCTTCGAGCGAGGCCTCCTCAGGCGACGAGGAAGTCGCGGACTTCGAGGTCGTGGACGAGGAGAAGTAGCGATGGCCGAGCGGAACCCCGCGAGCGAAGGTGTAGACCCCGAGCTGGAGACGGACCTGGGAGCCGAGCTCGAGCTGCGCGGCGACCAGCTCCAGGCCGAGCTCGAAGCGGCTCGCCAGGAAGCGGCGGAGCACCTGGAGACGGCACAGCGCGTGAAGGCGGAGTTCGAGAACTACCGAAAGCGCGTCGCACGGGACCAGGCGGAGATGGTGGCCCGCGCAGGCGAGCGCATCATCGGAGAGCTCCTGCCGGTGCTCGACAACCTGGAGCGGGCGATTGACCACGTGACCGCGGGGGGCGACCTCAAGCAGCTGCTCGAAGGCGTGGAGATGGTGCACAAGCAGATGCTCGGCGTGCTCGCCAAGGAAGGGGTCGAGGTCATCGACCCCTTCGGCCAGCCGTTCGATCCTGCGCTCCACCAGGCGGTCGGCCAGCG
The DNA here is from genome assembly GCA_026416035.1 of Coriobacteriia bacterium. GTDB lineage: Bacteria > Actinomycetota > Coriobacteriia > Anaerosomatales > Anaerosomataceae > Parvivirga. Next base: position 11,725 of record JAOAFY010000045.1, on the reverse strand, counting down.
TGAGGACGCGAGCGTGCCGGAGGGCACGGTCGTCGAGGTCTACCAGAAGGGGTACGAGCTCGCCGGCAAGGTCGTCCGCCCGGCTATGGTCGTCGTGAGCACCGGAGGTCCGGCTGCGAAGGAGTAGGCGATGGCTGCCGCCAAAGACTACTACGACATACTCGGCGTCAGCCGGAACGCCACGCCCGACGAGATCAAGAAGGCCTTCCGGAAGCAGGCGCGGAAGCACCATCCCGACGCGGGCGGCAGCGAGGAGCGCTTCAAGGAGATCAACGAAGCCTATGAAGTGCTCTCCGACCCCGAGAAGCGCAAGCAGTACGATCAGTACGGGCAGTACTTCGGGGGCACCATCCCGCCGGGGGCGGGTGCCGCGGGCGCCGGTGCCGGATGGCCCGGAGGGTTCACCTACACGCACGTCGGGGACATCGGCGATCTGGGCGACCTGTTCGGCGACCTGTTCTCCGGGTTCGGAGCGGCGGCCGGGCGGCAGGGAGCGCGCACGACGGCTCGCAGGGGCGCCGATCTGCAATACGACGTGACGCTATCGTTCGACGAGTCCATGCGTGGCCTGTCGACGAAGGTCGACGTCCGGCGCGATGAGACCTGCACGACCTGCCACGGCACCGGCGCCAAGCCGGGAACGGGGCGCTCGACGTGTCCGACCTGCAAGGGCAGCGGTCACGTGACGCAGGGGCAGGGACTGTTCGCATTCTCGCGGACGTGCCCGCGGTGCGCTGGCGAGGGCACAGTCGTCGAGCACCCGTGCGCAACGTGCAAGGGGCGCGGGAAGGTCACCCGCGTCAAGCCGCTCACCGTCAACATCCCAGCCGGGGTGACAGACGGGAGCAAGCTCAGGTTCAAGGGCAAAGGTGAGCCCGGGGTCGGTGGCGGGCCAGCCGGAGACCTGTACGTGGTGACCCACGTCAAGCCGCATCCGTACTACACGCGCGAGGGCGCCGACGTGGTGCTGGACCTGCCGGTGACCATCGCCGAGGCCGCTCTAGGTGCCGAGGTGACGGTCCCGACCCCGTCGGGTGAGCGGGTGAAGCTCAAGATCCCCGCAGGGACGCAGGATGGCAAGGTGCTGCGGGTGCCTGGCAAGGGCGCTCCGCGCCTGAAGGGCAAGGGCTCCGGGGATCTGAAGGTGCGTATACGCGTGAAGGTTCCCACGAAGCTTTCGGCCCGGCAGCGGGAGCTCCTAGAGGAGCTATCTCGGACGATGGGCGACGAGATCCGGTCGCACATCAGGTGAGACGGTGAAGGAGGCGAGCGATGAAGAGCCAGCGGAGCAGCAAGGACCGGCCGCTGTACATGATCAGCGTCGCGGCGCAGCTCGCGGGCATGCACCCGCAGACGCTTCGCATCTACGAGCGCAAGCGCCTGATCAAGCCGAAGCGCTCGGCTGGCAACACGCGCCTGTATTCCGACGCTGACATCGAGCGTCTCCGGCTGATCCAGCGGCTCACCCAGGACGAAGGCGTCAACCTCGCGGGCGTCGTACGGATCTTGGAGCTTGAGGACCGCATCGCCCGGCTGCAGGCGGAGCTCGAGGCCGTGAAGGCCGAAGCGAGCCAGGCCGAGCGGCGGCTCGCAGTCGAGATCCAGCGGGTCCGTCAGAGCATGCGGGCGGACATCGTGCACGTCCCCCGCGGAGGGATCGTGCGTAGAAGCGACTGCAGCTAGGCCGCGCCAGCCAGCGAGCCGCGGTCAGGCAAGGATGTGGGTGTGATCTGATATGAGACTGGACAAGCTGACGGTCAAGGCGCAAGAAGCGTTGCAGGCGGCGCAAGGCATCGCCGACGACGCCTCTTCGCAGGCGATCGAGCCGGAGCACCTTCTGAAGGCGCTGCTCGATGCCGCGGAGGGCATCGTTCGGCCGATCGTGCAGAAGGTGGGAGCTGACCCCGACCTCGTAGAGGCTGAGGTCGCGGCCGCCATCGCCAAGATGCCGAGGGTGTCGGGCCCGGGCGTCGCCGGCCCGGCCGGGATCGGCCCACGGCTGAGCACGGTGCTCAACGCTGCGTTCAAGCACGCCGAGAAGCTTAAAGACGCGTTCGTCTCCACCGAGCACCTCCTTCTCGGCATCGCAGAGGAGAACGGCGAGGCGAGCCGCATCCTGAGCATCCACGGGGTGACGGCGTCCAGGTTGCTGGCGGCGATCGAGGAGCTGCGGGCCGGCGCGCGCGTGACCGACCAGAACCCTGAGGCGCAGTTCCAGGCCCTCGAGCGATTCGGCCGCAACCTCACGGCAGCTGCCCGTGAAGGCAAGCTCGACCCGGTCATCGGACGCGATGCGGAGATCCGCCGCGTCATCCAGGTGCTCTCGCGTCGGACGAAGAACAACCCGGTGCTCATCGGCGAGCCAGGCACCGGCAAGACCGCGATCGTCGAGGGGCTGGCGCAGCGGATCGTGGCAGGCGACGTCCCGGCGACGCTCAAAGACAAGGAGATCGTCGCGCTCGACTTGGGCGCGATGGTCGCCGGCGCGAAGTACCGGGGCGAGTTCGAGGATCGGCTCAAGGCGGTGCTGCGTGAGGTTCAGAACGCCGAGGGTCGCGTCATCCTGTTCATCGACGAGCTGCACACCCTCGTGGGCGCAGGAGCGGCCGAAGGCGCGATGGACGCGTCGAACATGCTCAAGCCTGCGCTTGCGCGAGGCGAGCTGCACTGCATCGGCGCCACCACGCTCGACGAGTACCGCGAGCACGTCGAGAAGGATGCGGCGCTTGAGCGGCGTTTCCAGCCGGTGTACGTCGGCGAACCGACCGTCGAGGACACCATCGCGATCCTGCGCGGACTGAAAGAGAAGTACGAGGTGCATCACGGCGTGCGCATCACCGACGGCGCCATCGTGGCCGCCGCGATGCTCTCGGACCGCTACATCACCGACCGCTTCTTGCCCGACAAGGCTATCGACCTTATCGATGAGGCGGCGAGCCGGCTCCGCATGGAGATCGACTCGATGCCGACCGAGATCGACGAGCTCGACCGCAAGCTCCGCCAGCTCCAGATCGAGGAGCAGGCGCTCATGCGCGAGCAGGATGCCGCGAGCGCCGAGCGCCTGGAAGCGCTGCGCGCCGAGATGGCCGAGCTCACCGAGAAGCTCTCGGGCCTCAAGGCGCGCTGGGAGAGCGAGAAGTCCGTCATCGCCGAGGTGCAGAGGCTCAAGGCCGAGCTGGACGAGGCGAAGGTCGACTCGGAGCGGGCCGAACGCGACGGCGACCTCCAGCGGGCAGCCGAGATCCGCTACGGGCGCATCCCGGAGATCGAGCGCAAGCTCGCCGAGGCCGACGAGCGTCTCAAGCAGCTCCAGTCCGGCGAGGCGATGCTGAAAGAGGAAGTGACCGAGACCGAAGTCGCCGAGGTGGTGAGCTCCTGGACCGGCGTACCCGTCTCTAAGCTGCTCGAAGGCGAGATGGAGAAGCTCGTGCACCTCGAGGAGCTGCTGCACAAGCGCGTCGTCGGTCAGGACGAGGCGATTGCGGCGGTCGCGAACGCGATACGCCGCGCCCGTGCGGGTCTGTCGGATCCCAACCGTCCGCTCGGCTCGTTCCTGTTCCTGGGACCGACCGGCGTCGGCAAGACCGAGCTCGCGCGAGCCCTCGCCGAGTTCCTCTTCGACGACGAGCGCAACATGGTGCGCATCGACATGAGCGAGTACATGGAGAAGTTCAGCGTGCAGCGGCTCATCGGCGCGCCGCCTGGCTACGTCGGCTACGAGGAGGGCGGCCAGCTGACCGAGGCCGTGCGCAGGCGGCCGTACAGCGTGGTGCTGCTCGACGAGATCGAAAAGGCGCATCCGGACGTGTTCAACGTGCTGCTCCAGGTGCTCGACGACGGGCGGCTGACCGACGGCCAGGGCCGCACGGTGAGCTTCCGCAACGCCATAGTCATCATGACGAGCAACGTCGGGAGCCAGTTCGTCACCGAGCTTGCGAAGAGCGGTGACTACGAGCAGATGAAAGCCGCGGTCGAAGAGGCGCTCAGGCAGACCTTCCGGCCAGAGTTCCTGAACCGCATCGACGACATCGTCGTCTTCCATCAGCTCACGATGGAGCAGGTTGCCGACATCGCGGAGCTGCAGCTCGAACGCGTCAGGCAGCGTCTTGCTGAGCGGCGCATCACGCTCGTCATCGAGCCGGCTGCGCTCGAGCGCATCGCCTTGGATGGCTTCGATCCCGTCTTCGGAGCGCGTCCGCTCAAGCGGGTGATCCAGCGCGAGATCGTCGACCGCATCGCCAAGGCGCTGGTGGCGGGCGAGGTGCGCGACGGCGACACTGTCACGATCGACATCGTGGACGACGAGATCGCGATCCGCTCCGTGCGGCACGAGGCGGCGCGGTAGGAAGGCCGGTACGCGAAAGGGATGATAGGGGCCTCGGACGACCGAGGCCCCTATTGACTTCCGCCGCCAATATACTTAGGATGCTAATAGTTAGCACCCGAAATGTATGGAGGCTACCATGGACGCGCCAACCGGGCGTGCTCCGGAAGCGGGCGGCTCACCTGCAGCCGCAAGCGGTCCGAACGATGAGCGACATCGGCCCACGGGAGCGGCCCTCCGTGCGCTCAAGCGCGTGATGATGCTGTATCGGCAGCTCGCCTCGCGGGCGTTCGCGGAGGTCGGAGTGCACCCCGGCCAGGCCGCATGCCTGCTTGCTCTCGGGCGTGGAGGCGAGATGAGCCAGCGGGATCTCGCCCGCCGGCTGCTCGTGTCGGCGCCGACGGTGACCGGCATGGTCAAGCGGCTTGAGCATGCCGGGTTCGTGGAGCGTCGGATCGATGAACGCGACCAGCGGCTGCTCCGCATCCGGCTGACGCCTCGTGGCGACGAAGTGGTCGCGCGCCTCCATGCTGTGTTCGAGAAGCAGACCGAGATGGCGTTCGCGGGTATGGAAGCGGACCAGGTCGAGGCGCTCACGCGGCTGCTGGCGCGTATCGAAGAGAACCTCGCTCGGGCGGTGGGCCGCGAGGCCGCAGAGCCTAGTGGATCGGATGGAGTGTGACATGACGAAGCTCGCACGGTTCCTCAAGCCCTACTGGCGGCAGATCGTGCTCACGGTCGCCCTCCTGGTAGTCCAGGCAGTGGCGAACCTGTACCTGCCTGACCTCAATGCCGACATCGTGAACAAGGGCATCGCGAACGGCGACGTCGACTACATCCTGCGCACGGGTGGCGTCATGGTGGCTGTGACGCTGGTCTTAGGCATCGCGGCGATCGTCGCGGTGTACTTCGGCGCGAAAACGGCGATGGCGTTCGGACGCGACCTGCGCAGCGCCGTCTTCCGCGCGGTCGAGGGTTTCTCCGCCGCGGAGCTCAACCGGTTCGGCGCTGCGTCGCTCATCACCCGCAACACCAACGACGTCCAACAGGTGCAGATGGTCGTCGTGATGGGGCTGAACATCATGGTCCTGGCGCCGGTGATGGCGATCGGCGGCGTGGTCATGGCCCTCCGTCAGGATGTGCGCCTTTCCGGGTTGCTGCTGGTGGTGATCCCGCTGATGGGGGTCGTGATAGGCCTCGCGATGTCCCGGGCGCTGCCCCTCTTCCGCCAGGTGCAGGAGAAGACCGACCGCATCAACCAGGTGGTTCGCGAGCACCTCGCAGGCGTGCGCGTCGTGCGTGCCTTCGTCCGCACGAAGCACGAGCAGGAGCGGTTCGAGCGTGCGAACGCCGACCTGACGCAGACGGCGCTCTCGGTGCAGCGCCTCTTCGCCACGGTGATGCCCGTGATGATGACGATCTTCAACCTCACCACCGTGGCGATCCTGCTCTTCGGCGCGCGGCGCGTGGACGTGGGCGCCATGCAGGTAGGCAACCTGATGGCCTTCCTGGCCTACATGATGCAGATCCTCATCTCGGTGATGATGGCGGTGCTCGTCTTCGTCATGGTTCCCCGCGCCGCTGCTTCTGCCGAGCGCATCGTAGAGGTGCTCGAGACCAAGCCGGCCATCCGAGACCCCGAGCTTCCGGCGCCAGAATCGGGCATGTGCGGCTACGTCGAGTTCGACCGCGTGTCGTTCCGCTACCCCGGAGCCGAACACGCCGTCCTCCACGAGGTGAGCTTCACGGCCGCGCCGGGCGAGGTGACCGCGATCGTCGGGAGCACGGGCAGCGGCAAGTCCACGCTCATCAACCTCGTCCCGCGCTTCTACGATGCCACTGAGGGCCGGGTGCTCGTAGACTGCGTCGACGTGCGCGACATGCCGCGAGAGCGGTTGTGGGCGAAGATCGGGTTCGTGCCGCAGAAGGCGTTCCTGTTCTCTGGGACCGTCGCCGAGAACCTGCGGTACGGTCGCCCGGATGCGACCGAGGAGGAGCTTTGGCACGCGCTCGAGGTCGCGCAGGCCCGAGAGTTCGTCGAGGCGATGCCGCAGGGTCTGGATACCCCGATCGCGCAGGGCGGCGTCTCCGTGTCCGGTGGGCAGCGCCAGCGCTTGGCCATCGCCCGCGCGCTCGTCAAGCGGCCGGACGTCTACATCTTCGACGACAGCTTCTCGGCGCTGGACTTCAAGACGGACGCACGCTTGCGCAAGGCGCTGCGCGCCGAGACGCGGGGAGCGACGGTGCTCATCGTTGCGCAGCGCGTCAGCACCATCATGGACGCTGACCGGATCGTGGTCCTCGACCAGGGCCGCGTGGTCGGCATCGGACGGCACGACGAGCTTCTTGCGAGCTGCGAGACGTACCGCGAGATCGTGGAGTCGCAGCTTGCGCTGGAGGAGATAGCATGAGCGAGACAACGGAGAAGACTGGCAGCGTCCGACCCGCAGGAGGGTCGCGGCCCGGGCTCGGACCCGGGCCGGGCCGCGGATTCGGCCCAGGAGCGCACTTCGGGATGGCGCCGGCCGCCAAGGCGCGCGACTTCGGCGGCACCGTGAGGCGGCTCGCGAGGCTTCTGCGCCCTCAAGCGGCCACGCTCGTGCTGGTCGTCCTGCTGACGGCGGCGAGTGTTTCGCTGAGCGTCGCCGCTCCGAAGATCATCGGTCGAGCCACGAACGTCGTGTTCGAGGGCCTCGTGGGCAAGCAGATGCCCGCTGGCGTCACGAAGGCGCAGGCGGTCGCCGCGCTGCGCGCGCGGGGGCAGGGCCGTGTGGCGGACATGCTCGAGAAGATGGACGTCACCCCGGGCGCGGGGATCGACTTCGACCGCCTCGGCCGCATCCTGGGCCTTGTTGCAGCGCTCTACCTCGCCTCGGCGCTGTTCCAGTGGGGCCAGGGTTACTTGATGGCCGGCATCTCCCAGCGCCTCGTCTACGACCTGCGGACCCGGGTCGACGAGAAGCTGGGACGGCTTCCGCTCAGGTACTTCGACAACCACCCGCGGGGCGACGTGCTGAGCCGCGTGACGAACGACATCGACAACATCGCGAACACGCTGCAGCAGGCCATGACGCAGCTCGCCACGGCGCTGCTGACGATCGTCGGCGTGCTGATCATGATGTTCACCATCAGCTGGCTGCTTGCGCTCATCGCCCTGTTCACCGTGCCGTTGTCGGTCGTCGTGACCATGCTCATCGCGAAGCGATCGCAGGTCCAGTTCACGCGGCAGTGGGAGCGCGTCGGCGCGCTGAACGGGCACGTCGAGGAGATGCACACCGGGCACGCGATCGTGAAGGTGTTCGGCCGTCAGCGGGAGGCCATCGCGCGGTTCGACGAGCTGAACGAGCAGGTCTTCGACGCGAGTTTCAAGGCGCAGTTCATCTCGGGGCTCATCCAGCCGTCGATGAACTTCATCAACCGGCTCAACTACGTCGCGATCTGCGTGGTCGGAGGCATCCGTGTCGCGCACGGCACGCTCACGCTTGGTGACGTGCAGGCGTTCATCCAGTACTCCCAGCAGTTCCAACAGCCGATCGTGCAGACGGCGAGCATCGCGAACGTGCTCCAGTCGACGGTCGCCTCAGCCGAGCGCGTCTTCGAGCTCCTCGATGAGGCGGAGGAGACGCCTGACCCGGTGCAGCCGGTGGTGCTCGAACGCGTGCGGGGGCGTGTGGAGTTCGACCGCGTGTCGTTCAGGTACGTGCCGGACAAGCCGCTCATCGAGGACTTGAGCCTCACGGTCGAGCCAGGCCACACGGTCGCCATCGTTGGGCCCACCGGAGCGGGCAAGACGACGCTCGTCAACCTGCTGATGCGCTTCTACGACGTGGACGATGGCGCGATCCGCATCGACGGTGTCGACGTCCGCGACATGGCGCGCGACGACCTGCGCCGGATCTTCGGCATGGTGCTCCAGGACACGTGGCTGTTCGGAGGAACCATCCGCGAGAACATCGCGTACGGCAAGGAAGGCGCGACGGAAGAGGAGATCGTCGCCGCAGCGCAGGCGGCGCACGTGGACCACTTCGTGCGCACGCTGCCCGACGGCTACGACACCCGTATCGACGACGACGCAGCCAACATCTCGCAGGGCGAGCGGCAGCTCCTGACGATCGCGCGAGCGTTCCTGGCAGATCCGCAGATCCTCATCCTCGACGAGGCGACCAGCTCGGTCGACACGAGGACCGAGGTGCTGATCCAGCGCGCCATGGCGAAGCTGATGAAGGGCCGCACGAGCTTCGTCATCGCCCACCGGCTGTCCACGATACGCAACGCCGAGACGATCATCGTCATGGACAATGGCCGGATCGTCGAGCAAGGCGACCACGCCCAGCTCATGGCGCGACGCGGGTTCTACCACGACTTGTACATCAGCCAGTTCGAGCGCGCCTACGACGAGGCGGTCTGAGCGGCTGATGGTGGCGAGCTGGCGCCCTAGCGCGGGCGCAGTGCCGTTCCGCGCTAGGGCGTGCCGCCGCCGTTGTTGCCGTGCGGGTGCGCCTTGATGTAGGCGATCGCGTCATCCACCACGTCGGTGAGGTAGATGTAGTCGAGGTCGGAGGCCTCGATCGTGCCGTTCGCGACGAGGGTGTCGCGGAAGAACAGCATGAGCGGGCGCCAGTAGTGCGAGCCCATCACCACCACGGGGAACGATGCCATCTTGCCCGTCTGGATCAGCGTGATGGCCTCGAACAGCTCGTCGAGGGTGCCGAAGCCGCCGGGCATGATCACGAATGCGCGCGAGTACTTCACCATCATGACCTTCCGCACGAAGAAGTGCTCGAAGGTCATGACGCGGTCGAGGTAGGGATTCGGCTTCTGCTCGTGCGGAAGGTGGATGTTCGCGCCGATGGAAAGCCCTCCTGCTTCCTTGCACCCGCGGTTGGCCGCCTCCATGATCCCGGGGCCGCCGCCCGTCATGACCGCGTAGCCGCTCTCGGCGAGCGCTCGCCCGACCGAGCGGGCGAGCTGGTAGTACTCGTGGTCCTCGTTGAATCGTGCGGAGCCGAAGACGGTCACCATCGGCAGGTTGATGTTCAAGAACTCGAACCCCCGGAGGAACTCCAGGAAGATCCGCACTGCCGAGACGGTGTTCTCCTCGTGCCCGTGCCCCCCGGCCAGGAACTCCGCCTCGGCGCCGATGACCTGTTCGAGCAGGCTCGGCGGGTACGCATCGCGGTCGTCGGTCTGGAACTCGGACATCGCGTCCTCCTCGGATGCAGCGGGTGCGCCGATTGTACTATCGGCGCACCCTGCTGTGCGCGCGGCGCCGTCAGGTCTACGGCACGAGCTTGACCGGGATGGTCACGACGTCGATGCGCGAGCCGTCGCTCGGGGATTCGGCGAACACCACGAGCGAACCCATCTGCGTGCGCGTCACCGTGAACGGCACGGCGTCTCTGAACGTCCCGCGCGTGCCGGTCCCGGAGGAGGCGGTGATGGTCTTGGATCCGACCACCGCACCGGAGGAGTCCCGCACCTCTGCCTTGAAGACCGCTTCGAACACGTTCGCCGTACCGGTGATGCGAAGCGGGCTCGACGCGCTTGCGCCAGGCAACGGCGTCTCGACGAGAATCGCAGGGAGCACGTCCTCGAAGTCCGCGCGGCGCATCGGGTGGTCGAGCACGATGCCCTCGCCGCTGAAGACCTCCACCGGCCGGCCGTCCAGCTTCAAGGCCACGGCATCCACGGTCTCGAACTGCGTCGCGGTGAACACGAGCTGCGCGAGGCGCATGAACATGGAAAGCGAGCCGCCGCCGTCGTCGAACTGGCCCGTCAGGTCGACGGTGGCGACGCGGTCTCGGATGGATACTGAGCGCAGGCGCGTGCCCGCCGGCACTTCCGAGTGGAATCCGTAGGCTGCATCTACGCTCGACGGGCCTTTCAGCATCTCGGTGAGCGCCGCTGTCGCCACGGCCTTCGTGTACGGCACCTCGCGAGCGACGACTCCGAGCTTGTCGCCGCGCGGGAAGTAGACGCGCAACGTGAGGGGCTTCTGTGTCTTCGGCTGCCCCGCGTCCGTCGTGGTGTCCGTCGTCTCGTGGGTCTCCTGTGGCTGGGTGGCGCCCGGTCCNGCGGTCGACGGCCGCGAGCCTGAGGCGTCTTCGGTCGAGGTGGACGGTCGCCTCGCGCAGCCTGCAAGAGAGCAGGCCAGGACGACCGCGACGATCACGGCGAGCACTGTGAACAGTGGAGCGCGTCGCACGGCCCTCACCTCCTGGGTGAACAGACTACTCGTGTATCCCCGTAACCGTTCGCCGCGTTCATATTCAGCGGATCCGTCAACGAGCCGATACTCGACAGGTAGGGCATGTCGCGAGGAGCCGGCCACGCCTGGAACAGCCGACAGAGAGCCTCTGCTGCGCGTCACGGACCGTCAGCGGGCGACCCTCTCGGAGATGCTCGAGGGGGCGTCGTTCCCTGCCGCGATCTGGTCGGGTTCGGAGATGCGGTTCGTGTGGATGAACCGGGCGTTCCGAGACGTGCTCGACGACGTCCGCCCGCAGTGGGACCTTCTTGGGATGCCGGTCCGAGGGTTCTTGTCCGATACCCGGTCGGCGGTGCGGTTCATCGACGCTGCGTACACCGGCCAGGCGGTCACCGTCCCGGAGTACGAGCACTCGCCCTCCTGGGGAGAGACCACCTACTGGCAGCTCGACTACCTGCCGATCCCAGGCCGTCTCGATGGCCCGTTCGACGTCCTGTTCACGGCCGTGGACGTCACCCAGTCGGTCCTCGCCCGGAAGCGCGCTGAGGCCGAGCTCGATGAGATCCGCAGGGCGATGGGCCTGATCGACGCCACGATCCTTTCGACGCTCGACGCGGACGAAGCGATGCAGCGCGTGCTGGTCGAAGCGACCGAGGTCTTCGGGGCGGACTGGGGCTGGATCGCCGAGCGGCGGCCCGGAGCGTGGGTGTTCCGCAACGTCCACGGCTGGCCGGCCGAGATGGTGGGCTTGCGGTTCGCGGACGACGGCCCCTCGCTGCCACGGCTGGCCGCCCAGCGCATGCGCGTGGTGGCGGTGGCTTCCGTCAGCGATGCGGATCCTGTCGAGCAGGAGTTGATGGAGCGGCACGACGTCGGGGCGTTCCTGCTCGTACCCGTCCTCCATCGTGGCGAGGCCGCTGCGGTCCTCGGGTTCTGCTGGGACGCCGAGGCGTCGTTCAGCGCTGCCGTCCTGGAAGCGTCCGACAAGCTGTCGGTATCGCTATCGCTTGCCTTGGAGAACGCGCGCACCTACGAGTCCGAGCGCGCCATGCGCCGCACGCTCCAGTCCGCGTTCTTCACCGCGCCGCAGGACGTGCCGGGCCTCGAGGTGGGTCACCTGTTCCACTCCGCCTCGGGCGGCGCGACTCTGGGTCGCGACTTCTACGACGTCGTGGTGCTCGACGGGGGGCGGG
>JAOAFY010000044.1 GCA_026416035.1 Coriobacteriia bacterium | reverse complement strand
CGCGAGGAGGTAGCGATGCCGATCGTCCACATCCACATGTACGAAGGGCGCACAGTCGACCAGAAGCGAGAGCTCGTCAAGCGCGTGACCGAGGCGATTGTCGAGTCGGTCGACGCGAAGCCGGAGTCGGTGCACATCGTCATCCACGACATGGCGCGGCACGACTATGGTGACGGCGGGAAGCTCGGCTGCGATGCCTGAGGGTGCTGCCGACCGCATCCGCGATCGTGTCGGCGCGCTGATGCCACGGGCGTGGCAGGACTTGCGCACGCTCGTCGGCATCCCCTCGATCGCGTTTCCTGGATACGACCGTGGGCCTGTGCTCGAAGCGGCCGAGGCCACCGCCGCGATCCTTGCGCGCGCAGGCTGCTCGGTGCGGTTCCTCGAGATCCCGGACGCGCCTCCTGCGGTGTACGGCGAGATCCCGGCTCCTGAGGGCGCCCCGACGGTCCTGCTGTACGCACACTACGACGTGCAGCCGGAAGGCGATGTCGCCGAGTGGCTCTCGCCGCCGTTCGAGCTCACCGAGCGTGACGGGCGGCTGTACGGGCGAGGAGCCGCAGACAACAAGGCGGGCATCGTCATGCACGCGACGGCGTTGGCGGCGCTTGCCGGGGAGCTTGGCGTCGGGATCAAGGTGCTCGTCGAGGGTGAGGAGGAGACCGGCCGCAGCGGGCTGGAGGAACACGTGCTCGGCGCCGCCGACCTGTACGCTGCCGACGTCGTCATCGTCGGCGACATGGGCAACTGGCGCGTCGGTGAACCCACGCTGACGACTTCGCTGCGTGGCATCACCGACTGCGTGATCGAAGTCCGCACCCTGGCAGGGCCCGTCCACTCGGGCGCGTACGGCGGTCCTTTCCCTGACGCCCTGATGGCGCTCATCCGGGCCCTCGACAGCCTGCTCGACGACGCAGGCGACGTCGCGATCGCCGGTCTCGATGGCACGGCGTGGGGCGGTCTCGAGCCCGACGTCGACGGCATGCGTTCCGAAGCCGGGGTGCTCGAGGGCGTGTCGCTCATCGGGACTGGGACGCTCGGCGAGCGTCTGTGGGCGAAGCCGTCCGTGAACGTGATCGGCATCGACGCCCCCGCGGTCGCGGGTTCGCGCAACGCGCTCGTGCACGAAGCGCGTGCCCGCGTGAGCCTGCGGGTGCCGCCGCACGTGGACCCCGGGGAGGCCCAGCAGCTGCTCATGGCGCACCTGAAGCGGGCGGTCCCGTGGAACGCGCAGGTGCGGGTCGTCCCGGGCGCGACCGGAACGGGATTCGCTGCTGACGAAAGCGGTCCGGCGTATGCCAAGGCGCGTGCCGCGCTGCGTGCCGCGTACGGCCGAGAGCCGGTCGCGTTGGGTTCTGGCGGGTCGATCCCGCTCGTCGCAGCGTTTGCTCGCGCGCTGCCAGGAGCCGAGATCGTGCTGTGGGGTCCCGAGGACGGCTCGTGCGCGATCCACGCCCCGAACGAAAGCGTGGATGCCGCCGAACTCGAGCGCGCGACGCTCGCCGAGGCGCTGTTCCTGGCGACGCTGGCCGATCGCTGACCGAGAACCAGGATCAGTGCGCGACGAGCGCCAGGCCGGCCACTCCGACTATGAGGGTCGCAAGGACGAGGAGCGAGTCAGCTCCGAGCCGCAACCAGGTACGCTGGGGACGGATGATGACGGCCGCGGCGTAGATCGCGGTGACTGCGATGCCGAGGCAGGCCAACCAGCTGTTGGCAGCTCCCGCATGCGGCAGGAGCGGTGCACCGGCAACGAGGTCCGCCGCGGCGAACAGCGTGAGCTGGAACGCGTTCCCGCCGAACACGTCGGCCATCGCGAGCTGGTTGTCGCCCAGGCGCACAGACTCGACGCCGGTGCTGATCTCCGGCAGCGAGGTCGCGAGGGCGAGGACTGTCGCACCGAAGACGACGCCGGTAAGCCCCAGGCGGGACGAGAGCGTCGTGCCGCTGGCGACGAGGGTGGATCCGGCCGCGAGGGTGACCGCCGAGCCCGCTGCGAAGATGAGCAGCACCTTCCACGTCGCCATGCGTGAGTACGGATGCTGCCGAGCGGGATGGGGAATTCGGCGGTGCGGCCGTCCTGGGGAGCTGCCCGGCATGACGGCCCGCCACTTCGGCGAGCGACGGACGTGCGCGAGGACTGCCATGCCGGCTCCCCACGTCACCACGATCGCAGCCGATGCGGGACTGACGCCGAACGCGTGCGTGCTCGTGGGCAGGAGGGTTCCCAGCGCGGCTAACGAGACGAGTGCGACCACCAGCAGCGCCTCGAGCACCGGCAGGAGCGATCCCACGAGGTAGCTCAGCGGTCTGTCCTCGACGGCGAATGCGTCGCAGATCGCGAGCACGGCGGTCTGCACGGCGATGCCCCCGAGCAGGTTGCCTGCGGCCAGGTCGAGGTGGCCCGAAGCGGCAGCAGTCAGCGTTATCGCCAGCTCGGGAAGCGTTCCGGCGATGGCGAGGAGCAGCATGCCGCCGAGCGTCTCGCCAAGCTGCCAGCGCACGTCGAGCGCGTCGGTGGCGCGTGCCAGGTACACGCCAGCCACCCACGTCGCTGCAGCGGCGGCGATGAATGCGGACCACAACGAGAGAGTGCTCCACGTGGCCATGGATGGATGATACAACCGCTGGACCCGCGAAACGGCGTCCGGCTGAGGTTCGAGCCTTGAAACGGGCGCTTTCGTGGTCTATATTCCTGTGGCGCGAGATGGCCAGGTAGCTCAGTTGGTAGAGCAGGGGACTGAAAATCCCCGTGTCGGCGGTTCAAGTCCGTCTCTGGCCACCACCGGACACGAGCCGGCCCGCGAGCGGGCCGGCTTCTTGTTTCGACCGCCCTCAAGGCTGCTGCGCCTGATCGCCGGACGCGCGCCGGCTCGTCCGGGATGCATCCGGCTGCTATCCTTATCGGCGCGTCTTCGCGCAAGATGACCGGAGTCCGCAATGCGCCGTCACAGCCGCACACCAGCGATCCTCGCGTGCGTGCTCGCGCTGGTCCTCTCCTGGACCGGCCCGGCGGACCGCTGCTTCGCGGAACCCGTGGATGCGGAGATCCAGCGCAAGGAGGCCGAGCGGAAAGAGGCGCTCGCCGAAGTCGCACGCCTCCAGGCGCGGCTGGAGCAGCAGATCCGCGACTACCTCGATCTGTGCACGCGCATCGACCAGGCCCGCCTGGACGTCTTGGACGCACAGGGCCGCGTCACGCAGGCGGAGCAGGCCTTAGAGCACGCGCGCCAGGCGTTCAGCGCCCGCGTGGCCGAGCTGTACCGCTCCGGCCGCGTCGACTACCTCGAAGTGCTGCTAAGCGCCGAATCCGTTCCGGATCTGTTCAGACGGATCGACTACCTGTTCTTCGTGACTCGGTACGACACCCGCATCGTCGAGGAGCTGACGGTAGCGAAACGGCAGCGTGCATTCGAGCAGCGGGAGTACGAGGACCGAGTCGCGCATCTCGAGCAGATGCGCATCGACGCCGAGGAGCGTCGCAAGGCGGTCGAGCGCGCCATCTCCGAGCAGCAGGCGCGGGCCGCGGCCCTGGGAGAAGACATCGCCGAACTCATGCGCAGGCGGGCGGCGGAGGCCGCGCGGGGAGGACTTCCCGGCGGCGAGTTCTCCCCCGACACCATCATCTCCGACGCCAACTTCCGGGACGCGAGGAGCATGGGCGTGGCCGAGGTGCAGGCGTTCCTCGAAGGGCTGTCGAGCACGCTCGCAACCTACCGTGGCCCCGACTATCTCGGGCGCGAGCGGTCGGCGGCACAGATGATCGTCGAGGCTGCGGTCGAGTGGAATGTGTCTCCGAAGGTCATCTTGGTGACGCTGCAGAAGGAGCAGTCGCTCCTCGAAGACCGCAATCCTTCACAGAGAGCCTACGACTGGGCCATGGGGTGCGGGAAGACGGACAGCACCACGCTGACGCAGTACCAGGGGTTCGGCAAGCAGATCTGGTTCGGAGCCCGTGCTCTCGACCGCAACGCGGACGGCTGGTATCCCGGCGTCCAGCTCTCGATCGACGGCAGCCCCGTCTTTCCGACGAACGCCTCGACGTACTCGCTGTATCGCTACACCCCGCACCTGCACGGCAACACCTCGTTTTGGATGCTGTACTGGCGCTACTTCGGAAACCCGGTCTCCTGACCTCGGTCGTCTGCCGCGCATCGCGGGCTTGCGGCGTGCGTTATACACTCGTGCAGGCGCGAGGTAAGGAGCGGGGATGCCTAGGGCGTTGGTCGTCGACGACGAGCGCAACATCCGTGACCTGGTGAAGGTGTACCTGGCTGCTGCTGGCTTTGAAGTGGACGAGGCAGAGGATGGCACGTCTGCCATCGGCCTTGCTGGCAGCGTGTCGTATGACGCCGTCGTCTTGGACATCATGCTGCCGGGCGCCGACGGCCGGGAGGTGTGCCGTCGGATCCGAGAGGTCTCCGACGTCCCGGTCATCATGCTGACCGCACGCGACTCGGAGTCCGAGAAAGTCGCGATGCTGGATGCGGGCGCCGACGACTACGTGACGAAGCCGTTCTCGCCCCCAGAGCTCGTGGCACGCGTCCGTGCGGCGGTGCGCAGGTACCGAGGTGCCGCTGGCTCGGACGGCAGTGCGGCGCTGAGGGCGGGCGGTCTCGTGCTCGATCCCGCGGCGCACGAGGTCGCCGTCGATGGCGTCCCCGTCACGCTCACCGCCAAGGAGTTCGCAATCCTTGAGACGCTCATGCGTCAGCGGGGTGTCGTGCTGACGCGGCAGCAGATCCTAGACGCAGCATGGGGCTTCAGCGACTACGTCGACGAACGCGGAGTCGACGTCCACGTCCGGCACATCCGGGAGAAGCTCGGCGACGACGCGGCGAATCCTCGCTTCATAGAGACAATCCGCGGCGTCGGATACAGGTTCAGGAAGGACGCGTGGTGAGCGAGGGTGCGCGTACGACGCTCGCTGCGCGGATGAGGCGCGCCGCGGTGGGGGTGGCGGCGCTTTCGGTGCTCGTTGCGTCGGTCGCATTCTACGCCGTGTGGTCGATGCACGCCCTTGCGTCGCGCACCGACGAACTCGGCCGGCAGGTCTCAGCTCTCGCGCAGGGGCTGAGCGCGGGCGGGCCGCTCGGAACGACCGTCGACTCGGGCTTGCGCGGCCGGTTGTTGCGTGTGCAGGCCGCCCTGATCGGTGCGCGTCTGATCGTGGTTGACCGACGAGGCAAGGTGACGTTCTCGACGTTCGAGCGAGGGACGGGGCCGGCCACGCTGGACATGCGCGTCTTCTCCGAAGCGGACGAGCGCGGCGTCAGGCTGGCTGTGCGCGACGTCGGCTCTGGCGAGATGCTGCTGCTGGTAGCCGCACCCGTCGATGGGGGAGGGTATCTCGTCGGCGCGCAGACGGTGCAGGATGTGCGGCTGTCTCTTATACACATCT
>JAOAFY010000043.1 GCA_026416035.1 Coriobacteriia bacterium | reverse complement strand
TTGGCGAGCACCGTCTTGCACGATGGACACCAGTTCACGGGGCTCGACTTGCGCTCGACGAGGCCTCGTTCCCAGAACTTCAAGAAGATCCACTGCCCCCACCGGTAGTACTCGGGGTCGCAGGTCTTCACCGTGCGATCCCAGTCGTACGAGAAGCCCATCCGCCTGAACGACGACTCCTGCTTGTCGATGTTCGCGTAGGTCCACTGGGCGGGATGCGTGCCGCTCTTGATGGCTGCGTTCTCGGCTGGCAGGCCGAAGGCGTCCCATCCGATGGGGTGGAGAACGTTGTATCCCCGCATCGTGAAGTACCGCGCCACCACGTCGCCGATGGAGTAGTTCCGCACGTGCCCCATGTGGATGTCGCCCGACGGGTACGGGAACATCTCGAGCACGTACTTCTTGGGGCGCTGGTCGTCCTCGCTCACCGAGTGCAGGCGCTCCCTCTCCCACACCGCCTGCCACTTCGGCTCGATCGCATGGGGGTCGTAGTCTCTGTGCGGCACTTCGATCCTCCTGACGGCGACACGCCGCTTCTCGGTTCCAACCGTGCGGAAACCTATTCTAGCCGACGGCGTCGTCGACTCGGCATGCGGTGTCAGTCCAAGAAAACGCCCGCCGCCATCGGGCGACGGGCGTCTTGCGACCGGTTGGTGGAGCCAAGGGGGCTCGAACCCCTGACCTCATGGCTGCCAGCCATGCGCTCTCCCAGCTGAGCTATGGCCCCACGGTGCTGACCACGCAGCAAGCGGTAGTATAGCAGCCGTGCAGGCGGGGTCAATCCGTCACTCCGGCGCCCTCGGCCTGCCCCGGGACAGGAGGCCCTTCCACCGAGACCGGCACCGTCGTCCGC
The DNA here is from genome assembly GCA_026416035.1 of Coriobacteriia bacterium. Classification (GTDB taxonomy): domain Bacteria; phylum Actinomycetota; class Coriobacteriia; order Anaerosomatales; family Anaerosomataceae; genus Parvivirga. The sequence continues at coordinate 12,333 of JAOAFY010000043.1, read as the reverse complement.
CTGCTGCCCCTGCGAGCGCCCGCCACCTCCACGAAGACCATCGCCGCGAGGATCAGCACGGCACCGACGATTCCGCGGACGCCGATCCGGTCGCCCGCCAGCCATCCGAACAGCCCCCCGAATGCTGGCTCGCTCACCAGCACGAGGGCCACGGTGCTCGGCGGTATCGAACGCTGCGCACGGGTCTGGACGACGAACGCTGCGGCGGAGCCGAGGATCGCGGTCACGGCGATCGCCGCCAGCAGCCGTGGCTCGCTCGGGAGAGGGGCTCGCTCGAACAGCACGGAGAGCATGGCCGTCGTTCCGGCCACGGTCGCCAGTTGGACGACCGTGAGCGGCACCGGGTCGTGGCGGCGACCGGTCGAGCCGAGGACGATCATGTGACACGAGTACGCGACTGCACACAGAAGCACCCGGGTGTCACCGACGTTCCACGCGCCTGCCGGACCCCCAGAAAGAAGCCACAACCCTGCCACGGACGCGGCGATCCCCACCAGCGTCTCGCTGCCAGGCGGATGCCGCAGCACCACCGCCTGCAGAACGGGCGTGAACACCACGAACAGCCCGGTGACGAACGCGGCCTTGCTTGCGCTCGTCGCTTCAAGCCCCCACGTCTGGAACACGTACCCGGCACACAGCAGCAGCCCAGCGCCGACGCCGGTGCGCGCAACGTCAGAGTCGATCGCCTTCACGGCCCGTGGGAACGCCGCCACCAGAGCCACCGTGGCCAACGCGAACCGCCATGCGAGGAACGCGTTCACCGGATACCCTGCGACGGCCTCCTTGACCACGACGAACGTCGCACCCCACACCGCCGCGACGCCAACGAGCGCCGCGACCAGCCAGACTCGCCGAGGCGACGGGTTCACAGAACGGCCGATCCCCCTGGCGCATCCGCCGATGCCAAGATGCTCTCCGGAAGCTCGACGCGTGGCGCGTCGCCCCACAGCCGCTCCAGACGATAGAACTCCCGCTCAGCAGGCTGGAAGACGTGCAGGACGATCTCGCCGAAGTCGATAAGCACCCACGTCGCCTGTTGCTCGCCCTCCCGACCGATGACGCGGACCCCGGCCTCGCGCAGTCGCTTCTCGACTTCGTCTACGATCGCCTTGACCTGCCTGTCGTTGGATCCGGTCACGATGACGAAGTACTCGGTAAGGACGAGGACCGGCCCCACCTCGACGATTGCGATGTCGTAGCCCTTCTTGTCCGCGGCTGCCGTCGCTGCCAGCAGGGCGATGTCCTTCGCTTCCAGCTCAGCTCACTCCTTCGTGGGCTTGTAGTCCTTGCCGACGATGACGATGATATCAGCGACCTCCTGCTCGGAGGGCTGGCTCATCACCTTCCCGACTCCCAGGATGCTTCGAATGCGCTCTCCGGCTTCGCTTCCCTCGCGCTGCTCCACGATGAGGGTCTCGGGGTAGTCGAAGCGGTCCGCGTTCTTCGTGTCGACCACTCGCATCCCCTCGCGTATCAGGCGCTGCGCGACGTCTCCGGCGATGCCTGGGACGCCCGCACCGTTGTACACCACCACGCTCACGCGGGCCTCTTCTGCTCCGACCTTCACGCCCCACCACGCAAGGAGCAGGTCGACGATCTTGTCGCGCTGAGGCTCGAAGTAGGTCTGGTCTCCCATGTTGATCGGCCGCACCGGCAACGGCGCGAGCGCGACCCGGTCGGGGCCGAGCGAGTCGGCGAGCTCCGCGGCGCGCTTCAGTTCGCTGTCGCTGAGGTTCGTGTCGCTGACCTTCGCGAACAGCCCTGCGAGGGACTGGCTCGTCAATGCGTCCTGGTAGGTCTGCTTGTCCACCACCACGTACCGATCGAACAGCACGCCGAGGTAGTTCGACACGGTCGCCATCGACGTCTCGGGACCGCTCTTGAAGCTGTCCCCCGCACGCTCGAAGCCCTGTCCCGGCACCTCCATGAATGCGCCGTCCGAGATCGCGATCCCCGTGATCTGCTTCTTGCCTCGATCGAGCCTCACGGCGAGGAAGTCGGTCCCGCCGTTCGGATCCGTGCCGATGATGAGAAGGTTGTCTTTCGCCCGCTCCTTGAGCGCTTCCGGAGACGCTGCTCGCTCAGCGGCGCGCTTCGCCATCTGCCGCGCGATGGCGTTGATCGCGAGCGATGCACCCAGCACCAGGGCAACGACCAGGATGGATGCACCGGCCACCATCGCCAGACGCCGCATGGCCCGCGCGAACGCAGCGCCGGCAGCGCCTGCGCGCGCAGCGGCACCTGCCTTCATGCGCTCGATCCGCTCACGACGCCTCGCCCTCCGACCAGCCTTCGTCGAACGCTTCGAGGTCCGATACCCTCTGCGGACGGACTGGGAAGGCTCGTGATCGCCACCCGGGCCAAAGGCAGTTCGAACCGGCTGCGCGCTTCGCCGACGCGGGTATCCGGCAACGCCGGAGGGCGTGGAGCCGATCTCCGCGGCGTCGCTTTGAGGAGCTTCCTCGGCACGGGCTCGGCCGGCCGGCTGACGGCGGCGCCGCGTCACGACGGGTCGCCTCCCGCTATCGAGTTCCACGTCTTGAGCGTCTTAGGGTGCATGAGCTTCCGGGAGTCGATGAGGTGTCGCAAACCGTCAGCGTATGCTCGTGCGAACAGCTCCCGAAGCGGCAACGCTCCGATGGCCGACCGTAGCACGGCTGCCGAACCGTGCGTCCTGCCGGGTTCGACCGAGTCCGCGACGTACACGGCCATCGCCAGACCAGACATCTCCGGCGACCCGAACGTGTGTTGCTCGATCGCATCCACTACCTCGTCGCTCACACCGGGGAACTCGCGACGCACGAGCCGCGCGCCCACAGAAGCGTGGAGGAGGTACGGCACTCGCTCATCGACCTCGGTCACGGGGATCCCGAGCATCCGCGCCTCCTGCAGCAGCTCATCGGGAGGAAGGTCGCGTGCCCAATCGTGCAAGACTCCGGCAAGGTACGCCGACTCGACGTCGATCCCGTAGGCCTCGGCGATGCGCCGCGCCGTGAGCGCCACCCGCTCAGAGTGGGCAGCACCTTCGCGCGAAAGGCGCCGCCGGACGGCTTCCAACGCCGCTTCTCGATCGACGCCCACGATCAGGCCTCCCGGGCGTACAGCCCGTTCTTCCGGATGTACGCGGCTACGGCCTCCGGCAGCAGATACCGTATGGGTCGCCGCTCCGCCACCCGTCGTCGGATGTCCGTTGAAGAGATCGCGAGCGCGGGCACCTCCATGAACTCCACGTGCATGCGCTCAGCATCATCATTCGAGAACCGGGACAAGTCGTACCCGGGACGCGTCGCGGCGATGAACGAGCACACGTCGGCGAGCACCTCGGAGTCTTTCCACGTCAAGATCTCCCACACCGCATCGGCACCGGTGATGAAGTACAGGTCCGCGTCCGGACCGAGCTCCGAACGCAGCTCCAGCATGGTGTCGACGGTGTAGGTCGGACCAGGTCTGTCGACTTCCATCCGCGACACTTCGAAGTCCGGATTGCTCGCTGTGGCGATGACAGTCATCAGGTAGCGGTGTTCGGCAGGGGATACCTCCCGGTGCGTCTTGCGAACGGGACTCCCCGTGGGCATGAATACGACACGGTCCAGGTTGAACTGCACGAGCGCTTCTTCGGCCGTCACGAGGTGGCCGTAGTGGATGGGATCGAAGGTCCCACCCATGATGCCGATCCTCAGCTTCTTCCTCACTCGCGGATCTGCCCGTTCCCCATGCCGATGAACTTCGTGGTGGTCAGCGCTTCGAGCCCCATCGGGCCGCGCGCGTGCAGCTTTTGCGTCGAGATGCCGATCTCCGCACCGAACCCGAACTCCCCGCCGTCGGTGAACCGGGTCGAGGCGTTCACGTACACTGCGGCCGCGTCCACCTCGTTCACGAAGCGCATGGCCGCAGCATAGTCTTGGCACACGATGGACTCCGAGTGCTTTGTCCCGTAGGTGTTGATGTGCCGGATCGCCTCGTCCAGACCGGAGACGACCTTGCATGCGATCTTCAGATCCAGGTACTCGGTCGCCCAGTCCTCGTCAGTCGCCGGCTGGATGCGCGTGATCGCGCCGAGGGCCCTCGTCTTCTCGTCGCCGAACACGGTGACGCCCTCGCGCTCGAGCGCACGCAGGATCTGCGGCAGCACTCTCTCGTGGATGGCATCGTCGATCAACAGCGTCTCCGCGGCATTGCAGACGCCGGGACGCTGGCACTTCGCATTGACCACGATCCGCTCCGCCATCTGAGGGTCGGCGCTGGCGTGGACGTAGACGTGGCAGTTCCCGACGCCGGTCTCGATCACTGGGACCGTGGCGTTCTCGACGACGCTCTTGATCAAGCCTGCGCCCCCGCGCGGGATCAGCACGTCGATCAACCCGTGAAGGCGCATAAGCTCCTCGGCGGCAGCGTGGTCGGTGGACTCGACGGACTGGATAGCCGCTGCGGGAAGCCCTGCGCCCTCTGCGGCGAGGGCGAGCACGCGCGTGAGCGCCATGTTCGAGTTGATGGCCAGCGACCCGCCGCGCAGTATCACCGCGTTGCCTGTCTTCACGCACAGCCCGGCAGCATCGGCCGTGACGTTCGGTCGAGCCTCGTAGATCATCGCGACGACGCCCAGGGGGACGCGCACCTGCTGAAGCCACATGCCGTTGTACATCCGCGACCCACGGACGACCTCTCCGAGCGGATCCGGCAGTATCGACAGCCCCTTCAGCGCCTCAGACATCGCCTTGATGCGCACCGGGTTCAGCTCCAGGCGGTCGAGCAGCGACGGCGGCGTGCCCTTCGCCCGCGCGGCTTCCATGTCCTTCTCGTTCGCGGCAAGGATCTCGTCCTGCTTCGCCACGAGCGCGTGCGCCATCGCGAGCAACGCCCGGTTGCGCTGGCTCGACGACGCCGTAGCGAGCACCGCGGCTGCCTCGCGCGCCTTCTCGGCGAGAGCGACCACCTCAGACATCCTGCCTCCCCTTCCGACCGCCTTGCTTTCCCTCGCCGGCACGGGCGTCTCGCAAGATCACCAGGTGATCGCGATGCACGACCTCCTTGCCGGCGAGCGCCGGCTCACGGCCGCGGATGTCGTCAGAACGCAGACCCATCACCCGTCTCAGATCCGCAGACGACATCCCCGCAAGACCCCGGGCGACCTCGTCACCGTCCCGATCCATGATCGCGACTGCTTCTCCTGCATCGAAAGCGCCTTGCACGTCGACGACCCCGGCCGGCAGCAGGCTCGTGCCCCGCAAACATAGGGCATCCCGAGCGCCAGCGTCAACGACGACGCGGCCCGCGGGGCGGCCCGCGTAGGCGAGCCACAGCTTGCGTGCCTTCCTGCTCGCCTTCCCACCTGCGAACAAGGTCCCCACGCTGTGGCCCTCGACCGCATCGACCAGCACGTCTGGGCGTCTGCCATCGCAGATGACCAGGGGGATCCCCGCGTCCATCAGCACGCGGGCCGCCTCGAGTTTCGAGGCCATCCCACCCGATCCTACCGACGAGCCGGGTCCACCAGCGGCATCCACGACTTCCGCAGAAAGCTCGTCTACGTGCTCGACCAACCTCGCTTCGGGATCTTCACGCGGGTCCCTCTCGTACAGGCCGGCGATGTCTGTCATGAACACGCACAGAGAGGCGTCCACCATCATCGCGACGAGCGCGGCGAGGTAGTCGTTGTCTCCGAACCTGATCTCGTCGACGGCCGTAGTGTCGTTCTCGTTCACGACCGGGACGACTCCCATCGCCAGCAGCTGGTCCATCGTCCTGCATGCGTTCACGTACGCGCTCCGGTCGCCGACGTCGTGTCTCGTCAACAACACCTGGCCGACGCTGAACCCGTGCACCGCCGCGGCATCGGCGTAGTTCTCGACGAGGCGGACCTGTCCTACGGCGGCGACTGCTTGCAGCACGGGCATCGCCGTCGGACGAGCGGGCAGTCCGAGCGCCTGCACCCCCGCAGCGATGGCACCGGAGGAGACGATCACCACGCGCCACCCCCGAGAACGCAGCGTCGAGACCTGCTCCATCACGCGCGCGATGAAAGCCGTATCGACCCGGCCCGAATCGTCGGTGAGCGTGTTGCTCCCGATCTTCGCAACCAGTGTGGGCTTAGCCATCGTCCTCCCCGATCGACGAGATGTCGTCCTCGGCCATCTCGAACCCGAATGATACCGGCCCGATGTGCACCGTGTCTCCGGGCCGCGCGCCCGCCTCACGCAGTGCCTGTTCCACGCCGGCGCGCTGCAGCCGCCGCTGGAGGTAGGCGACGGCCTCATCGTTCTGCATGTCCGTCATGATCACCATGCGCTCGATGCGACCGCCACGGACCCGAAACTCACCAGGCGCCTCGCGGACCACCTCCACCTCACGCTCGCCAGGGGGCTCGTAGACGAAGGTGGCTGGGGCCGCTGCCGGCGGCTCGGCCGCTTCCTCCCTCAGTTCGCGCACCCTCTCAGCCACGGCTCTGACCATCTCGGGAACGCCTCTGCCGGTCGCTGCCGAGATGGCGAAGTAGGGCCTGCCTGCCTCGGCGCACCACGCCTGCACCTGCGCGGACCGCTCCTCAGCACCCGGAAGGTCCAGCTTGTTCCCCACCACGACCTGCGGACGCTGCGCCAGCTCGGCGGCATGGGCTGCCAGCTCGCGGTCGATCACAGCGATGTCCTCGATCGGATCCCTGCCTTCGTACCCACCAGACAAGTCCACGACGTGGAGGATCAGCGCGCTCCGCTCGATGTGCCGAAGGAATGCGTGGCCGAGACCTGCGCCCTGGCTCGCTCCCTCGATCAGCCCAGGCACGTCGGCCACCACGAACGAGCGATCTCCGGCGTCGACGACGCCGAGGTTCGGCACGAGGGTGGTGAAGGGATATTCGGCGATCTTGGGGCGCGCCGCAGTGATGCGCGCGATGATCGACGACTTGCCCACGCTCGGCAGCCCCACCAAGGCGGCGTCCGCGAGGAGCTTGAGCTCCAACCTGATCCAGCGTTCCTCGCCCGGCTCTCCGAGCTCGGCGAAGGAAGGCGCTCGCCTCGTAGGAGTCACGAAGTGCGTGTTTCCCCTGCCGCCGCGCCCGCCGCGAGCGACGACGGCGCGTTGGCCGGGCCGTGCCAAGTCCACGATGACCTCACCCGTCTCGTCATCGCGCACGACTGTGCCGACCGGCACATGCAAGACCAGGTCGGCGCCGTCTGCGCCGTCGCGCCGCGATCCCTTGCCGTGCGTCCCGCGCTGTGCGCGGTGGTGCCGCTTGTAGGCGTACTCCAAGAGGGTCGACATGCCCGGGTCGGCTTCGAGGACGACGTCTCCCCCCTTCCCGCCGTCACCTCCGGCAGGACCGCCTTTCGGCACGTGCGCTTCCCTGCGAAACGCCGCACTGCCGGCTCCGCCGTCACCGCCCCTGACGTGGATCCGCGCCTCGTCGACGAATCCACCTGTGCCTCGTGTGTCCGCTTCCATGGCGACTCCGATGGTATGTGGCCGGGCCTTTGAAACAACGAGCCCCCCACCGGCGGTGGGGGGCTCCCGTCCTTGCGGATGAAGGTGCCCTGCTACTCCGCGAGCGGGCGGACGTGCACGCGGCGGTCCTTGCCCCGCGTGAACTCGACGACGCCGTCGATCTTCGCGTACAGCGTATCATCGCGACCCAGGCCGACGTTGACGCCGGGCTTCAGACGCGTCCCGCGCTGACGGACCAGGATCGACCCGGCCGTCACGACCTGGCCGGCGAACCGCTTCACGCCAAGCCGCTTCGCCTGCGAATCGCGACCGTTCTTGGTCGACCCGAGACCCTTCTTGTGTGCCATCGCTTACTCCTCAGATGATTCGGGCGCGGTCTCCGCGACCGGCTCGCTCTTCTTCGCCGCACGCTTCTTAGCCGGCGCCTCCTCGGTCGCCGGCGCATCGGAAGCGGTCTTCTTCGCCGTCCGCTTCTTGGGAGCAGACACCGACACGTCGGTGATCAGCAACGCAGTCTGGGGCTGTCGGTGACCCTTCGTGCGCTTGTAGCCCTTGCGACGCTTGAACTTGAACACGATCTGCTTCGGGCCCAAGAAGTGCTCCACGACGGTCGCCGTGACTGTCGCTGCCCCAGCTTCTGCGCCGCTGATCACGGACTCGCCGTCCACCACGAGCAGTGCAGGGAGCGTCACCGTCTCGCCCACGGGGGCGTCGACCTTCTCCACGACGGCGACCGAGTCCTTCTCGACGACGTACTGCTTGCCGCCTGTCTTCACGACTGCATACATCAGGGTGTGCTCCGCTCCTTCGAGGGGGTCCAGACACGCCGAACGATGATAACAGCCGTGCTCGAGACGGTCAACGCAGCGAAGCTCACCGGCTCCGCTCGGCGGCGATGATGCGTGATCCCAGCGCGAGCGTCACGACCGCCATGCCGAGCAGCACCCCGGCAGGCACGAGCGCGGACTGAATCCCTTGGTTCCGCACCACCACATCCGTCAGACCAGCCACTGCCCACCCGGTCGGCAGCAGTCTCGCCACGTACTGCATCACGGGCGGCACGATCTCGATCGGCCACAGACATCCTCCAAGCATGGCTGCCCCCGTGGCCACCAACGGCGTCAGACCGCTCATCTGCGCTCGTGTACGGGCAAGCGCAGACACGGCCACACCGAGACCAGTCGCTGCGAGAAGGTACGCGCCCAACAGGAGCGCCACGCCACCTGGGTCACGGAACCACGGCACACCATACGCAAGAGCGCCTACGGTGACCAGCACGCACGCCTGCAACGCCGCCGATGCGAACACCCCCGCGACCTTGCCCGCGACGAGCGTGACGGTTCGTACGGGCGTCGAAAGCAGCCGCAGCAGGGTCCCGGACTCCCGCTCCTCGAGGATCCCGCCGGCGGTGCCCAGAGTCATGAACAAGACGAACCACACCGTGAAGCCGATCGCGCTCAGCGTCTGCTGATCAGGCAAGACGGAGTCTCCCCGCACGGACGATCGGGCAACCCGCTCACCCACCGTGGACACCGGCGGCGTCGGTTCCCAACTCGCATCCGCTTCGACGAAGACGGACGCGAACGTCGCGCTCGGGTCGAACGCCGTGACGGTCCGTGCGGCGCGGGCGTTCCCCTCGACGCGCAGAACGGCTCCCCGGACGACTGCGAACGCCCCCCAGGACGCTTCGTCAGCGGGGTCCCTTACGACGACGACCTTGGCTCGCCCATCGGCCAGCCCGGCCTCGAAGCCGTCCGGTACCAGCACGGCAAGGGCGGCTTTCCCGTCTTGGACGAGCTGCCTCGCCTTGGGAGCCGAGGTCATCGTCACCTCGAATGCTTCTTCGGCGTCCACGACACGAGCGATGGCTCTCGACGCGGTCGACGAGTCCTCGTCGCTGAAGGCGACCCTCACGGGCTCCGCCCCCGCACCGCGGAATGCGCTGCCGAACACGTACATCAGCAAGAGGGGTACCGCCACCAGCCCTATCAGCTCCGGCGGATCCCGCAGGAGCTGGGCGACGTGCAAGCGCACGAGTGCGAGCACCTGCCGGATCATCGCCTGCTCACCCGCCAGATGCCGAAGGTCAGGAACACGACGGCCATGCCCGACAGCGTGGCGACGTTGGTCGAGACCTCTGCCCACGACGCGCCTCGCATGACGTCCAAGAATCCCTGCACCGCCCAGTACACAGGCGATACGACTTGCAGGGGGCGCAAAGCTGCGGGAAGCGCTTCGACGGGAAGCATCGCACCGCCGGTAGCTGCGAAGAGCATGATCACCGCAGGGGCGATGGCGCCGATGCTGCGCTCGCTCGTACCGATCCCTGCCAGCACCATCGCCAGCCCTGCAGCGCATGCGCTTTCGGCAACGCCGACGGCGACCGCAGCAGCAGGGTGGGCTCCCCATCGAACCCCGAAGAGAGCCGAGGTGCCCGCCAGCAGCACCACGAACTGGCCGACGGTCGCGAGCAGCACGCCTGTCGCCTTGCCCCCCACGATCGCCCACGCCGGCACTGGCGCGGCGATCATACGCATGAAGGTCTGCTCCCGTCTTTCTCGGACGAACGCGAAGGCACCGAACATCGCTCCGAACAGCAGGAACATCCCAGTCATACCCGCCGTGTAGTACCCGACCGCGGAGATCCGCGAGGCCGTGTCGACCTCCGTGTCCTCGATGCTTACGACGATCGGTGCCAAATCAACTGGCGGCGTCGTCCCGCGTGATAACGCTTGCTGTGCGACCACGCGCCGCGCGACGATCTCCGCCGACGCGGCCGAGGCGGTCGCACGGGCGACGCCCGCCCACATTCCTGCAGCGATCTGAGAGCCGGGGTCCTGGAGCACCTCAAGGACAGCAGGGGCACCGACGGCCACTGCCTCGCTCACGCCGTCAGGGATGACCAGCGCCGCCTGAAGATCGCCGCGCGACACGTCGCGCCTAACCTCGCCCACGTCGCTGCGCACTTCGATGTCGAACACCTCGTCAAGGCCTTCCGCGGCGAGGATGCCTTCGACGAACCGCGTACCAGCTGGTCCGCTATCGAGATCGACGATGGCCACCTTCGCGTCGAACCCTGCGCCGGCGGACGGACCCAGCGCAGACCCGAGGATGAACACCAGCCCCAAGGGCATCGCGAGCATGACGAGCACGGCGGCCTTGTCCCGGACGAGGACTGCGAGGTCTTTCGCCGCTATCCGAAGCAGGGCACCCATCGCTCAGTCCCGAAGGGTCTTGCCCGTCAGATGCAAGAAGACGCTTTCTAGATCGGGCTCTGTCACCGTCAGCGAACGGATGCGCACGCCACGGCCCTCAAGCATCCGCACGACCGATGCGAGCGCCGACCCGCCCCGCGGTGCCAACAGACGGAGCCCGTCGTCGCTCACGTCCGCCTCCGCGATGCCTTCGCATCCCTTGAGTGCAGCGGCGTCGGCCTCCGACGCCCCGTCGGCGACCACAGTGATGACGTCGAGCCCTCCGACGAGGTCGCTGAGCTCTCTGACGGTCCCTGACGCGATGATCTTCCCATGGTCCATAATGGCTACTCGGTCGCAAAGAGCCTCGACCTCTTCCATATAGTGGCTCGTGTACACCACCGTCACGCCGTCGTCGTTCAGGCGACGCACCGTCTCGAGGATGTGGTTGCGGCTTTGCGGATCGATTCCCACCGTCGGCTCATCCATGAGGAGCACTCGCGGGCGATGCAGGATGCCAGCCGCGATGTTCACGCGCCGCTTCATCCCGCCCGAGTAGCGCTCGATGCGTTCATGCGCTCGCTCAGCCAGGCCGACGAGCTCGAGCGCCTCATCGACCGCGGACCTGAGCGACGCACCGCGCAAGCCATACATCCGACCCCAGAACGCGAGGTTCTGCGCCGCCGACAGCGTGGGGTACAAAGCGACCTCCTGCGGGACGATGCCCAGCGTGCGTTTGACGGCCATCGGCTCCGTTAAGCAGTCGTGCCCGTCCACCACGATGGTGCCGCTCGTCGGCGCAATCAGACACGCCAGCATCGAGATCGTCGTCGTCTTGCCCGCGCCGTTCGGTCCTAGCAGACCGAACAGCTCGCCTTCCCCGACGGAGAAGTCGATCCCGTCGACGGCGGCGACGTCGCCGTACCGCTTCCACAGCCCGCGTGCCTCGACGATCGGTCGCGCTGCCGTCACTCCTTGCTCCCCACCACAAGGCCAACCTGCGTGCCCTCTCCCGAGCGCACGGAGATGGCGACGTTGAGCTGCAGATCGCCCTTCTCAGCGCCGATCATGACGTTGCGGGCATCGCCGCTGCCTGAATCCAAGGTCATGGCGATCTTCCAACCACCGGCGGCGAGCTTCGACTCGTAGAACTGCTTGACCTTCGACACGTCGTCCTTGGTCATGATCGTGACGCTGTAGACGTCGGAACCTTCAGATGCCAACGACCCGCCGGACTCGATCGTCCCTGAGTACACGGGGACTGACGAGGGGAAGCCTTTCGGCAGCCCGTCTCCGCCCTCTATGGTCGCTTCGCCGGTTTCCGTCTTGATTGTGACTGAGGCATTGTCCTCGTCGACTTTCACCCCCGTGGCCTGCTCGACCGCCTTCTTCGCAACCTGTCTGCAGCCTACCGCCGTGGTCACGAGCAGCACGCACACGATGACCGCTCCGAGCTTGCGACCGAACGCCGACACCGCGCACCCCCTTCCACGGATACCCTCTGATGCGGAGCATACCCGATGGGCAGGGTTTCACGCTTCTCCCAAACGCCCCTCCACGAGCACTTTCACCTGCGCCGGTGCGCAATCAGGGTCTGCCAGAAGCGTGAGGTGCTTGCCCGTCTCCGCGTGCAGCGCAGGGACCGTGTTGTTGCCCGGCCCCGTGAGCAGCGCGTATGTCTCAGGGCTGTCTCTTATACACA
>JAOAFY010000042.1 GCA_026416035.1 Coriobacteriia bacterium | reverse complement strand
CAGCCCGTGCAACATCGCGCGAACCGGCTGCTGGCCGAGCGCCAGCCCCGCCAGACTGAGCGCTGCCCAGCCCGCTGCAAGCCACACCAGCGAGACCAGCCAGATGGCACGCGCCGTCTGTATGACGTTCGGAAGCAGGCGCTCGTCTTTGCCTTCTCCCACGTACACCTTGTACGCACCGGCGGTTCCGCGGAACAGGAACGCGAGCGCGATGACCACGATCCCCTGCCCGCCTGCATAGGTGAGCACGTGCCGCCACATGTTCAGGCCATGGCTGACGTGGTCGAGGTCCTGCAGCAGGTACAGGCCGGTCGTCGTGTACCCGCTCATCACGTCGAACATCGCGTCGAGGTAGGAGCCCTCGTGACCGGACAGGTAGTGCGGCAGCGCTCCGAGCACGGTCGCCACGAGCCACGATCCGGACGCCACGACCAGCCCGTGGCTCCACTCGAGGTCCTTGTCGGTGCGACACACCACCTGTGTGGCCAGACCGAAGATGAAGCACGCGGCCATGCCGATGACGAAGTCGATGGCCGTGTCCCACTCGGCGAACACGAGGGATGTCACGAGCGGGACGCTCATCAGCAGACCCACACCGATGATGACCTTGCCGGTGTACTTGCCGATGACCAGGTGGTCTTCGACGCGGGGGCGGAGCATCACGGCCAGATCACCCGCGCGATCAGCGCGATGACGAACGCCACGCCCATGAGCACAAGAACGTACGCGGTCTCAGTCGCCATTCCCGCGAGGTACCCTGGCCACCGCCTCGGGTTGGTGAGCCCGCGAGGGATCTCAACGCTGCGCTTCGCAGCCACGGCGTCATTCCCCCGTCAATGCCTTCTTGAGGATCGCCTCGTGTTCGACGCGCGTGAATGCGATGACGACGTCGCCCGGCTTGAGCGTCGTGTCGCCGTGAACGGTCACGATCTCCTCGCCGCGGATGAGGGCCACGAGGATGCAGTCCACCGGGAGCTTCAGCTCGGCGACGGCCTTGTCGCAGACGACGCACCGATCCGTCGGGAGTTCGATCTCCACCACGGCCATGTTGCCCTTGCGCAGGGCCGCGAGCGTGCGGATGTCGCCGATGGTCGCTTCCTCCTCGATCATCCGCGAGATGATCGTCGTCGAGGAGATGCCTTCGATGCCGAGCGCGTTGAAGATGCGCTCGTTCTTGGGGTTGTTCACGCGGGAGACGGTCCTCGGTACACCGAACGCCGTCTTGGCGAGCTGGCACGACACGAGGTTGTCGTCGTCGTCGCCGGTCGCGGCTACGAACACGTCGGCCCGACCGACCCCTGCGTCTTCTTGGTACACCGAGTCGCACCCGTCCCCGAGGATGATGAGCGGATCTCCTGGCAGCTCGGCGGCGAGCTTCTCGGCGATCTCCCGCCGCTTCTCGATGAGCGCGACGGCGTGTCCGCGTTCAAGGAGCGTCCGAGCCAGATACGACGCGACCTTGCCTCCCCCGTTGATCACCACGTACACGTCAGTCCTCCATGTACGGTTCGATGCGCTGGAACTGGTCGGCCCGGACCGCCCCGACGAGGATGTCGCCCGCGTGCAGGCGGGTTTCCTCCGACGGCACGATGCTGTCGGCCCCGCGCAAGATCGCGGCGATGCGGAACCCGCGCTCGATCTCGATGTCGCGCACCTGCTTGCCGTCGACTTCGGCGCTCGCCTTGAACTCGACGATCTCGATGTCGCCGACGGCGTTGAGGTGATGGCCGTGGCCCGCCTTGATCTTCTCGACGAGCGACTCGGCCACAAGCGTCGTTCCGCACACGTAGTCGAGGCCGAGTTGCTGATAGGTGCGCTCGCGCACGGGGTTGTAGAGCCGTGCGACGACGTGCCGCACCCCGAACAGCTTGCGTGCCACCTCGGCGGCCATCAGGTTCGTGTTGTCGAGGTTGGTCACGGCCGCGAAGACATCGGCTTCGCGGATCCCGGCTTCTTCGAGCACCTCTTCGTCGAAGCCGAGGCCCTTGATGGTGATGCCATTGAAGGTGGTTCCGAGCCGCTTGAACGCCTCTTCGTCGCGGTCGATGACCGTGACGTTGTGGCCCTCCACGGACAGCATCGTGGCCAACTGCGAACCGACGCGTCCGCACCCCACGACGATGACGTTCACCTCGTGCTACCTCCTGATCGGCGGGTGTCCCGCCCCTGGGCATTCCAGCAGACTAGACCTGCCCTGACGCCGCGTCAATAGGCCCTTCGGGCACCGAATGCGCGCGGCGGGCGCGGCCTTCCGACCGACGCCCGCCGCCGCTCAGAGCGTTGGGACCGACGCTACTTGCCGATCTTGAAGATCTTCGTCCCGCACACCGGGCAGACGCCCTGCGTGGCCGGACGGCCGTTCTTCATGGTGATCTCCTGTGCGTCTTTGATCTCACGCTTGGACTTGCACTTGACGCAGTACCCTTCCTTCGCAGCCACTCGCCGCTCACCTCCTCGTTCCGCTGACACCCGACGCCGTCCCCCGAATCGCCGGGACCTCCTCTTTGGAGCCTCCCGCTGCAAGTGTACATGTTCTTCGCGCTTTGTGAACCTTAATCGCCGAGCGGCGCGCCGGTCGCACTGGCGGGCTGCTCGTCGAGGGCTTTCCGCACGAAGGCTGCACCGAGCAGCAGCACGGCGCCGCCGGCCGCCAGCAGCGCGAGGAGCCCGGCGCCAGCCAGTGCCCAGAACCGCTCCGGGAACAGCCGGATGATGAGCGCGTCGTCCGGGAACACCCATCCTCCCTGAGGGAAGAAGACCTTGTGGAACGCCACGAATGCGGTCGTGAAGTCTGCGGCTCCCAACGCAGCAGCCCCTATGGCGAGCGCAAGCGATGCGCGGCCGCCCCACCGGAGCCCCCGGGCGACCTCGAACTGCGTCCCGTGCGAGACGGCGTGCGCAAGCAGGTTGGCGAGACACACCAACGACACGACTGCAGTCCACCGCACACCGGCGACGACGCCGCGCACGTCGGCGAGGTGGTCGGAGGTGGCAGCGTCGAACCCGGCGTCAGCGGCCAGCCTGTCCCCGCGTCCAGCGACGTACCGGCGCGCGGCCTCCGCCGCCTGGAGCGCCGAGGACCTGCCGAGCTCCCGAAGGGCGGGCGCATCGGCGGCGGCGACACCGAAGCGGACGAATCCCGGCGTCAACAGAAGCGCCACCGCGAGCCCTGCCACGACCAGGACCGACGAGACGGCCACGAGGGCGGATCGTGCGGCAGCGCTCATCGGCCTCCCCCGTCGTCCCCCCCGCCGTCTGGCGCCGACACGCGGTTCCCGCCGGCCTCGCGGACCGCGGCGAGGCGTTCGTCGGCCGCGTCGATCAGGTCGTCGGCCGTGACGCCGTCGCGCGGCATGAGCGCTATCGAGACGGATACTGTGGCCGCCACGCCGTGCGTGACCGCGCCCTCCATCGCCGCGCGGAACGCCTCGGCGATGGTCGCCGCACGCGCCTCCACGCGCGTCCGTGGGCCGTCGTCATCCATCGTCACGGCCGGGACGACGACTGCGAACTCCTCGCCGCCGACCCGGCACGCGGTCTCCGCGGTCGGAGGTCCGCCTTCCCTCGTGGACTCGACGGTCTGACGAAGCAGCTCGCCGGCACGGGCGAGCACCTCGTCGCCGATGTCGATGCCGAACCGCTCGTTGATCTGCGACAGCCCGTCGATGTCAGCCATCACGAGCGCAAGCTCGCGGCCGCCTCTCCTGGCCCGCTCCACCTCGGCATCCAAGACGCGATGGAAGTACTGGCGATTGAACAGTCCCGTGAGCTCGTCGGTGAACGAGCACTCCCTGAGCTCCTGCTCCCGCTCGCGGATCCGCTGCATCATCAGCATGCCGACGGTGCCCGCACCGCACAGCATCGTGACCTCCCACAGGTAGCGGACGGCGACGTACGTCCCGTGCCGCCACAGGTCGTTCTCCACGAAGGGCATCGCGACGTGCGGGAGCAAGCGTCCCCACTCGGCGAGCAGCACTCCGCCGTACAGCGCAGCAGCCACGGCGACCACGAACCACACATCACGGCGGCGCGGCAGGATGAACGCCGCTTCGAGCACGAACAGCAGGTACATCGTGGTGAACCACGAGTAGACGCCGCCGCTGTAGTAGACCAACACCGTCACGACCACCATGTCGAAGACGAGCTGGGCGTGGTTCAAGAAGGCGATGTTGCCGAGCTTCCGGTAGGTGGCCTGGTAGAACGCGTTGTAGGCCAGGACGAACAGTAGTGCCACGGCAGGCACCGCCATGTTGGAGAGGAAGACCTCCGCCTCCACCGCCTGTGCGTATACGAGGGCAGCGATCACAGAGAACACTGAGAGCGCACCGACGAGCGCCCACCGGACGCGGATGACGGTGCCGACCCGCTCCGTGTTCGCACGGATCGCCTCGATGTCGTACTGCGTAGGCTGCTCGCGCCACGAGACTTTCGCCGCGCGGGCGACGCGCTTGACCACCCTGCCGAGCCCAACGGGCACTGTCCGGTCCTCCTCGCGTAGTGCGGCTGGACGCTACAGCTCGCGCACGACTTCGGTGACGAAGTCGACGGCGGCCTGCAACGCCTCCTCGCTCACGATGTCGACGGTGTCCTCGCGCGTGTGGCGCTTCGCGACGCGGCCGTTGATGTCGAACGCCATGACGGTGATCGCCCGACGGCGCGCTGCGAGAGCGACCGTCGCATCCGTAAGCCCTGCGCTCGTGGCCCGCGCTTTCGCAGGCAGTCCGCGATCCCTGGTCACGCGCTTCAGGATCGAGGCCAGCCGGCGGTCGCCGCGATACGTCCGACCGTCGCCTTCGTGCTCCAGCCACGCGAGCGAACCGGCCCCCACGCAGTCGAGGTTGATGATCAGAGCATCACGAAGGTCGGCTCCGTACTCTGCGAGGAGGGCTCGCATGCCCCACCCGCCGGACTCCTTCGCGCCGGTGGCGACGAACCAGACCTCCTTCTCGGCAAGCGCACGATCGATGCCCGCCGTCACCTTACGGCGGATGCGCGCCGCCTCCTCTGCCGCGAACGGGTCCCCGCCGGCGGTGCCGCCCCTGAAACCGAATCCGTCCTCGTCCTCCTCGTCGTCGAGCTCGAGGCGGTCCCAGCTCTTGATCCTCTTGCCCTCGCTGCGCGGGTCGAACCCGCTCGACAGCCCGAGCCATTCGGAGACCCTGTGCCCGCGCCCGGCCTCCTCGCGCCTCCTGCCGAACAGCCGCCGCGTTCGTGGCTCCTCGCCTGTCGCTCCGGCGGCGGCCGACGCCTGGCCGACGTCGTCCCGCGCATCGCCGAGATCGAGAGCCGTCTGGCCGCTTACGGGCTCCGAGGGCAGCCGTTCATCCGCCCACTCGACGTCGCCGAAACCGCCGAAGCTCCCCTCCTCGGCGGCGACGGGCGTGTACTCCAGCAACGCCTCGTCGACGACCACCCCCGCCTCTGCGGCCGCCTCAGGCGTCCGCCGCATCGGCGCAGTGTCGACCGACATCGTGCTCGTCTCCGGTTCCGGCACGATGCGCTCCAGCACCCCGAGCATCGCCGCGACGCCCGAGGCGTTGTCGTTGGCCCCGTCGACCGGGACTGCGACGAGCGCGTGCACCCGGATCACCAGCGGAAGAAGCAGCACCGCTGCAGCAGCGAGGGCCGCGTACCAGATCGCTGGCGACCCGTCTCCGATGCCGATCGCGGACAGAAGCGCAAGGGCGGGCACGAGCGCGGTGGCCCCCAGCGCGACGGCGCGCAGGACCCCCGAGCGCCGAACGAGGCCCGGAGATGCGTCGAGCGTCGCGAAACCGGCGTCGTAGTGCGCCACGAGAACGACCTTGCGAAGGCGTTCGCCGCGGCGGGCTTTCGGAACGTGACGGGCGACGATGTTCTGGCTCGGCCCCTTGGGCAGGAACCGGACGGCCCCGCGCCGCACGTCGAAGTCGAGCCACAGCGCGACTGCGGCCAGGGCGCCGACGACGACCGACGCCCACGGCACCCAACGGATGAGCACCGCCGCGGCGATGGTCAGCGCGTGTTCGAGCGCGAAGGCGAGCGCGTCGGTGCGGGGCGCGTCGAACTCCTGGCGCTCTACCTCGAGTCCTCGAGCGCGCATCGCCCGCTCGATGTAGTCAGCCGCACGAGCCTCAGCGTCCGTGGTCGCAGGACGCGGGCCTATCGTGTCCGCAAGTTCCCGAACGTGGTCAAGAGGCTGCGACATCGGGCCTCCCTGACGCCGCCTTCGTCACGCCGGCACGCCGCCAGCCGCCGCGGATGTGCCGCGGTCGCCTGCCAGTATAGCGCGAGAGCGCTGGCGCACCCGCCGTCAGTGGCAGGATGAGCACTCGCGGATGCGGCGACGAGAGTGCTGCGCTTGAAGCACGGGATCGTCGCTGTGACAGACGCACCCCGGGATCGGGACCACGAAGCGCGCTGGCAACGGCGGCTGCTCGCCGCGAGCCACCATCGCGGCGTAGGACGCGCGCATCGTCGGGGTGCGGACCCACATGCCGCCGTAGGCGTACAGGACCACGCCGGTCGTCACGAGCGCGGCGGCGCTGCCCGCAAGGACGCGCGGCCAGCGGCGGCAGAACATCGCCACCGCCCCTTCCTATCCGTGGATGAGCGCGGGCAGACACCGTGTGCATACCCACTCGCTCTTCCCCTGATGACGGACGGGCAGAAGCGGCGCGGCGTCCTCGTCGCGCCCGCACCGGAAGCAGACCTGCGGTATGTACTCCGCCTGCTTGGCCGCCACGATCGGCTCGGCGGCCTCGTGGTCGAACGGGACCGCCTCCCGCACTTCGATCGACAGCGCGCCCGTCGGGCACACCCCGAGGCAGAACCCCGCGCCGTCGCAGAGCTCCTCCCGGACCACGCGCGCCTTGCCATCCACAATCTCGATGGCGCCTTCCGCGCACGGGCTCACGCACAGGCCGCAACCAGTGCAGCGGCTCTCGTCGATCCTCACGATCTGCCTTCGTACCGTGCTCATCGTCCTTCCTCTCTCGAACGGCCCGCCCGCCTCGCGGCGCGGTGCCGCCGCGCCGCGGCGGCGTGCCTGATCGCGTCAATCGCGTGACCGCACAGAACCGACCGCGGCCCGCTGTACCGCATCATCTGCCGCTGCCACTCGCGCTCGTCGGGCCGGTAGCAGTGGGTGTCGCAGCGCGCGCAGAACGGCTTCGGGTCCTTCGGGCAGCACGCCCGCCGCTTCTCGGCGTACGCCAGGTGCGCCTCGCACTCGCTGCACAGCGACGGGATCCTTCGTCCGTACACGCCGAGCCGCGCCGCGGTCGTCGAGACGGGATGCCTCTCGCTGCCCTTGTGCCTTCCGACGCACCATATGCGCGTGAAGTCCGCCAGCGTCTGGACGTCTCGCGCGACCTTCGGATCGCGCAGACGCCTTTCGATGCGTTCCTCTACGGGCCGATCCTGAGCCATGCTCGCCTCCTCGACCTCAGGCCGTGGCCACCGTAGCGCCGCCGTTCGCGCCGTTCCTTGACTCATGTCAAAATCACACGGGATCCTTCGAGCGAGTGGAGAGAACGTGCCCGCACCGCGCCCCGACGTCGTGGCTGCGCTCGCAGCGTGCCGCCTATGGCGCACGGCCTCGCGGGAAGCGATCGCGCGCCTTGCGGCAAGCGCGCGCGTCGTCGACGCCCCGCGAGGCACGCCGCTCGTGACCGAGGGCGAGCCGGCGACGCGCCTCGGGGTCGTGATCGCGGGCAAGGTCCGCGTCTACCACGCTCACGCAGACGGCCGCACAGTCGTGCTGGAGACGGTGGAGTCGGGCGGCTCGTTCGCGGCCGTCGCCGCGCTTGCCGGCGGCCGCTACCCGGCCAACGCAGAAGCTGCGACCCCCGCGACTGTGGCGTGGGTCGAGCCGGCAGACGTCTTCGAGGTGCTCGAAGCCGAGCCGCAGGTGCTCCGCGCGTTGGTGGCCGACCTCGCTGCTCGCGTCGTCGACCTCACCGCCGTGGTGCAGACGCTCGCGCTCGACGTCCCGCAGCGGCTCGCCCGCTACCTCTTCCAGCGCTCGCTCGCGGCAGGCGAGCCCGTTCCAGAGGGACTCCGCGTGCCGCTCGGGATGACCAAGGGCGAGCTTGCGGCTTCGCTCGGCACCGTGCCCGAGACGCTCTCTCGCGCCTTCGCGCGCCTGCGTGACGACGGCGTGCTCACCGTACGCGCCCACGACGTCGTGGTGCACGACGTGGGAGCGCTCGCCCGCCTCGGGTCTGCGTACGACGGCTAGGCGCTCCCGCGCCTAGCTCGTGGCATCGCCGGCTTCGTGCGCGAGGCGCTCGCGCACCTTCTGCGCGCCCTTCTCGAGCGTGCCCGCCATCAGGAAGCCCGCGAGCAAAATCGCGCTGGCGACCATCTCCGCCGGATACAGCCCGACGGTCCTTCCCGCGCGCGCCATCGAACCGGCCCCCGCTATCACGAGGGTGCCGATTATGATGAGCACGTTCGCCCAGACGCGGTACCGGTACTCGCGCTTCGGCAAGAAGCGGACGATGGACAGCGTGGATCCGCCGAGGAGCAGCAGCGTGCCGGTGATGTTGAAGGGCAACGACATCACGCGCGGGAACGAGCCGCCCGGCCCGAGCGCCGTTCCGCCAACCGTGATCCCCGGGACGAGCCTGTCGGCCAGAAGCTCGGTCGTAAACGTGCCGTAGAAGAAGACGGCAAGGCACACGCAGAGGAACGCCAGGTACGCGTGGCCCCAGATCCTGTGCCGCGCGATCAGGTACAGCGTGCCGAGCCCGAGAAACCCGACGAGCGAGGCGGCAAGCACGATGTAGATGCGGTACACGGTCGGGTCCCACGCGCCCGAGCGCTCCGACCACGCCTCCATCAGCGCCGCAACGGCGTAGAAGAGGAACCCCACCGCCCAGGCGAGCTGGTGCGGCTTTCGCCGCGCAAGCCACTGCCTCACGAGCAGAGCGACGTAGACGAATCCGATCAGACCCGTCGCCGCGGGCCATCCCCACCCCGACCAGAACGCATCAGACATGCCGCCTCCCTTGCAGGTGTCCTTCTCGCCCCGTCAGCCGCCGTTCAGCGAGCGCACCCGCACGTCCGCGGAGCGTGCTTTCTCGCGGGCCTCGAAGTACGCCGTCACGTCCTTCTCGACGATGCGACGGTATGCCTGGGCGAGCACCGACGCTGGGCTCCCTGGCAGCCGCTTGGCCTGCTCGGCGACTTGCTTTTCCTTGGCGTTGTACGCACCGAGCATGGCGTTCGCGTCCGCTACCTTGCCGGCGAGCCAGGTGGCGTCGATCCGCCGCGATTCCGCGAGCAGCGCGCGCTTCGCGTCGATGTACGCCACGAACGGCGCCATGTCGGCTTCGGGGACCCCAGCCGCGACCGTCTCCAGCAGCGACCTCGCCTTGGCAAGGGACGCGTCCGCTTCGGTCGTGAGCTGGGTGGAGCGCTGCACTCCTTGCTTCGTGTGCGCGTTGAACGCCGCGACTGCGTCCTCCGCCTTCTTCTCGGCCGACGCCACGAGCGACCATGCTTCCATCGCCGGGCCGAGCGCAGTGGCGACGGAGACGTCGGCTTTCAGCACCGGCTCGGCGCGCTTCAGCATCTCCATGCGCGCGGCTATCGACTCGTCCAGCGCGTCCGCCAGCGCCCGGTCTTTGTCCGCGATGCGCCCTCGTGCGCGTTCGACCAACGCCTGCGCTCGCGTCAGGAGCTCGACGGCTGGCGGGATCCTCCTAAGCGCATCCTCGGCGGCCTGCGTCGTGGCGGTGGTGACTTCGCTGCGAACAGCCCGGTCCACCGCGAGCACCGCGGGTTCCGCCTGCGTCACGAGCGAGGATGCCTCCGCGAGCTCGCTGCGGGCCGCGCGGCCCCCACAGCCCGCGGTCGCTGCGGCGAGGCCCACGGCCACGACGACGGCGACGGCCGACGCGCGGACGGGCCTGCGCCGTGCGGTCACATCATCGGCACGAGCCACGCCGCCTCCTCGTCCCCGTCGTGCAGCGGGAACCAGACCTCGACAGACGGCACGGCTGTGCCGCTGGGCTCGATCCGGACGGCACCCCCGTGCGCCTCCGCGGCCAGCCGAGCGAGGTGGAACCCGACGCCTGCCTCCGTCAGGGCATGGCCCGTCTCTGGGCGGGCCGGCACCGTCTCGTCCGATGCCTCGCACACCTCGACCACCACTCCCACAGTGCGCTCCTCAGCTCGGAGCGACACGCGCACCCCTTGTGCGCGGCCCGCGACGCGCGCCACGCACCGGAACAGCCCCTCGAGCGAGCGCTCGGCGCACCGCCGGTCCACGAGAACGCGTCCGCCCACAGCACGAGGCTCGATCAGGAGCACGTCGGTGCCGTGACGGGCGTTGACGCGCTGCGCGGCGGCCTCGACGACCTCCGACAGCTCGACCGCCTCGGCGATAAGCCCGCCGCTTCGCTCCAAACCCGAGAGCAACGCCAGGTCGTCGAGGATGTGTTCGATCTCCTGAGCGCGGTCGGCGAGAGCACGAGCCACGCGAGCACGCTGTGCCGAGTCCTCGGAGATGGCTGGGCGGGACAGCAGCTCCGCGTATCCCTTGATCGCCGTCAACGGGCTGGCGAGCTCCCGCTCGACGAGCGCCGCCAGGTAGGACTGGCGCAACGGCGCTTCGTCTTGCGCTCGATTTTGGTCGCGGCAGACCACGAGCACGGCCGTCGCATCTTCCTCTGCGCCCGCCACGGCTACCGCAGTGGCAGACACGCGTTCCAGACTGCCGTCGCGGCACCGGATGTCGAACGTCATGGCGAACGACGGCTCCCCGCCCGCCGCGCCATCCCTGAGCTCGCGCACGACCCGCGCCTCTGAGCCTTCAGCGAGAGGCAGCCTGGCGCCGCGGACGTCGTCTTCTCGCCACCCGAACCGCCGCGCCGCGGCAGGTCCCCAGCGCAAGACCCGGGCGTCGAGGTCGAGGATGAACGCGGACACGCTCGCGAGGACTCCGACGACGAGCCGCTCGGCCGTACGCTCGCTCGCACGGAGCCGCCTGGAGAGCACCTCGGCGGCCCGTTCCGCCGAGACCCGCGCCCCGATCGCACGACCGAACGCCTCGATGCATGCCACGGTTCGTTCGTCCGCCGCAGCGTGAAGCTCCGCAAGCGCGACGCCGATCGGGTCATCACCAGCGACGAGCGGGGCTGCCACCCACTCGACCGCCGTCACCGCGTGGTGCGGCACCGCCGCGGCGCAGACCTCCGGGTCCAACCGCACCGCGCACCCGCCGTACATCGCCTCGAAAAGGTCCCGAGCATCCTCAGGCCCGATGCCGGAGGATGCCGCACCCGTCACCGGGACGCTCGCACGCATGCGCAGCCGGCCGTCTTGACCCAGAACGAACCCGTGGGCCGACCGGCAGCCGACTGCGTCCGCCATCTGCCTGAGGCCATCCCGAAGGGCAGCAGACACCCCGTGATCCGCGCCTCGCACCCGCTTGAAGACCGCTGTCATCCCACTCCCTCGCTCCTGCCCTTTGTATCCCGTTTAGGTCTCCTGGGCAATCGGTACAGGCGGGACCGACTGCTGCTAGAATGGAGCCGGGTCCGCGGCTTCCGTTTCTCCCCTCTCACCGGCGGCCAGAACGGACCCGCCGAACAGGGCGCACCCCCGATGCGCCCTGTTCCTCGATGACGCGGCTCCGAGTGTCGGCTGGCGAAGGGAGGCGCATGGTCAAGGCTCACGAACGGCTCGTCAACCTCGCTTTGTTCCTCGCCTCACGGACGCGGCCGGTCACCGTCGAGGAGTGCCGGACCGCCGGCCTGGGATACCCGTCTGAGGCCGACGACGCAGCGTTCCAGCGGATGTTCGAGCGGGACAAGGACGCGCTCAGGGCGGCCGGCGTCGCCATCGTGACGCACGAAGATGGCCGCTACTCGGTCGACGCCGAACGGAGCTTCGCGAGCACGGTCGAACTGGACGATGCCGAGTGCGCCACCGTCCGCGCCGTCGCCGCGGCTCTGATGCACGATCCTGCATTCCCGTTCGCCGAAGACCTCGGCGTGGCTGTCGCGAAGATGGACCTCGGACCGTTTCCCGGCGAGCCGGCGTCGTCCGAACTGGCCGTCGCCGACCCGGAACGGCAGTCCGCTCACGCGCGCCTTGCCGCTGACGCCGTCGCTCGCAGGAAGCGGCTTACGTTCGACTACACGAACGCCCGAGGCGAGCGCCGCCTCCACGAAGTCGAGCCGTACGGCGTCGCGTACCGGCGTGGGCGCTGGTATCTGATCGCACGCGACGTGGACATCGACGAGGTGCGCGTCTATGCGCTGCTGCGCGCCTCGGACCTCCGGGTCGATCCCGTGAGCCCGAAGTCGCCGGACTTCGACCTTCCGGACGGCTTCGCCTTGGACGAGCACCTCGTGTTGCCGTTCCAGATCGGTCCTCGGCGGTTCGAAGCAGCAGCTCGCTTCGCACCGGAAGCAGCGTGGCGCGCCCCGGCGCTCACGGAGGGCAAGGGTCGGCTCGAACGCGGCTCCGACGGCAGCGTGCGCTGGCTGGTCGAGGCCGCATCGCCTATCGCGTTCGCTGCCTGGTGCGCGGAGCACGGCCCCGGCGTGGTGCCGCTCGAGCCGGCGGAGGCGGTCGCCGCATACCGTGAGGGGTTGGCTGAGGTGATGGCACTCCATGGCTAGGCAGCCTTCTGCACTGCGCGCCCGCGAGATGCTCGCGCTGCTTCCGACGCTCCGGCGCGGCGCCACCATCCGCCTGGCGGACCTCGCGGCCGCCCTCGGTTCGACGCACGACCACGTCGTCGAGCTGCTCGAGGACCTGGTGTTCTGCGGAGTCCCGCCCTTCAGCCCCGACACCCTGATCGACCTCGACATCCAGGCCGACTCCGTCACGGTCAACTCGGAGCCGCCCGCGCTTTCTCGCCCGCTGCGTCTTACGCGCGCGGAGCTGAGGGCCGTGCTGGCCGCCCTCGAGACCGCGGGAGTCGACCCGGAGGATCCCCTCGTGCAGAAGCTCACCGAGGCGGCAGGCAGCGCAGGGGCCGTCGACGCGCTCGCCAGCACGCTGAGGGCTCAGCCCGAGATCGGGGCAGCCGAGACGTACGCGTTGCTCGCCGACGCGATCGAGACTTCGCGCAAGGTCCGGCTCTCGTACTGGTCGCTGGGCGACGATCCTCGGGGGCGGCAGCGTGTCGTCCAGCCGCACGCGCTCGTCAACCGCACGGGAGTGTGGTACCTCACTGCGTTTTGCGAATCGGCCGGCGCGGTCCGCACCTTCCGGCTGGACCGCATCCGCGAGGCGACGGTGCTCGACGAAGGATTCCCGCCTCCAGCGGATCCCCAGACGGCGGTCGTGCCGGATACGGCGGGGCTCCCGGT
>JAOAFY010000041.1 GCA_026416035.1 Coriobacteriia bacterium | reverse complement strand
CGCGTGGAAGATCGGCTCTATGCGATTCCACATCACCGCGGCCGCGAAGGTGCGAAGGCCGCCCAGGTAGGACCACCCGGCACGCTCGATGACCCGAGCCGTGGCCGTGCGCTGGGCCTCAGGCAGCACAGACTCAGCGCCTGCCTGCCCGAGCACGATGAGCGCCAGGAAGGCAGCGACAAGCGCCGCT
Source organism: Coriobacteriia bacterium (assembly GCA_026416035.1). Classification (GTDB taxonomy): domain Bacteria; phylum Actinomycetota; class Coriobacteriia; order Anaerosomatales; family Anaerosomataceae; genus Parvivirga. The sequence goes on along the minus strand of JAOAFY010000041.1, from coordinate 13,231 downwards.
GGAGCGCGCCGGGAGCCGGTCGGCAGGCCGGCCATCACACGTCCCTTCCTCCGAACAGCATGGCTCCCACCGTCAGCAAGACGCCCACGAATCCGACGAACACCACCACCATGCTCGCCAGGTACACGGGAGGCACGCCGCTCCCATGGGTGACGGGAGCGACGATGTTGAATGCGTCCAGGGACGGATAGAACGCCTTCAGCGCTAAAGCCCCCTCCTCGCCGAGCAGAGTCGCACGGGAGTGTCCGATGAAGAGGAACGCCGCCTCCGCAACGATGGCGGTCACTGGTGAGACCACCGTCGATGCCGCGATACCGAACGCGGCGACTACCCCCATCTCCAGCCAGATGCCCGCAGCGCCGACTGCGAGCAGCCACAGCGGTGTGCCATACACGGCGGCTCCGACCGCGATGTCTACCGCCGTGAACCCGGCGACGAGGACCCCGATCATCGAAAACGTCCCCAGCCAGGTGCCGACGAGGTACTGCCAGCGCGCAACCGGCCTGGCGAGCACGGCGTAGACCGTCCGCCGCTCGACTTCCGCAGGCACTCGCGTCACGGACAGGGCGAGGGTGACGACGAGAGACGCCACGAAGGTCACCGCGAGCGCGATCTCGCCGAACACGGCGCGCTCCACGCCGATCCCGTAATCAGGCAAAGACGGGATGAGCGCCACCATGATCCCCGCGAACACGAGCACAGCAAGGAGCACGCGGCGTCGAATGCTGTCGAAGAAGACGGCTTTCGCGATGGTGAACACGCTTCGCATCAGGCGACCTCCTCCGCGCTGCGGGCGAGCAGCCGCGCGAAATAGTCTTCCAGCGACTCTCGCTTCGGCTGCACCGCGAGCACTACCCCGCCCGCATCGTCGAGCGCATCGACGACTGCTCGCACCGCACGGTCCGGCACCGAGAACTCCCATACGCTGCCCGAGAACGCGACGTCGCTCGCCACCTTCTCGACGGGCTCCGGCAGCCGGTCGATGCCGCGCACCCTCACTGATGCGGAGCCTTCCACGTCGAGCAGCCGGTCGATGTGGTCTTCTGCCGCCACGAGCCCCCGGTTCAGGATCGTCACCCGGTCGCACACGGCCTCGACCTCAGAAAGCTGGTGGGAACTCAGCAGCACGGTCGTCCCGCCCTCGCGCAGCTCGAGCATGAGGTTCCGCACATCGCGCTGACCGACCGGGTCGAGACCTGACGCAGGTTCGTCCAAGATGACGACCGAAGGAGAACCGAGCAACGCTTGAGCGATGCCTAGGCGCTGGAGCATGCCGCGAGAGAATCTCGAGAGCTCTGTCCGAACCGCATCCGAAAGCCCGACTCGTTCGAGGAGCGTCATCACCTCGCCATCGAGACGGTCCTCAGGAACCCCTGCGAGCGCACCGTAGAACCGCATCGCCTGCAACGCGCTCAAGTGCGCGGGGAAGTAGGGCTGCTCGGGCAGGAAGCCCACGTGGCGGCGGCTGCTGAGCGTGCGGGCATCCTCGCCAAGGATCTCGAAGGTCCCTGCGCTCGGCCGAACCAGCCCCAGAAGCATCTTCAAAGTCGTGGTCTTGCCGGCTCCGTTCGGTCCCAGCAGGCCGTGGATGGTCCCCTTCGTCACGGTGATGGAGACGTCGCGCACGGCATGCTTCTCGCGCTTGCCGAGCGAGCGGTAGACCTTCTGAGCGCCCTCGATCCGGATGGCTGCTTCGGGCATCGCCTGAGCGCTCACGGTACCACCTCCCTGGACTTCGCCTTAGCCTTCTCGAACTCCGCATACGTCGTGGCGAAGGTGTGCGAGCCGTCCTTGCCTGTGAGCACGTAGTACAGGTAGGTCGTCTCCGCAGGCTGCGCCGCAGCTCGAAGCGACGCGAGACCCGGGTTCGAGATGGGTCCGATCGGAAGACCAGGGTACAGGTACGTGTTGTAGGGGCTGTCGATCTTCAGATGCTTGTTCAGCAACCGTGGGCGGGTGCCCGGAAGGATGTACTCGATGGTGGCGTCGATCTCCAGCTTCATCTTCTTGCGCAGCCGGTTGTAGATCACCGAGGACACCAACGGCCGCTCCGCTTCAAGCCGTGCTTCCCTTTCGATCATCGAGGCGATGATCACCACGTCGTGCAGGGTGAGGTTCTTGCTTTGAGCGTACGAGAGGTCCACTGATGCGATCTCTGCATCGAACTGGTCGAGCATCGCCTCGATCACGTCGTCTGCCGTCATGCCCTCGGTGATGCGGTAGGTCTTCGGGAAGAGATACCCCTCCAAAGACCCGGTCCTGACGTCTTTGAGGTACGGCCTCTCCGCAGCGTAGCGGGCAGCTCCGTTCTTGGCGCGCTCAAGGAACTCGGCGGCCGGGATGCCCGCCTTCTGCTCGAGCCGCGCTGCGATCTGATCGATGGTGAACCCCTCCGGGATTGTGACGTCGACGAAGTCGACGGGGGGTCCCGCGACCAGCCGTTTGACGAGCTCGCCATACGGCATCCTCGTCTCCAGGTCGTACGCGCCTGGCTTGAACTCCCCGTCGACGCCATCCAGCCGCGCGCGCAGCCTGAACATCTGCGCGTTCTCCACGACCCCTGCCTGCGCGAGGATGCGTGCGATCTCGGCCGTCCCGGCGCCTTCCGGGACCTCGACCGTCACGGGCTTCCCGGCCTCCACACGGACGTCCGGCCTGAGCAGGATCGTGTAGGCCGCGAATGCGGGGATGCCGATCGCCAGCAGCACCCCTGCCAGGACCACGAGTGCGAGCAACGTCTTCCTACGCTGCGTACGTTCCTCCTCCCGCAGGGCCCCAACCGGAGGGAGCGACCCCGTCTCGACGGCATCGCCGGCCCTTGGGACGCGTCTGCGGCCAGGCCGTGGGACCCGCCGCTGATCCGATCTCCGTTCAGGGCTCATCGGAACCCTCCTTCTTCGAGCTGTCGAGGTACGCCTGGAGAAGCAGCGCCGCGGCCACCTTGTCCACGCGACCCCGCTGCGTCCGCGCACCTGAGCCGTGCGCGCGCATCGCCGCACTGGCCTGCACCGTCGTCAGACGCTCGTCGAAGAACGCGACGGGCAGCCCCAGCATGCGACCCAACGCCTCGCCCGCCTCGCGCACCGCTCGCGCCTGCGGGCCTTCTTCGCCCGACATGGTCACGGGCAGCCCGACGACGATGAGGTCAGGATGCTGCTCCTCGACGATAGCACGGAGCTCATCGCCGTCCACGAGGGTCCGGCGTGCATCGAGCACCGCAAGCGGCGTGGCGACCGTGCCGCTCGGGTCAGAGACCGCCACCCCGATCCTGACGCTGCCGATGTCGAGTCCGAGGACGCGCACAGCCCGTATCATCCGGTCTCGAGAGCGGCACGCACCGCCTCAAGCGCAGCGTCCACCGCGGCGGGATCCTTGCCACCGGCCTGAGCGAACGACGGCTTGCCGCCCCCGCCGCCTCCCACCATCCGGGCGGCCTCGCGGACGAGCGCCCCCGCGTCGAATCCTGCGGCCACCGCCGCATCGGTGCCGGCCGCGACCAGAAGCACGGAACCGTCCTTGACGCTTGCGAGGAAGACGGCATCGGTCGAAGCACGAAGCTCGTCGGCGAGCCCACGGAGCTCTTGGGCGTCGAGGCCGTCGACGCGCCCGATCCGCACCCTATACCCGCCTTGTGCACGAAGTTCGGGCACGGCCGCCGCGTCTATCGCGCGCGTCGACGCGGCTCTGGCTCGCGCTTCGGCTTCCTTGACCCGTCCGATGAGCGCCTCCACCTTGGTCGGAAGCTCGTGGATCCGAGCCTTGAGCATCCGCTCAAGTTCGGACAAGACGGCCTCCTCGCGATACACGGCCTCCAAGGCGTCGAACGAGGTCACGGCCTCGATACGCCGCAGATTCGCGCCGACGCTGCCTTCGGAGACGATCTTCATGAACCCGATCTCGCTCGTGCGCGCGACGTGCGTGCCGCCGCAGAGCTCCTTGCTGAAGTTGCCGACCTCCAAGACCCTCACGATGTCGCCGTACTTCTCGCCGAACAGCGCGGTGACGCCCATCTCCCGCGCCGCGGCAAGCGAGGTCTCATAGTTGCGGACCGGGTGGTTCTCCATGATCTTGGCGTTCACGAGCCGCTCGATGCGCTCCAGCGCATCTGCGCCCGGCGCCTCGAAGTGCGTGAAGTCGAAACGCAGACGGTCCGGAGCGACGAGCGAGCCTGACTGCCGCACGTGTTCTCCAAGCACCGTCCGCAGCGCCCAGTGGAGGATGTGCGTGGCAGTGTGGTTGCGACGGATCCGCTCACGGCGCGCGACGTCGATGGCCGCGTGCACGCGGTCCCCGACGGCGAGCGCACCCTGCTCCACCACACCCACGTGCGAGATAACGCCGGGCGCAGGCACGCGGGTGTCGCGTACGACGAACCGGCCACCAGGCTGCTCGATGACGCCCGTGTCACCGACCTGGCCGCCCTGCTCGCCGTAGAACGGCGTGGTCGACAGCACGACCTCCGCTTCCATGCCCGCCTCGATGCGATCGACGCGCACGCCGTGCGCAACGATGCCCGCGACGACTGCATCGCACGCGTCGTGCGCGTACCCGACGAACTCGACGCCGCCGATCTCCTTGCCGATCTCGGCGAACGACGCGCTGATCCCGGCCCACGATTCGTCCTGCACGGCGGCACGAGCGCGTTCGCGCTGCTCTTCCATGTTGCGCTCGAAGGCATCGTGGTCGACGCCTAGCCCCGATTCGGCCGCTATCTCCGCAGTCAGCTCGAACGGGAACCCGTACGTGTCGTGCAGCATGAACGCGAACGAGCCATCCAGGACCGCTTCGCCGCGCGCTTTCGTATGCCCGATCGCCTCGGTCAGAAGCGCAAGCCCCTGCTTGAGCGTCGCGCCGAAACGCTCCTCCTCGCTCAGCGTGATGCGCTTCACCAGGTCGTGGTGCTCGACGACCTCTGGGTACGCGTCACCCATCCGCTCGACGACTTCATCGACGAGATCTCCAAGGAATGGCCGCTCGACCCCGAGCAGGCGTCCGTGCCTGACGGCCCTGCGAAGGAGGCGCCGAAGCACGTACCCGCGGCCCTCGTTCGACGGGAGCACCCCGTCCGCGATCAGGAAGGTGACCGCTCGAGCGTGGTCGGTGAGGATCCGCAACGATGTGTCGGTCTTCTCTGAGCGGCCGTACTCGACGCCAGAGACGCGCTCGGCGCGCGCCAGGATACCGCGCAAGATGTCGGTCTCGAAGTTGGAGCGTACGCCCTGCATGATCGCGGCGACCCGTTCGAGACCCATGCCGGTATCGATGTTCTTCTTGGGAAGCGGCACCAGCGTGCCGTCCTCCTGGCGGTCGAACTGCATGAAGACGAGGTTCCAGTACTCCAAGAACCGGTCGCAGTCGCAGCCTGGACGGCAATCGGGTGAGCCGCACCCCACCTCGGGACCCTGGTCGTAGTACAGCTCGGAGCACGGGCCGCACGGGCCGGTGGGCCCGGCTGACCAGAAGTTGTCCTTCGCACCCATGCGCACGATGCGCTCCGCCGGCACTCCGACCTCGTCGCGCCACACGGCCTCGGCCTCGTCGTCGTCCTCGTACACCGAGAACCACAACCGGTCCGGGTCGAGGCCCAACACCTGCGTCGAGTACTCGTACGCCCACGCGCACGCCTCGCTCTTGAAGTAATCGCCGAAGCTGAAGTTCCCGAGCATCTCGAAGAAGCTGTGATGGCGACCCGTGGTGCCGATGATGTCGATGTCGGTGGTACGCGCGCACTTCTGGCAGGTCGTCGCACGGGTGTATCCCGGATCGACCAGCCCGAGGAACACGGGTTTGAACTGCACCATGCCTGCAGACGTCAGCAGCAAAGATGGATCGTCTGGCACGAGGGACGAAGACGGCACCCTCGTGCACCCCTTGCTCTCGAAGAACCGAAGGAAGCTCTCCCGGATATCCGCTGACTTCACCTAGCGCTCCTCGTCAGATGTCGTCTGGCCCGCGTCCGCCTCGCACGCCGGCGCCGCGCTGCGGAACAGCGCTCCGTCTTCGGTGGCGAGCCTGGACTCGGTCCACTTCTCGAAGTAGTAGACGAACAGGCCCTTGGCGATCGCCGCGACGGGGATGGCTAGCACCATGCCCACGACACCGGCAAGCGCTGCGCCCGTGAGCAGCGAGAATATCACGAGCACGGGATGCAGGTCGACCTGCTCGGACATCACCCGAGGCGTGATGAAGATGTCGGTCACCTGCTGCGCGCCGACCACGACGAGCACTGCCCCGAGCGCGAGCCACGGGCTGACGAACGCAGCGGCGATCGCAGACACGATCTCGGCGATGAGCGGGCCGAACCACGGGATCACGTTCAGCGCGCCTGCGAGAAGGCCGAGCACGAGAGCGTACGGCACGCCGAGCACCGTGAAGCCGACCGTCACGATGACAGCGGTCGTGGCCGACACGATCGCTTGTCCCCGCAGGTAGCCGCTCAGCACCTTCGAGACCTTGCCCATCACCACGGACGCCTCGTCCCTTCGGCGAGGGCCTGCCAGCATGACGAACTCGCGCTTGATGACGTCCATGTCCTTCAGCAGCCAGAACGCGACGACCAGTGCGAGAAAGCAGTTGAGCAGGAAGGCGACCGCTCCGCCGCCAACGGAGAAGATCTCCCTCGCGAGACGCGCAGACCATGCCGCAAGCTGCTTCGCCAGCTCCGTCCGCACGTTCACGAGCGCATCGTCCACCCACGCAGGCCACGCGACGGCGCTGTAGCGCTGCTGGAGCTGCTCCCACAGCCCGAGCACGCGGTCGTAGTACCTGGGGAATGCATCGAGGAACTGGCGGATCTGGTCGACGAGCGGCGGGACGATGAAGAGGCCTGCGACGACGAGCGCGCTGAGGACTGCAAGGTAGCACGCTGCGACAGCCGCCCCCCGCGAGAGCCCACGCTTCTCGAGCGCTGCCACGGGCGCGCGCAACAGGTACACGATGATGATCGCCAGTCCGAACGGCACCAACGCCGATGAGATGTGCACGAGTGCGAAGACTGCGGCCGTGGCGAGGATGAGCGCGCCGATGAGCGTCCAGGTCACCACGAGCGCACGCCGCCACCGTTCTGTCGACGCCGAGCGGTCCGGCATCGTCACACCTCCTCGGGCACGAGCGCGTCGCGCAGGACCCGCAGGGTCTTGCGGAGCATCCTGGAGACCTGCATCTGCGAGATGCCGAGGCGCTGAGCGATGTCAGTCTGCGTCAAACCCTCGAAGAACCGCAGGTAGAGCACCTGCTGCTCGACAGGGCTCAACCGCTTCAGCCCCTCAGCGAGCGTGGCACGGTCCTCCACGACGTCGATGAGGTGATCGTTCTTGCCGATGTACTCCAGGATCGAGAACGTCGAGTCCTGCGCGTCGCTGTTCCTGTCGCCTTCGAGCGATACGAAGTTGTACGCCTCGCTCGATTCGAGCGCCTCCAGGACCTCTTCTGCGGTCGCGCCGATGCGTTCGCCGATCTCCTCGACGGTCGGAGCCCTCCTCAGCTCTTGCGTGAGCGCGTCTATGGACTGGTTCACCTTGAACGACAGCTCCTGCAGCCGGCGTGGAACCTTGACTGCCCACCCTTTGTCACGGAAGTGCCGCTTGATCTCGCCGACAATGGTAGGCGTCGCGTAGGTGGTGAACTCCACGTCGCGATCGACATCGAACCTGTCGATGGCCTTGATCAGACCGATGGTCCCGACCTGGACGAGGTCGTCTAGCGGCTCTCCGCGGTTGCGGAACCTGCTGGCCAGGTAGCGCACGAGGTTGAGGTACATCGAGACGAGCTCGTCGCGCGCAGCCTCGTCGCCGTGCGCTCGGTAGCGCCGGAACAGCTCGCGCGTCCGCGCCTTGTCCCACACGAGCCGGCGCGCCGCCTTCTTCGACGATGCAGACACGCTCACTCCTCGTCGGTCGAGGCGCGCTTGACCATCCGAAGCCGGGCCCCCTCGTCGCCCTTCTCGACGACGAAGGTGTCGCACACGGCTTCCAGTATGAATGACGCGTACTTACCCGGAGCGTCGTCCAGGGGGGACTCGGCATCCGCATCCGCGGCGATCGGCCCTACGCACATCGTGAGCGCATCGTTCGTGACCTCAAACGTGAATACGACCGTGCCCGCCGGCCCCGTCCGACTGCACGCGTAAACGAAGGCCTCGTCTGCGGCCATGCGCACGTCCTCGATGTCGTCGTACGGCATCCCGAGCCGGACCGCCAGCTCAGATGCGGCCATCCTGACCGTCCGGGCGTACTCCCCGCGTGCCGGGACGCTCAAGCTGACAAGCTCTGCAGCCATGCTTCCTCCGTTCTGGCACCGTGCCTAGGACCGCTTGGCACGCGAAACGGCACGGGCGATGCGGCCGCCAAGAGATGCAAGCGCTTCCATCGGGGTCCTGATGACCTCAGTGGCGGACGAGACCGTGTCTGAGACGCTCTCGACATCCGTGACGATCCCGTCGATCCGCAGGAGCTCGACGTTCACCGCATCGGCAGCGACGTCGATCTTCTCAAGGAGCGGCGGAAGCGTCTGTTCGAGGTGTGCGACGACGCGCTCCGTGCGACGCACGAGCCGAACCACCGCGACAGCGGCGTAGATCACGACGCCCAGCGCCGCGATCGCCAGCGCCGTAAGGACGATCGACATCACGTCCATGTCAGACTGCACGACCTTCCTGCCCAAGACCGCCGTCGCTCAAGTGTAGCAAACGGCACGCCGCTCACGCCGGGTCCTGACCGCCCCCGCTCGCCGTGTCCTCGAGGGATTCCGGCACGTAGAATCGGCGTCCGGTGAGCGGAGCGGGCAGATACGTCTGGCTCTTCGCCTCCTCGGGCCGGTCGTGCGGGTAGACGTACTCGGGGTACTCGTCTGCTCCCGGACGGTGACGGTCGCGCAGGTGCTCGGGCACCTCTGCGGCCGCTCCCCGCTCGACCTCCGCGAGCGCCTCGTCGATCGCCCGGTAGCATGCATTCGACTTCGGAGCGAGCGCCAGGTAGATCGCGGCGTGCGCCAGGTTGATGCGGCATTCAGGAAGACCCACGAACTCGGCCGCCTTCACTGCCGCGTGCGCGACGAGCAACGCATGGGAGTCGGCCATGCCGACGTCTTCGGACGCGAAGATGAGCATTCGGCGCGCGATGAACTTCGGGTCCTCTCCCGAGGCGATCATCCGTGCGAGGTAGTACACGGCAGCATCTGGATCGCTCCCCCGCATCGACTTGATGAACGCCGAGGCGAGGTCGTAGTGCTCGTCGCCCGTCTTGTCGTACCGGAGGTGGCGCGTCTGCGTGACCTCGGCGACGTGCTCGGCGACGACGCGCCGTCGCCCCGAGGCATCAGCGGGAGCGATCGACGCGGCGAGTTCGAGCGCGGTCAGCGCTGCTCGAGCGTCGCCCGATGCCACACGCACGATGCGGTCTTCCGCCTCGGGCTCCAGCTCCACGGAACCGCCGTACCCGCGCTCCGCGTCAGCAAGAGCCGCGCGGACGATGGTGCGGATGGCCTCGTCTGAGAGCGCGCGCATCACGATGACGCGGGAGCGGCTGATGAGCGGTGCCGCCACCTCGAAGAACGGGTTCTCCGTCGTCGCGCCGATCAGCACGATGAGCCGGTCTTCCACTGCGTGGAGCAGCGCATCTTGCTGCGTCTTGTTGAATCGATGGATCTCGTCGATGAAGACGATCGTGCGCTGACCGGACATCCCAAGGCGGTCACGGGCCTCCTCGATAAGCGCCCGTACTTCCTTGACGCCCGAGGTGACCGCAGAGATCTCGGCGAAGTGCGCATGCGTGGTCGACGCGATGACCCGTGCGAGGCTCGTCTTCCCGCACCCCGGCGGCCCGTAGAGGATGATCGAGGTAAGCGCGTCGGTTTCGATGGCGCGACGCAAGAACGTGCCAGGGCCGAGGACGTCGTCTTGCCCAACGACCTCGTCGAGCGTGCGCGGCCGCATGCGTACTGCCAGCGGCGCCGCAGCCGCGAGCGCGTCCCGCGCGCTGCCTGAGAAGAGGTCCTCCATCGTCCGACGCCACGTCACTCCGTGGCGCGCAGCACCTCGCGCTCGATGACGTCACGGTCGACGAAGCCGAGCCAGCGCCAGGTGAGGAACCCGTTGCTGTCGACGACGATGATGTACGGCGTCCCGGTCACGTCGAGGTCAGACGCGAGTGCGGCGGCGCGCCTGACGGAATCGCTCGCAGGGCCTGACGAGGGGCTCTTGACGTCGAATGTCACCAGGTCGATCAGACCACGGTACTCGGCCAGCACCGCGTCGATCTCCGCTCGTTGCTGCTTCGTCTCAGGCTCTGCGGAGTCATAGAAGAAGATGAGCATGGGCCGCCCAGCGTCGAGCTTGGACTGGATGCTCTCAGGCAGCGCAGTCGACAGCTTGGATGGGAACGGCACCAGCGTCGGCGTCTCTACCGGCGAGCGATCCACAGTCCCTGGCGCCTGCTGACCCGCAGGAGCTGCCGGCTGCTGGGCCGGAGCCTGGTTGTCGTTCTGGTTCTGGGCGGTGCCGCCCCCTCCACCGCCGCACCCGACGAGGGCGAGCGCGCACGAGACGACGACAGCTGCTGCGAGGATCTTGCGCATCGATACCCTCCCGATCCCGACACAGATAGAACTCCGCCTCGCGCGCTCCGGCAGGTGAACCTGCCTCAGCAGGTGGGTGCCCGCACCCCGGCTTCGCGCTTCCTCAGCGAGGAGGATACCGTTCCGCCGAGGGATCGTTAGGGCTCCCTTCAAAGAAGTGTTGGTTCGACCAAATTGGCCGAAGCAGCGCAAGGCGAAGCACCTGTATCGTAGCACCTGCTGACGCCGGCTGCCACAACGCTCACAGGCCGTGCCGTGACGCACGTTCCCGGGCGCTGCCGAGGTCGCGTCGGAGCTTGTGGGTGAGCACGACGTGCGCACGCACGTAGGCGACGGCTGCAGCTGCTGATGCGAGCCCCACAAGACCTGCGACGAGCGGCTGCTCGCGCCGCGACCACGCAGCTATCGCGCCGAGCGAGATGAGGGTGACGGCACCGATCGCACGCATGGCGTAGGCATTCGCGCGCGACGTCAGGTTCCACTGCGTGACCGTGCCCGCCGTGATGAACGCCGTGGATGCGAGGATCACGACCACTACTGCAGCGATGAGTTCGCCAGACAGCGACATAGCACCTCACTCAAGACGCAGGTGCACGTCCCTGAGCTGCCGCGGCGCCACCGGTGCTGGGGCACCCGTGAGCGGACACGCCCCGGAAGACGTCTTCGGGAAAGCGATGACGTCTCGAATGGAGTGCTTCCGGGCAAGGAGCATGACAAGCCGGTCGAGGCCGAGCGCGATGCCGCCGTGCGGCGGTGCCCCATACGCAAGCGCATCGAGCAGGAACCCGAACTGCTCCTTCGCCTCCTCCTCGTCGATGCCCAGGACCCCGAGCACACGCTGCTGCAGTTGCGGGTCGTGGATGCGCAGCGTTCCGCCCCCTACCTCGACGCCGTTCATGACCAGGTCGTAGGAGTACGAGAGCACGGAGGCGGGGTCGGACTCGATCATGTCTAGGTGCTCGTCGAACGGCCGCGTGAACGGGTGGTGGTTCGCAGACCACCTGCCCTCCTCTTCGTCCCACTTGAACAGCGGGAAGTCCACCACCCACAGGCAGGAGAAGCCGCCTTTCGCCGCGAGGCCGAGCTCCTGAGCAAGGTGGACTCTAAGCGCTCCCAGCACCTCGTTGGCGGCCGCACGCTCGTCTGCAGCGAACAGCACGAGGTCTCCCGGACGCACGTCCAAACGCTGTCGCAGCGCGGCCATCTCGCTCTCGCTCAAGAACTTCGCGATCGGCGAACGCACCTGGCCGTCCGAGGAGAACGCGATCCAGGCCAGCCCCTTCGCTCCCGCCTCCTGTGCGACCGGCGCCAGCGCGTCGATGCGGCCGCGGCTCCAGTCCCCCGCGCAAGGGGCGACGATCGCCTTGACGACGCCGCCGGCCTCCAACGCAGAACCGAACACCTTGAACGTCGTGCCCGCGAAGACCGCCGACAGATCCGCAAGCTCCATCCCGTACCGCGTGTCGGGACGATCGCTGCCGTAGCGGTCCATCGCTTCTGCATAGCCCAATCGCTGGAGCGGGACCGGCAGGTCGACGCCCGCTTCCCGCACCACCTCGTGCAGGACCTCCTCCATGAGGGCGAGCACGTCGTCGGCGGTGACGAACGACATCTCGATGTCGACCTGCGTGAACTCCGGCTGCCTGTCGGCTCGCAGGTCCTCGTCGCGGAAGCAGCGCGCGATCTGGTAGTACCGCTCGAGCCCGCCGACCATCAGCAGCTGCTTGTACAGCTGCGGCGACTGCGGCAATGCGTAGAACTCGCCAGGGTTCAGCCTGCTCGGCACGATGAAGTCCCTGGCGCCTTCCGGCGTGGATCGCCCGAGCATCGGCGTCTCGACCTCGACGAAGCCACGGTGCTCAAGCGCTTTGCGGAACCGCTGCGTCACCCGGTCGCGGAGCAGCAGGGCCTCCAGGACCTCCGGTCGTCGCATGTCGATGTAGCGATGCTTCAGTCGAAGCGTCTCGTCGGTTGCGATCGCGCTGTCCACCTCGAACGGCGGCGTTTCGCTTCGGTTCAGCACCTCCGCGTGCTCGACGACCACTTCGACCTCGCCTGTCGCAAGCGCCGGATTCTCGGTTCCGGGAGGCCGTCTGCGGACCGTTCCGGAGAGGCGGACCACCCACTCCGGACGGACCGATTCTCCGACAGCGAACGCGGCGGTCGACGTCTCGGGGTCGAACACGCACTGGACGAGCCCGCTTCGATCGCGGAGGGCGACGAAGATGAGACCTCCGTGATCGCGGCGCCGATGCACCCATCCTGCGAGCGTCACGCGGATGCCCGTGTCGGAAGGGCGCAGTGCCCCAGCGACGTGCGAGCGCATCGAGTACCGTGCGTCGAACATGCGACCGCCTCTCTAGCCAAGCAGCGCTGCGACGCGCGTCACCACGTCGTCAAGCGCAACTGTAGCCTCTTCCTTCGTCTGCATGTCGCGCAGCGTCGCCATGCCGGCTGCGAGCTCCTTTGGCCCTAGCACGACGACGGCGCGTGCGCCGATCTTGTCGGCCTGTTTGAACTGCGCTTTCAGGCTCCGGCCTCGGTGGTCGACCTCCGCAGCGATACCGGCATCGCGCAGCACCGTCGTCAGCTCGAATGCGCTCGCGCGGCACGATCCGTCCACCGCAGCCACGTAGACCGGCACGCCTTCGGCCGCCCC
>JAOAFY010000040.1 GCA_026416035.1 Coriobacteriia bacterium | reverse complement strand
CCTCAGAGCATACCGAGAGGCCCAGGAGCAGACCGGCTGACGAAAGGCGGCGCCGTGAGGATCGTCTTCATGGGCACGCCTCAGTTCGCCGTACCGTCGCTGCGTGCGATCGCGGCTCGACACGAAGTAGCGCTGGTAGTCACGCGCCCTGATGCCGTGTCTGGCCGCGGATCTTCGCTGGTGCCCTCTCCCGTCAAGACCGCAGCCCTCGAACTCGAGCTGCCCGTCCTGGAGGCGGCCTCCCTGCGCCATGAGGACGTACTGCATGCGATCGCGTCCCGACGCCCGGATGCCGTCTGCGTCGTGGCGTACGGGGCCCTCCTGCCTTCGGAGATCCTTCGTGTACCGCCTCTCGGTTGCATCAACGCTCACGCCTCGCTGCTTCCGCGCCACCGGGGAGCCGCGCCGATCGAGCGTGCCATCCTCGCTGGTGACGAGGTGACCGGCGTCAGCATCATGCGCATGGAGGAGGGGCTCGACACGGGTCCCGTGGCCCTCCGTGTGTCCGTCGAGATCGGCGATGACGACGCCGCCGCCCTGACCCTGCGCCTCGCTCGGGTGGCAGCGGACTCCCTTCTCGCCACGATCGACGACGAGGCGGCCGGACGGGCCGTCTGGGTGCCGCAGGATGCGTCACGCGCATCGTACGCGCACAAGATCGCTCGCGACGACGTCCGTCTCGACCCTGCCCTCACCGCCGCCGAGGCGCTTCGCCGCATCCGTGCCTCGTCTGAGCGTGTCACCGCGCGCATCCGGCTCGCGGATTCATCCGACGCCGTCGTCGTGTCGGCGAGGCTCTGGGACGGCTCCGTCGAGCCTGGGACTGCGACGCTCTCGCCCGAGGGTCCGATCCTGGGTCTTGCCGACGGCGCGCTCCTCGTCACCCGGCTGCGGCCTGCGGGACGACGCACCCTTTCAGGCAGCGATTTCGTGCGCGGTGCAAGACTCCCGGATCGCTTCTCCTGGAGCTCGCTGTGACTTCGCCTGCACGGCTCGCGGCCCTTGAAGCTCTGGCTGCGGCTCGAAGGACAGGGTCCTACGTCGCTCCACAGGTCGAACGTGCCGCGCGCGCCCACGGCCTGAGCGGGCCGGACCATGCGCTGGCCGTCCTTCTCGCCAAAGGCGTCACCCGCACCATGGGAACCCTCGACGAGGCGCTTGGCGCGTTCACCCGGCTCGAGAAGCTCGAACCCCAGGTGCGCGATGCCTTGCGGCTCGCCGCCTTCGAGCTGCTGTTTCTACGCACGCCGCCGCACGCAGCGGTCGACGAAGCAGTCTCCTCGGTCAGAAGGCGCCGCCCGCAGGCCGCGGGACTGGCCAATGCCGTCCTCCGCCGCCTGGCAGAGAAGGCACCCTCGTTCCCGTGGGGAGACCCCGCAGCGGACCCCGGCGCGCGCGCTCGCGCCGCAGGTTGTCCTCGATGGCTTGCCGACCGGCTCGTCGAGGAACTCGGTCAGCCCGCGGCAGACGAGTCCCTTGCGGCTCTGTCGTCCGAGCCGCCGGTGTACGCACGCATCGACGTCCTGCGCGCCGGACGCGAGGAGGTCCTTCGTTCCCTCGACGCAGAGGGAGCGAAGGCGACCTCGGCGCCTCCAGACGACCTTGCGCTGCGCGCCTTGGATCCCGCCGCGCTCGCACAAAGCGACACGCTGCAATCCGGCGCTGTCTTCGTCGCCGACGCAGGGGCCCAGTTCGCCGCGCTCCAGGCCGCAGTCATGGGCACGACCCGATTCGCTGAGGTCGGCGCTGGCAGAGGAACGAAGACGCTCACGGTCCTGGGCAAGCTCTCCGCCGTCGGGCCGCTTCCTGCGGTACTCGCAGTCGAGCCGAACGCTGCACGCGCCCGCCAGCTGCGCGAGCGATTGAATCGGTCAGGCGCTTGCGACCTCGACGTCATCGTGGCCGATGTACAGTCCTTGCCGCCGGATTCACTCAGTGAACCGCGTGTCCAGGCAGACGTCGTCCTCGTCGACGCTCCATGCACGGGCACGGGCACGCTTCGCAGGCACCCTGAGGCCGTCTGGCGCATCACCCCCGAAGACGCTGAGCGTCTCAGCGTGCTCCAACGCGAGATCCTGGCTGCCTCCGCACGACTCGTGCGTCCAGGCGGCCTGCTGGTGTACTCTACCTGCAGCGTTCTGACAGCGGAGAACGAGTCCGTCGTCCGCGCGTTCCTGGATTCGCCAATCGGCGAGGGCTTCGCGGCAGCAGCGCTCGAACCGCCCCCGCCGTCCGGATGGGAGCGTTTCGTGACCTCGGACGGGTTCTTCCGTTCGTGGCCCACGCCTGATGGGCCGGATGGGCACTTCGTCGCTCGGTTTCGCAGAATGGCGTGACCGGCTGCGGCCGGATGTTGCAGGGGAGGAACGATGCTCACCACGCGTATCGTCGAGATGCTCGAAGTCACGGAGGCGGCCGCGCTCGCCGCGGCGCGTTGGATGGGGAAAGGCGACAAGCGCGCGGCCGACCGCGCAGCCGTCGAGGCCATGCGCCGCGCCTTCGACCGCGTCCCGATCTCCGGCGAGGTCGTCATCGGCGAAGGCGAGCGCGATGAGGCCCCGATGCTCTACATCGGCGAACACGTCGGCGCCGGCGGAGAAGAGGTCGACATCGCAGTCGATCCGCTCGAGGGGACGAATCTGACTGCCTACGGCCAGCCAAACTCGCTCGCCGTCCTCGCCGTCGCGCCGAAGGGCACGCTGCTGAACGCTCCCGACACGTACATGTGGAAGATCGCGACCGGTCCGGAGGCCGCCGACGTCGTGCACATCGATGCGTCGCCGACCGAGAACGTCCGCAACGTGGCCAAGGCGCTCGGGCGCGATGTCGAGGACATCGTGGTGTGCATCCTCGACCGCGACCGCCACGCAGACCTCATCCGCGAGGTCCGCGAAGCGGGTGCCCGCATCCGCCTCATCAGCGACGGAGACGTCTTCGGCGCGGTCGCCACCGCGATAGAAGGCACCGGCATCCACCTCTACATGGGCGCGGGCGGTGCCCCTGAAGGCGTCCTCGCGGCTGCGGCCATGCGCTGCATCGGCGGCTGCTTCATGGGGCGGTTCCAGTTCCGGAGCGACGAGGAGCGAGCCCGTGCCGAGAAGATGTCGAAGTGCGACATCGACGGCGTGCTGACGATGGACTGCCNCGTCAACACCGACGAGGCGGCGTTCATCGCAACCGGCGTGACGGATGGCGAGCTGCTGCGCGGCGTGAAGTTCTTCGGCAAGGGGGCGCGCACCCACTCCATCGCCATGGACAACAAGACCGGCACGGTGCGCTTCATCGAGACGGTGCACCGTACCGGCGCGGAGAAGTTCTGGGTGCGTAGGGACTAGCTGTCTGCCGCGGGGCACGTCGAGCACGACGACCCTGCGCACGCAGGCTTCTCAGACTTCGGCTGGCGGCTCGAACCGTCCCCGTCCGATCCGCTGCGAGGCTTGTAGTCGGTGTTATGGAAGCCGCTTCCCTTGAAGACGATGCCGACGGGGGAGAACACGCGCTTGGCCGATCCTCCGCACTCAGGGCACTGCGCTCCGTCGCCGTCGGCAGCAGAGCGGACCACCTCGAACACGGTCGCGCACGACACGCACTTGTAGTCGTACCTTGGCATCGTCACCTCCATCCGCGCCCCGAGAACCTTCGGTGCGGTGGCGTAGGATACCGCGGGGAGCATCTCCGCGCAAGGTGGGGGACACCTGGTGCTGCTATAATCCGAAGCCATGAGATCCAGGCCGCCACGTCCGCCGCTGATACCGCGGTGGATCGTCATAAGCGCTTCTGCCTTCGTTGCCGCCAGCATCATCGCCGCTGCGGGCGTGGTGATCGCATCTCGTTCGTCGGCCGTCGTGGTGCCTGCCGTGGTCGGTCTGCGCGAACCGGATGCCGTCAATTCGCTCCAGAAGGCCGGCCTCGTCGCGGAGAACGCTGGGACGCTCTTCTCAAATGATGTGCCCCGCGGCGCCGTGATCTCGCAAGATCCCTCAGCCGGAAGCACCGCCCGCCGTGGCGCGGTCGTCCGCATCGTGGTGTCTGCAGGCGCGGAGACCATCTCGATGCCTGATGTGATCGGTCTTGCGGCCGACGATGCCATGCGTCAGCTCCAGGCCCTTGGACTCGTCGTGTCGACCCAGGTCGTCGAATCCCAGCTCGCTTCCGGCACGGTCCTCGAGTCGTTCCCTGCCCCGGGTGCTGAGGTCCGCTCGGGCACTCCCGTACGGCTCTCGATCGCGGGCCAGCCGCCGGCAGCGTCCCAGCTCGCCCAGTACTCCTTCGTCGGGGTTGCCGTGATCATCGATCCGGTTCCGCGTGGGCTCACACCCGACACGCCGTACGAGGTCGCCAGACGTCTCCGTGCCCTCATCGAGGCATCGGGCGGCAAGGTCGTGGTGACGCGTTCTGCATCGGCCACCTCGTCGGCCCTTGCCGACCGCGTCGCAGCAGCACGGCAATCCACGGCTACCGCGGCCGTCGTGCTCGACGTCGCGTCGTCGGGTCCGGCCGGCATCTCGATCGCGCGGAGCCGCGTGACGCAAGGCGTCCCTGACGCCGTCGCCAGCGCGGTCGCATCCGCCCTGGCTGAGGGGTTTGCGACGGCCGGACTCCCGCATCGCGACAGCGGCCAGGTCGCGGATCCGATCCTCTCCGTCGTGGCATGTCCCGGCGTGCGCGTCATCCTCGGCAGCCTCTCGGACCAGGCTGACGTCGCTCGATTCGGGGATCCCGACTGGGCCGACACTGTCGCGCGGGTCGTGTACCGCGCCCTCGGCCGAGGTCTGGGGAGGGGGCCGCGATGACGCACCCGCCCTCGAAGTGCAACCCGCATAGGTTGAAGGCCTTCGTTGCCCGGATGCTCCCTGCCATCGTGATCTGCGCTGCCCTGCTGGCCGCCACTCCCGGCTTCGCAGCGAAGTCGGAGACACAGCAGATCCGCGAGCGCCTCGCAGAGATCAACCGTGAAGCGAAACGGGTCGGCGACGCCTACTCGAAGGCGTACTGGCAGCTCGAACGGACCAACGACGAACTGGCCGAGACCACACGCAAGCTCAAGAAGACCGAAGCGGAGCTTGCTGCTGCGTCTGGTCGGCTCTCGCAGCACCTGGTCGAGATGTACCGGCAGGGAGGCGTCGACTACCTCGCCCTCGTCTTCACGAGCCAGAACCTCGACGACATGCTGATGCGGGTGGAGTACGCGCAGCGCCTCGGTGCCCTCGACGCGAAGACGGTCGAAGATGCACGGCGGCTTCGGGACGAGCTCGCCGCTCGCAAGAAGGAAGTCGAGCGGATACGGGCGCGACAGTCCCGAGACGTCGCAACGCTGAAGAAGAGGGCTGCTGCACTCGAGAAGAAGCTGAGATCGCTGAAGGCTGAATACGACTCTCTGATGCGCAAGATGGCCCGCGCCAGCGGCGGAAGCGGCTCCTCGCGACGGTATCCTCCCGGCCCGAACGGGATGGTCTTCCCCGTCGCCGGACCGTGCTACTACGCAGACACGTGGGGCGCGGCCCGCTCCGGCGGCCGGACGCACAAGGGCACCGACATCATGGCTGCGCGCGGCACACCGTGCGTGGCCGTGCTCGCGGGAACCGTCCGTGCCCGGTACAACTCGCTCGGCGGCAAGTCGATCTGGCTCACAGCGGACAACGGCTGGGAGTTCTACTACGCCCACCTCGACAGCTACGTCCGCACCTCGGGGAGGGTCGCGGCCGGCGAGGTCATCGGGACGGTGGGAAGCACTGGCAACGCTCGAGGCGGCGCGCCGCACCTCCACTTCGAGATCCACCCCAACGGGGGTGCGGCCGTCAATCCCTATCCATACCTTCGTCGCATGCAGTAGAATACGTACTGCAACAACCGTATCGGGAGCTGCGTGAGCGGCTGAGAGGCGGTCTTGAGACCGCGACCGAAGGACCGTTCCGGTAATGCGGAGCGGCAATACGGTAGGCGCCGCCGGCGCCCATCAGTCCCATGCTCCTCCCCGTGGCGCGATGCGTCGCGCTGTCGTGGAAAGGAGACGCCATGTCGACTGCCTCGTCACGTGTCCGGATCCTGGTCGAGATCGCTTTGGTCGTAGCGCTCGCAGCGGTCCTGAACGCCATCAAGCTGTGGCGGATGCCTCAGGGAGGCACCTTCTCGCTCGGGATGCTGCCCCTGTTCGTGCTTGCGATCCGCCGGGGACCTGTGGTCGGGATCGCTGCGGGGGCGCTGTACGGCGTGGTCGACTTCTTCGTGGATCCGTACCCTCCAGTCCACTGGATACAGTACGCGCTCGACTATCCCGTCGCCTACGCAGGCGTGGGGCTCGCGGGTCTGTTCTCCAAGCACGTCCGTGGAGCCGCTTCGTCTCGCCGACGGTGGGCCGTTCTCGTGACCGCTGCCGTCGCGACGGGAGCCGTCGCGCGGTACGCGGCTCACGTGCTCTCCGGCGTCGTCTTCTTCTCGGAGTACGCGGGCGAGACCCCTGCGCTGCTGTACTCGCTCGGGTACAACCTCTACGTGCCGGTCTCGGCTGCGGCGTGCCTGGCTGCAGCGCTGCTGGTGCTTCCGGCCCTTCCTGACACCGAGCGAGAAGGGGAGGCGTGAACGAGCACGCTCTCATCGTCGGCGCAGCACCGCACCCGGGCGCGCGCTCGTTCTACCGTGAGCTGCTCGGCGGTTTCGACATCATCGTCGCGTGCGATGCCGCGGCGGAGTGGTGCATCGATCTAGGCAGAGTCCCCGACGTCGCCGTTGGTGACTTCGACTCCGCGAGGCCGGGCGCCATCGAGCGCCTGGCCTCCGCCGGAGTCCGGGTAGCGGCGTACCCGCGAGATAAGGACGATACGGACCTCGACCTTGCGGCTTCCGAGGTGCTGTCTCTCGGCGTCGGCAGCGTCGCCTTCACAGCAGCCTTCACGGGCCGCCTCGATCACACGCTTGCAGCTCTTGGCACGGCTCGCCGCTGCGCCGCACTCGCTCCTGTCATCCTCGAACCTGCGTACATCGCCTGGGTGCTGGCCCCCGAGGGACGGGTGCGCGTTTCTTTCGACGCTCCGGCAGGCGCAGTGTTCTCGGTTGTCGCGATTGAGGCCGTCCCCGGACTCTGCGTCACTGGCGGGAGATATGCCGCCGCCGGTCTGGACGTGCCGCCGTTCTCCAGCAGGACGATAAGCAATGAGGCGCTCGGCGGGCGCGTCGAGGTGAGCCTCGATGAGGGTGCTACCCTTGTGGTGCTCCACCGTTCCGCAGAGAATCGTATCTAGCCGCCCAAGCGACGTGCCGATACCGGTATGCAGGGACGGGCATGGATCGCTGAGTCCCGCGGCTCGGAGCGGAGGGGTGGGTGTTCGCGCTCGCGGTCATAGCGACGGTCGCCGGCTGCATCGCTGTCGCAGCCGGTTCGCGCGTCGTAGGCATCGTCGCCCTTGTCGCGGGCGCGATCGCGTTCGTCTTCCTGCTCCGCGATACCGGCACGCGACGCCGCGGCGCTTCCAGAAGTTCAGTGGAGGCGGAGCCTCCTGCTGCAGGCGGACCTTCCGATGCACCTCCCGCTCACGACGAACCCGCGCCCATCCGCGTGCCCTCCACCATCGAAGTCCCGCCGCTGCTCAAGGCCCTGTCTGACGCTGCCGATGCTCGCGGGTTCGAGGTCGCCGCGACCCACCTGTGGCTCACCGACGCTCCGAGCGCCACGCTGCGTCTCGTAGGCGCATGCGGCATGACGCGTCCGCCTGAGCGCCCAGTGCCTATGGACGATCCGGTCCTGGGTCACGCTGCGCGTGGCACTGCCGCCTTTGCGGAAGTCGCCCGCATCAGCACGCGGGGCAGCGAGGTGCTCGTCCGCCGCTTCGCCGTCCCTTTGGAGCGAGCCCACGACGTGCCTGGTGTCGTAGCGCTCGACGTGGTCAGCGAACAGGAGCCCGACGTCGCGGCGCTCCAGGAGGTCGTCACCCGGTTCCTCCCGAACCTCGCTGCCGCGCTCGCCGTGCACGTCGCCCGGCAGCAGGCCGAAGACGCCGAGATGGTGCTGTCGGTCGCCCGAGACATGAGCCGTCTGCTCGACGTCGACTCCGTGATATCCACTGCGCTCGACCGAGCGATGTCGATAGCCGGCGCATCAACGGGCAGCGTGATGCTGTACGACGAATCCGCAGGCGTGCTGCGAATCGTCCGGTCCGTCGGACTTCCGCCGTCCACGCTCGACACGACGCTCCGCCCCGGCGAGGGCATCGCTGGTTGGGTCTTCTCGACACGGC
Organism: Coriobacteriia bacterium; assembly: GCA_026416035.1. Taxonomy (GTDB): domain Bacteria; phylum Actinomycetota; class Coriobacteriia; order Anaerosomatales; family Anaerosomataceae; genus Parvivirga. Next base: position 5,396 of record JAOAFY010000040.1, on the reverse strand, counting down.
AGCCGCTGCTCATCGAGGACTTGCCCGAACGACCACGCCGGACCATGCGTCACGGCGTCCGTTCAGCCGTCAGCGTCCCGCTGGCCGATGAGGACGACGTGCTCGGCGTCCTCAACGTGGGAAGCCCTACGTTCCTCGCGAGGTTCACCAAGTCTCACCTCGACACGCTCGAGCTGATCGGACGCCAGGCGGCCATAGCGCTCCGCAACGCCCAGGCCGCGCAGAAGGTCCGGGAGCTGTTCTTCCAGTCGCTTTCTGCGCTGGTCACGGCCCTCGAGACCAAGGATCCTCAGGCGCAAGGCGGGGCCGAACGCGTGCTCGAGTACGCGCTCGCGATAGCCGACCAGCTTCAGGTCACTGGCGATGACCTCGACGCGCTCCGCATCGCAGCGCTGCTGCACGACCTCGGCATGTTCGCCGTCGGCCCCGATGTCCGTCTGACCGGACGCACGCTGACGACGGTCGAGCGCGGCTTGCTCAAGGCCCATCCGCGCATCGCCGCAGAGATCATCGCCGACCTGCCCGCCATGAGCGCCGCCGTACCGGTGGTGTACCACCACCACGAGCGGTACGACGGCAGCGGATACCTCGATGGCTTGGCAGGGGAGGACATCCCCCTCGGAGCACGGATACTCGCCGTGGCGGATGCGTTCGTGGCCATGACGTCCGACCGCCCGTACAGGCCGGCGATGAGCCCCGCTCAAGCCGTCGCCGAGCTTCGCGAGAAGTCAGGGACACAGTTCGACCCGATGGTCGTCGAAGCCATGATCCGCGTGCTCGGAGCAGACGAACAGCGCGCCCCCAGATGGGGGGCGCGCTGAGGTTCCTTGCACGACCGGCTGGCCTCTCACGAGACCGGCACGCACGTCAGCCGCGCTGCACCTTCCCGGCCTTGAGGCACTTGGTGCACACGTTCGCCTTCTTGGCAACGCCGTCGACCACGATCGTCAGGCGCTGGATGTTCGGGTACACGACGCGGTTCGTGACCCGATGAGAGTGGCTCACGTTCCGGCCGGCCATCGGCTTCTTCCCGCACACGACGCAAACCTGGGACATGGTGTCCAGCCGTCCTTCCGCATTCCTGCTCGCGTCATCAGACGCGCTCGTGGGCAAAGCGCAGATAGGCTACCACGCACACCGGCCGCCATCAAGCATCGGGTCGGCCGCTCGCATCGACACGTGCTTCGGTATACTGGTCGAAAGAGCCGTCGTCACACGGCTCGTCTGTTCCGAGCGGCGATGATGAGGAGGTACTCCGTGGCTGCACCGCAGGTGCGTGGAGACGTCACGATCGCCAACGACGTGCTCGCCGAAATCGCCGGCTTCGTCGCCCTCGAGTGCTACGGCGTGGTCGGCATGGCCAGCCCGACGCTCAGGGACGGGGTGGCGCAGCTGCTGTCCCGTGACAAGCTCCGCAAGGGCGTCGTGATCTCGAACGTGGACGATCGGAGCGTGCGCGTCGATCTGTACATCGTCGCCGAGCACGGCACCAACCTCGCCGAGGTCTCACGCAATCTCCAGGACCGCGTCCGGTACGCCCTGACGCACGACGCCGACGTCCAGGTCTCAGACGTGTGCGTCCACGTGCAGGGCATCAAGGTCAGGAAGTGACGGCTCACGCACATGGCGCACACCCAGCAAACCCCCCTTGCCGCCGACCTGATACGCTCGGCCGCCTCCGCACTGGAATCACGCAAGGAGGAGATCAACCGCCTCAACGTCTTCCCGGTGCCCGACGGCGACACCGGCACCAACATGAGTCTCACGATGCAGGCGGTCCTCGCTGAGCTTGACGCGCTGCCGCCCTTCCCGCCGCTGGCCGACATCTGCAGGGCCGTGACGCACGGATCGCTGATGGGTGCGAGAGGGAACTCCGGCGTCATTCTTAGCCAGATGCTGCGCGGGCTGTGCGAGGTGGTCGGCCCGGCCGCCGTCATCGATGCCGAGCTGGTTGCCGCTGCTCTCAAGCGCTCGGTAGACGTCGCATTCCAAGCGGTGAGGAAGCCAGTCGAGGGCACGATGCTCACGGTGCTCAAGGACATGCACGACGCAGCGGCCGCCTCCGTCGCCGCCGGCGCGGACTTGGACGCCCTCCTCGATGCCGTGGTGCGCGCAGCATTCGAGTCCGTTCGACGCGGACCTGATCTCCTTCCGGTCTTGCGCGAGCACGGCGTCGTGGATGCCGGAGGGTTCGGCCTCGCGATCCTTGCCGAGGGCTTCGTCGCCGGGCTCGAGGGGCACGAGTTCTCTGAGCGCGAGATCGCGCTCGCAACAGGGACTCTCACCGTGACACCGGTGGACGACTGGAGCGATCAGGAGTACCTGTACTGCACCGAGTTCCTGCTGCACGGCGCCGACGCTGACCGCACCTTCATCGAGGAGTGGATCGCGGGCGTGGGCGGCTCGGAACTCGTCGTCGGCGATCGCGACACCTACAAGATCCACGTGCACACCGACCGCCCTGGCGACGTCTTGAGTTGGGCTACCTCGCTCGGCGAGGTGTCGCAAGTCCACATCAACAACATGCGCCGGCAGACCGAGGAGCGCACCCAAAAACTGTCGGCCGAGGGTGCAAAGGGGGCGCCGTCGGCCAAGCCCGTCGGGTTCGTCGCTGTCGCTTCCGGCGAAGGCATCGCCGAGATCCTTCGCTCTCTCGGCGTCGACCACATCGTCAACGGCGGACAGACGATGAACCCATCGACGGCCGAGCTTGCAGACGCGATCGAGAAGGTGGATGCCGAGACGGTCATCGTGCTCCCCAACAACAAGAACATCGTCATGGCCGCGCAGCAGGCTGCCGGCGTTGCGAGCAAGCCTGTGGCGGTCGTACCGACGACATCCGTTCCAGAGTGCTTCTCGGCCCTGCTCGCATTCGATTCCCACGCGAGCATCGACGACAACGTCGCCGCTATGACTGAGGCGGCTCAGGCCGTAGCCACCGGAGAGGTCACGACCGCCGTCAAGGACGCGAAGAGCCCCGTCGGGGACATCAGGAAAGGCCAGGTGATCGGCATCGCCGACCACGAGATCGCGGTCGTCGGCGAGGACGTCGTCTCTGTCGCCCTTGACCTGATTGCAACGCTTGCCGACGGACGGGAGACGCTCACGATCCTCGCAGGCGACGGTCTGTCGGACGAGGACCTCGCGCGGCTCGTCGAAGCCGTCGGCGAGCAGCATCCCGACCTCGAGGTCGATGCGCACCGCGGCGGACAGCCGCTCTATCCAGTCATCGTCGGTCTCGAATGAGCGCAAAGAAGGGGTGAGGGAGATGAAGGTGGGCATCGTCTGCGACAGCACGTGCGACCTCGGTCCTCAGTGGCTCGCGGAGCACGACGTGGTCATGGTCCCGCTGAAGGTGATGTTCGGCGATACGACGTACCTCGACTGGATCGACATCACGCCTGATGCTTTCTATGAGAAGCTCCTGCAAGCGTCGGACCTCCCCAAGACCTCCCAGCCCTCGCCGGCAGAGTTCTCCGCCGTCTACGCCTCGCTCGCAGAGCAGGGATGCGAGGAAATCGTGTCGATACACCTCAGCTCTGCACTCTCCGGAACCATCGAGTCGGCGACCCTTGCCTCGGCGGCTGCCCCGGTACCGGTCAGGATCGTGGACACCAAGATCGTCACCGCCGGGACTGCGCTGGCCGTGATGGCGGCCGTCGCTGAACGCGATGCGGGTGGCGACGCGGAGGCGGTCGAGGCCGCGGCTGTGCACGTGGTCGAAGGGCTGACGCTGCTGTTCGCGCTCGGAACGCTCGACTACCTCGTGAAGGGGGGCCGGGCAGGCAAGGCTCAGGGGTTGGCCGCGAACCTTCTCAACATCAAGCCCGTGCTGACGTTCAACAAGGACGGGATCATAGAACCGTACAAGAAGGTCCGAGGGACGAAGGCCGCCCTCGCTGAGATCGCCGCCAAGGTCGCAGCCGACTCGAAGGCGCGCCCCGTCCGCCTGGCCCTGTTCCACTCGACGACGCCCGAGCTTGCCGACGAGCTGAAATCCGCCCTGGACACCGCAGACGCACGATACGAGCTCGTCCTCACTGGACACGTAGGCGCCGTCATCGGCACGTACGCCGGACCCGGTGCCGTGGGTGCCGCCTACTACCCGGAGCCGTGATGCCGAGGGGGTCCTTGGCCGGCATCCGGGCAAGCGACCCACGCTGCTTGGAGAGCTGGGGCTTGCCGGTCGTCCAAGCGCGCTTCGTCGACGAGCGCCGAGCGGAAGCCCTCGGCCGCCTCGGCGTCGTGACGATCGGCGATCTCGTCGAGCACTATCCGTTCCGCTACCTGGACCTGAGCTCGCTTAGGTCGATCCGCGAGATCCCACCGGGTACTGAGGCCACTGCGGTCGGCACGGTCGCGGACATCACCGTACGCAGCCCGCGTCCGCGCCTCACGATCACCGAGGTCGCAGTCGCCGACGAGACAGGCGTCGTGGTCGGCGTCTGGTTCAACCAGCCGTACGTCGCGCAGCGATACCGGGTGGGCGACAGAGTGGCGATCGCGGGGACTCTCGAGATCGACTACGGGCTCAAGCAGATGAAGAACCCGTTCGTCGAGCGGCTCGGCTCATCCGATGCCCCCGTGAGCCTGGGGCGCATCCTCCCCGTCTACCGCACGACCGAGGGGCTGTCGACGAACTGGCTTCGGCGGATCATCGGCGCCGCAGTCGCAGACTATGGCGCCGTGCCAGACCCGCTGCCTGCCGCCCTTCGCGCACGCCGAGGGCTACCGTCGCTCAGGTGGGCCCTGCACGCGATCCACGGCCCACGGACCCTCGACGACGTAAGGGCCGCACGACAGCGGCTGGCCTACCAGGAACACTTCGACCTCCAGCTCGTCGTGGCAGCCAGGAGGCAGGCGCGTTCTGCTGCTGCTGGTGCGGTGAGCCACACCGTAGACGGCCCGTGCGTGAAGTCGCTTCTCTCGTCGCTTCCGTTCGACCTCACAGACGACCAGAGAAGTGCGGTCGATGAAGTCCTCGCAGACATGGCAGCGCCTCGCCCGATGAATAGGATGCTTCTCGGGGACGTCGGGAGCGGCAAGACGATCGTCGCAGCGTTCGCGCTTGCCGCCGCGGCAGATTCGCACGGCCAAGCTGCGATGATGGCGCCGACCGAAGTGCTCGCGGAGCAGTACGCCCGGGCCATCGGCCCACTCCTGTCCGGCGCAGGCGTCAGGTGGGGGCTGCTCACCGGCTCGACTCCTCGCGCCGAACGTTCTGACCTGCTGGCACGCACCGCCGCGGGCGACCTCGACGTGCTCTTCGGCACCCACGCCCTCATCCAGCGCGACGTCCGCTTCGCACGACTTACGGCGGTGATCGTCGACGAGCAGCATCGCTTCGGCGTCGAGCAACGTCTTGGACTTCGAGCCAAGGGCGCTTCAGTGACGCC
>JAOAFY010000003.1 GCA_026416035.1 Coriobacteriia bacterium | reverse complement strand
GGCGTATCCTGCGTGGTCGGTCGAGGTGGTCGCCGTCGGTACGGGCGAGGCGCTTCGCCTCGGCCGTCAGAAGGACGCCGACGTCTTGCTGGTGCACGCGCCGGACCAGGAGGCCGCGTTCGTCGCAGACGGTCACGGGCTGGAGCGACGCCAGGTCTGCTACAACCGCTTCGTGATCGTCGGCCCTCAAGACGACCCGGCCAGGACCCGCCAGGCGCGGTCGGCTGCAGAAGCGTTCAAGCGCATCCGCGACGCACGCTTGGCGTTCGTCTCACGGGGCGACGGCTCAGGGACGCACGCGAAGGAGCGGGCGGTGTGGGCCGCGGCTGGGGGCGAGCCTGCGGGGGACTGGTACCTCATCACGGGACAGGGCATGGGCGAGACGCTCAAGATCGCGTCAGAGAAGCAGGCGTACGCCCTGACGGACGAAGCGACGTTCGCCGCGATGCGCGACGCCCTCGACCTGGCGGTGCTCTTCTCGGGCGATCCGGCCCTGCGAAACCAGTACGGGGTCATCCCCGTCGCGGGGGCGCGCAACGAGCGCGGGGCACGGGACTTCGTCGAGTGGATATGCGGCCCGCAAGGCCAGCGGCTCATCGGCAGGTTCGGAGTCGACCGATTCGGCGCACCGCTGTTCGTGCCGGATGCCGAAGGGGGCGGGTCGTGAACCTGTTCTTGGATGCGATCGGCGAGGGCGTGCAGGCGCTTGCATCGGGCGGCGTCGACGTGTGGGAGGTAGTGGCGACCTCGCTTCGCGTGTCGGGCGCGGCGGTCGCGGTCGCGCTCGTGCTCGGTGTCCCTGCTGGTCTGTACCTGGGCATGCGTCGCGGGGCCGCCCGGAACGTCTTCCTGGTTCTGGCGAACGCGGGGATGGGTCTGCCGCCGGTGGTGGTCGGCCTGGTGGTGGCGATGCTTCTGTCGCGCCGTGGACCCCTCGGATCGCTCGGCTTGCTCTACACGCGTCCGGCGATGGTCATCGCCCAGGCGGTCATCGCCATGCCGGTGGTGGCGGCCGTCACGGCCACGGCGGTCGCATCGGTTCCGGTCGAGCTGCGGCTGCAGGCCCGTTCGCTCGGGGCATCGCGATGGCACGAGGCGGTCTTGGTCCTCAAGGAGGCGCGCATGGGTGTGGTCGCCGCCGTCGCTGCGGGCTTCGGCGCGGTGATCTCCGAGGTCGGAGCCGTCATGATGGTCGGCGGCAACCTCGAGGGTTCGACTCGCGTGATGACCACGGCGATCGTGCAGTACACGCGCATGGGCCGTTACGGACCGGCGCTCGCGCTCTCGGCGGTGCTGCTCGCCCTGGTCGTAGCGGTCAACGCTGTGCTGGCGCGCGTCCAGCGTTCTGCCGAGAGGTTCGAGCGATCATGAGCGCGGTGCTCGAAGCGCAAGGCATCCGGAAGTCCTACCGGCGGCGAGAAGTGCTCGCAGTCGACCGGCTTGCGCTCGAAGCCGGCCGGACGGTGGCGCTGCTCGGCCCCTCCGGCGCAGGCAAGTCGACGCTCCTCGCGGTGCTCGGGCTCCTGGAGCGGCCTGATGCGGGCCGCATCGTGTTCGACGGCCGCGAGGTCAGCGCGGGCGATCGGAAGGCCCGTCTGCAGATCGCGGCTGCGTTCCAGCGCCCCTGGCTGTTCAAGGGTACCGTCGGCGAGAACGTCGGATACGGGCTCGCGCTCAGGGGGCTTCCGACCGCGGATTGGCGATGCCGCGTGGCCGAGGCGCTCGAACGGGTCGGCCTTGGCGGATGGGAAGACCGCTCGGCGCTTGCGCTCTCGGGTGGGGAGGCGCAGCGGGTTGCGCTGGCTCGGGCGCTCGCCGTGCGGCCGCGCGTGCTGCTGCTGGACGAACCGCTCGCGTCCCTCGACCCGGTCGTCAAGCTGCGTCTTGCGCAGGACTTCGCGCGGCTGCTGCACGAGGACGGCATGACGGTGCTGTGGGTCACGCACGACCACGACGAAGCCGCGCTCGTCGCCGACGACGTCGCCGTGATGCGAGAGGGACGCATCGTCGCGAGCGGGCCGGCGGACGACGTGTTCCTCGTGCCCGGCGATCCGTGGGCCGCCGGCTTCCTCGGGCTGGAGGCGCCAGTGGCGGGGGTCGTCGCGGAGGTCGAAGAAGGCGTGGCGCGCATCGTGTGCGAGGGCGTCGATCTCTTCGCCGTCGCTCCGGTCGAGCCGGGCGCGCGAGTGCGCCTCGGGGTCCGTCCCGAAGACGTCGTGCTGTTCGAGGCGGGCGCGAACGTCCCTGCGAGCTCGGCGCGCAACAGGCTTGCCTGCGTAGTGCGCGAGCTGGAGCCAGCGGGGGTGACGTTCCGGGCGATCCTTGAGTGCGCCGGCGTCCGGATTGCAGCGCGCGTGTCCAGGGCAGCGGCGCGGGAGCTCAGGCTTGCGCCGGGTGCTGAGGTGCTGGCAGTCTTCAAGGCCACGGCGGTCCGCGTCGCGGAAGAGCCGTCGTCGCACGAAGGGGCATCGGGATGATGGGAGCGTCAGAAGCGAGGATCCCGGCCACCGCGGCAGTGCTGGCCGGCGGTCGTTCGATGCGCATGGGGGTCGACAAGACGCTGCTGCTCGTGGACGGCGAGCCGCTGATCTCACGGGTCGCCGAAGCCGCTGCGGCGGTGTGCGAGCGCGTCGCCGTCGTCACGAACCGTCCCGAGGCTCTGGCAGACGCGGGGCTGCCTGCCGGCGTGGAGGTGTGGATCGACGAGGTCGCGTACCAGGGACCGCTCGGCGGGCTTGCCACCGCCTTGAAGAACGCTCCCGACGAGTGGGTGCTCGCGCTCGCCGCCGACATGCCGTGGCTCAACCCTGAGGTCGTGCGCGCCCTGTGGGACGCGCGCGAGGGCGCACAGGTCGTGGTCCCGCGCACCGAGAAGGGCGTGGAGCCGCTGCTCGCCCTGTACCACCGTGATTGCCTCCCGCACGCCCGCCGCGTGCTCGAGACTGGTCGGCGGCGCCTCGTTGCCATGTTCCCGGCCCTCGCCGTTCGGGAGGTCGACGCCGAGACGCTGCGCGCCGTCGACCCGGGCCTGCTGAGCTTCGTGAATGTGAACACGCCGGAGGACCTCGCTGAGGTGCGCGAGTCAGCTCACGAGGAGCTGCAGGCGACCTCGCCCGCGGCCGTGATCGAGGTGGGGACGCGACGCGGCCGCCGCATGCCTGCCGAGCGGGCCGTCACGATCAACATGAATGATGCCGAGATCGCGACCGTGCAGGCCACGCCTGCGGATTTGGAGGAGCTGGCGGTCGGATTCCTCGTCTCCGAGGGGCTGCTCGCTGTTCGGGACGCTTTGCAGGGCATCGACGTCGATCACAAGCGAGGACTCGTCTACGTCCGCAGCGCGGAAGCGGTCCCCGAGGACCTCGTGTACCGGCGCCGCTACATCACCGCCGGCTGCGGCAAGGGGGTGACCTTCGCGTCGCTCGGCCACACCCTCGGGCTGGAGGCGGTGACAGACGGTACCGTGGTGACTGCTGACGAGCTGTACGACCTCGTCGGGCAGATGGCGCGTGGAGCAGCGCTGTATCGCGACACGGGCGGCGTGCATGCGTGCGCACTCGCGCGAGAGGGGCGGGTCCTGCTGGTGCGAGAGGACGTGGGGCGTCACAACGCGGTCGACAAGGTGCTCGGCAGGGCGTGGCTCGACCGCGTGAGCACCGAAGGCGCGGTGCTGCTCACGACCGGGCGCATCTCCTACGAGATGGCGGTGAAGGCGGCAAAAGCGAAGGTGCCCGTGGTGGTGTCGCGCACGGCGGTGACCGACCTCGCCGCCGACGTCGCGGAAGCGGTGGGGCTCACACTCGTGGGCTACGCGCGGGGAGGCAAGTTGGTCGTGTACACGAACCCGTATCGCGTCGTCGAAGGGCGGGATGCCAGATGATCACGGTCGATGAGGCTCGCGAGCGCGTGCTCGCCGGCATCGTGCCCCTCGGGACCGAACGCGTCGGGCTGGTCGAGGCGCTCGGTCGCGTGCTTGCCGAGAACGTGGTGTCGGACATCGACGTCGCGCCGTTCGACAACTCGGCCATGGATGGTTACGCGGTTCGAGCCGCTGACGTGCACGACGCGAGCGAGGCGACGCCCGTCCGGCTCGAGGTGGTCGAGCACGTGCCGGCAGGGGTCTTCCCCTCGCGTGAGATCGGCCCTGGTCAGGCAGCGCGCATCATGACGGGCGCCCCGATCCCGGACGGCGCGGATGCGGTCGTGATGGTCGAGCGGACGCGGGCGGAGGACGGGGGAGCGACGGCGGTCATCTTCGCTGCGGTGCGGCCGGGCGAGAACGTGAGGCGCAAGGGCGAGGACGTTCGCGCAGGCGAGGTCGTGCTGTCCGCTGGCGAGGTCGTGGGGCCAGCCGCCGTCGGGCTGCTGGCGTCGGTCGGCTGCTCCGAGCCGCTCGTGTACCGGAAGCCGCGCGTTGCAATCGTCGCCACCGGCGACGAGCTGGTAGACGTGGGTGAGAAGCCCGGGCCGGGCAAGATCCGCAACTCGAACTCGTACTCGCTGTCGGCGCAGGTGATCGCTGCGGGCGGCGAGCCGCACGTGCTCGGCGTCGCGCGCGATGATGCGGCCGCGACCGAGGCGCTGTTGTCCCGGGCGCCGGAGTTCGACCTGATGGTGACCACCGGCGGCGTGAGCATGGGCGACTACGACGTCGTCAAGGGCGTGCTCGAGCGCCTGGGCGAGATGGACTTCTGGAAGGTGGCGATGCGTCCCGGTGCACCGCAGACTCACGGGCGCATCGGCACGACGCCGTTCTTCGGCCTGCCGGGGAATCCCACCTCGACGATGGTGGGCTTCGAACTGTTCGTGCGGCCGGTCGTGCGGAAGATGGCTGGACACACGGCGCTCGACCGCCCCCGCCATCCTGTGACGCTCGCCCACGACGTGCACAAGAAGCCGGACCGCCGGTACTTCCTGCGTGCCCGGGTCGAACGGGACGGGAAGGGCGGGTACGTGGCGCGCCTGTCTGGCGCGCAGTCGTCCGCGATGCTCACCTCGATGCATCGTGCGAACGCACTGCTGGTGCTTCCGGAGGGCGAGTCGCGATTCGAGCAGGGAAGCGTGGTGGAGTGCATCCGTCTCGACATGGAGGAAGGGACGCCATGAGCACCGACAAAGGAGCGAAGCAGATCGATCCGCGCTGGGCGGAACGGGTGACGCCGGAGCTTGAAGCTGCGGTGCGCGAGAAGGCCGCCGACGGTCGCATCACCTGCCCGGTGCTGCGCAAGCTGGCAGAGGACTTCGGCGTGCCGTACAAGGTCGCCGGGGCTGCCGCGGACATGGTGGGCGCGAAGGTCGTCAACTGCGACCTCGGGTGCTTCTGAGGTGAGCAGCGCACCAGGCATACCGGTCGTGTCGATCGTCGGCAAGAGCGATGTCGGCAAGACCACCGTGCTCGAAGGCGTGGTCGCCGAGCTCGCTGCGCGCGGGTACGTGGTCGCCACATGCAAGCATCACGCACACGAAGTCGACATCGACGTGGCGGGCAAGGACTCGTGGCGTCACGCACGCGCCGGGGCGCGCGTCGTGATGGTCGCGTCGCCCTCGCAGCTGGTGACGATTCGGCGCCTCGAGGAGGAGCTCTCGCTCGACGATATCGCGGCGGAGGCCGAGCGTGCAGGATGCGACCTCCTCGTGACCGAGGGCTTCAAGCGCACGGCGCGCGTGCGTATCGAGGTCGTGCGGCGCGCGCGTTCGCGCGAGCTCATCAGCGCCCCGTCCGAGCTCGTCGCTATCGTGACCGACGATGAAGGCATCGACGCGCCAGGCGTGCCGCGCTTCTCGCTCGGCGACCGCGTCGCTCTCGCCGACTTCGTCGAGCGCGAGTTCCTCCGAGGAGTCCGAGATGGCGACTGACTCCTTCGGCAGACGGATCGACTACCTGCGCATCTCGGTCACGGACCGGTGCAACCTGCGGTGCGTGTACTGCATGCCGGAAGGCGGCGTCGCCTGGAAGCCTCACGACGAGCTGCTCACGTACGAGGAGATCGAGCGGTTCGCTGCCGTTGCGGCAGGGCAGGGAATCTCGAAGATCAGGCTGACGGGGGGCGAGCCGCTCGTCAGGCGAGGTTTGGTCGGCCACGTGCGGCGCCTGCTGGAGGTCACTGGCATCGAGGCGATTGCGCTCACGACCAACGGCACGCTCCTTGCGCGCTACGCGCACGAACTCGCCGCTGCGGGGCTCCGACGGGTGAACGTCTCGCTCGACACCCTCGACCCCGACGTCTTCGCCCGCATCACCCGAGGGGGCCGGCTGTCGGAGGTGCTCGCAGGGCTTGACGCGGCGTTCGATGCCGGCATGGATCCGGTGAAGCTCAACGTCGTGGTCGTGCGGCGCTTGCATCAGGACCTCGCGGCTTTCGCTCGGATGACGTTCGAGCGGCCCGTCCACGTGCGGTTCATCGAATACATGCCCGTCGGCGGTGCGGACGATGGGACCGTGTGCGGCGGCGCGGAGGCAGACGGCTGGACGATCGAAGACGAGGTTCCCTCGGACGAGATCCTTGCACGCCTCGCCGCAGAGGGTGCTGCAGCGGGATTCGGCGAGCTGAAGGCGGTCTCCCGCGAGGAGGCGCCCGGCGGATGGGGGCCTGCGCGGTACTATCGGTTCGACGGCGCGGCGGGCACGCTCGGCGTCATCTCGCCGCTCTCGCACCACTTCTGCGGTGAGTGCAACCGTCTGCGTCTGACGGCGGACGGCCGGCTTCGCACCTGTCTGTTCTCGGACGACGAGCTGGATGCCCGCAGCGTTCTGCGTACCGGCGACGACGACGCAGTGCGGGCGCTGATCGAGCGTGCGCTGGCTGCGAAGCCAGAGCACCACAACATGCGCGTCGGCACCATCCGGCGCATGTCGCAGATCGGAGGGTGAGATGGAAGACAAGAAGCTCACGCACATCGACGAGCGCGGAGCGGCGCGCATGGTGGATGTGTCCGGCAAGCCGGTGACGCACAGACGGGCAGTCGCACAGGCGAAGGTGTTGATGGAGCCCTCGACCCTGGAGATGATCCTCGGCGGCACGGCTCCGAAGGGCGACGTGCTGGCCACGGCGAGGATAGCGGGCATCATGGCGGCCAAGCAGACTGCGGCCCTCATCCCGATGTGCCACCCGCTGTCGCTGACGCACGTCGCAGTCGACCTCGAGCCCGAGTACTCTGCCATCGTCATCACTGCGACCGCCGAGACGGACGGCAAGACAGGCGTCGAGATGGAAGCGCTGACGGCGGCCGCCGTCGCGGGGCTCACGGTGTACGACATGTGCAAGGCCGTCGACCGCAGCATGGTCGTCACGGACGTCATGCTTCTGGAGAAGGAAGGCGGCGCATCCGGCCGCTTCGTCAGAGAGGAGTCGAGGTGAGCGAGACGGCACATGCGCTCCCCAGAGGGACCGTCGTCTCAGTCAACCTCTCGGAACGCAAGACGGTCCGTAAGTCGCGGGGAGAAGAAGGCGTGCTGCGTGAAGGCCACGGCTTCGAAGGCGATGCGCACGCAGGCGACTGGCACCGCCAAGTGAGCCTGCTTGCCCGGGAGTCGATCGACTACATGCGGGCCAAAGGCTTGGACGTGGATGCCGGCGACTTTGCGGAGAACATCACGACTGAGGGCATCGACCTGGTTTCACTTCCGGTGGGAACGGTTCTCCGGATCGGCGAGGACGCGGTGCTCGAAGTGAGCCAGATCGGGAAGGTCTGCCACACGAAGTGCGCGATCTTCTACCAGGCAGGCGACTGCGTGATGCCCCGGGAGGGCATCTTCGCAGTGGTCAGGCGTGGTGGTACGGTGCGCGTCGGTGACACGGTTGCGGTCGAACGTCTTGGGGAGGCCTAGGTGCTCAGGATCGGGGTGCTCACGTGTTCTGACACGCGTGCAGCCGGCGAAGCTGAAGACACGTCCGGCAAGGCGCTGATCGAGCTCGCGGAGAGCCGCGGATGGCTCGTGGCTGCATACCACGTCGTGCCGGACGAAGCGGAGGCGATCGCGCTCGCCATCACGGAGATGTGCGACGTGGACGAGGTGGACGTCCTGTTCTCGACGGGCGGCACCGGCCTTGGGCCACGGGACGTGTGCCCGGAGGTGACGATGTCGCTCGCGCAGCGGGCAGTGCCGGGAATCGCGGAGACGATCCGCGCCGAGAGCCTTGCAACGACGAGGCGCGCGATGCTGTCCCGCGGCGTCGCGGCCCAGCGGGGCAAGACGCTCATCATCAACTTCCCTGGCAGCGAGAAAGCGGTTCGGCAGGCATTCGCTATCGTCGCGGACCAGTTGGAGCACGCGGTCGAGATGATGGCCGGCGGGGGGCACGGATAGCGGATGCCACACGATGGAATCATCTACCTCGACCACGCAGCGACGTCGTGGCCGAAGCCGCCCGAGGTGTTCGCGGCGGTTAAGCGGGCGCTCGGACCAGCGGGCGGCAACCCCCATCGCAGTGCGCACCGGCTGGCACTGGAGGCGGCGCGGCTCGTCTTGGAGGCCCGAAGCGCAGTGGCGTCGTTCCTCGGAGCGGGCGATGCTCGCGACCTGTTGTTCGTGCCGGGATGCACCTTCGGCCTGAACATGGCGCTCAAGGGCCTGCTTGGCGCCGGTGATCGCGTCGTCATCTCCAGCGTGGAACACAACGCAGTGATGCGGCCCCTGGCGGTGCTCGAAGCACACGGCGTGGAGGTGGTGCGCATGCCCGTCGATGGCGCTGGGCGCGTGGACCTCGATGCGGCCGAGGCGATCATCGCGGCAGGCAAGACCAAGGCGGTCGTGTGCCAGCACGCGTCGAACGTCACCGGCGCGATCCAGCCCGTGGCCGACCTGGCCGACATCGCCCACGAGCACGGTGCCGTGCTCGTGGTCGACGGAGCCCAGGCGGCCGGACACCTGCGTGTCGACGTGCGAGCTCTCGGCGCGGACGTCTACGTGGCGTCCGGCCACAAGGGGCTGCTGGGACCCCAGGGCGTCGGCGTGGTGTACCTTGCACCGGGTCTTGAGCTGCCCGAGCTGGTCCAGGGCGGAAGCGGAGGGGAGTCGGTCTCGCCTGCCATGCCTGACGCACGCCCGGATCGCTACGAAGCAGGCACCCCTCCCGTCCCCGCCATCGCGGGACTCGCGGCAGGCGTGGGAGTGCTCGCGCGCGAGCTGGATGCGATCATGGCGCACGAGCGGCGTCTCGTGCAGAGGCTCGTGGACGGACTGCTCGAAGTCCCCGGGATTGCCGTGCTCGGACCGGCTCCCGGCGAAGAGCGGGCCCCGGTCGTCAGCATCATCCACGAGTCGGTCGAACCGGACCGGATCGCATACGAACTCGATTCGCGCTTCGGCATCGCAGTCCGCTCAGGACTGCACTGCGCGCCAGCGGCACACGCTTCGGCTGGAACGCTTGAGACGGGCGCGGTCCGTTTCAGCGTGGGCCGTGGTGTGACCGAAGACGACGTGGAGCGGGCGGTCGAGGCCGTGCGCGAGGTGTGCCAGGCGTGATGCTCCGCTTCGTCGTGTATGGGTTCGGGACGACCCACGATGCTCTGGCTGCCGAGAAGGCGCTTGCCGATGCGGGGATTCCCGTTGCGGCCGTGCCTACCCCGAAGTCTCTGGGGGCGCTGTGCGGCATCGCCGTCAGGACGGCGCTGGAAGACGCGGAGCGTACGGAGTCGGTCCTTTCGGCGTCCGGCATCGCGTGGACGGGTCGCGTCGAGATCGAGGATCGCGTCCCGGGCGATCTCAGTCGATGATGAACACGGGTGTGCCGACCGGCACTCGGTCGTAGAGGTCTTCGATGTCCCAGCGGTGCATCCGCATGCAACCGTGCGAGGCCGCTTGACCGATCGAGTAGTCCTTGTTCGTGCCGTGGATGCGGATTCCCGGCGCGCTCAGGTCCAAAGCGCGCGTGCCGAGGGGGTTGTTCGGTCCGGGCGGGATGAACCGAGGCATGTCCTTCGCCCAGTCCGACCCCGGGTTTCCCCACGTCGGCATGTAGCGTTTTCGGACGATCGTCCAGCGACCTCGAGGCGTCGGGAAGCCAGGCGCGCCGACCGCAACGCGATAGACCTTCACGAGCCTGCCGTCTTCGTAGAGGAAGAGCCGACGGTCGGCCCGTCTGACGAGGATCGCCATGCCGAGGTCCTCGCGCGTGACCTTCGGCTCGATCCGGGTGACGGGGAGACGGACGCTGTCGTCTCCGCGTGCCAGTGCCACAGCCACTGCGTCTGCGGCCTTGCGAGGGTCGATGGAGAAGCCTACCCGTTCAGGGATCGCCACGAGCTGACGGTCCTGTACCGTGAGTGTGGCATCGGAAGCCGGGGTCCCCACCGACGCCGCGAGGGTAGCCACCCACGCATCGAGTGCGGCGCGGTCGACGGCGATCTGCGGAGGGACCTTGGTACCGTACGGTGCGCCGGTGGCCTGAGCCAGCAGCCTGCGCGCCGTAGGCGTCCGGCCCTTGGCTTGCGCGAGGCTTCCCAACGTCCGGGCGAGGTCTACGCGCAGGAACTGTGACGGCTGCACCTGCACGGTGCGCTGTCCGGCCATCACGGTCATGGTCTGCCCGAACGAGGCAGCGAGATCTCGTTCGATCGCCTGCTTGGCCTCGCTGAGCCTCATGCCGCCCACCGAGGTGGTCGCTACCGCCGACCCGGGCGCGAGGACGTCGCGGGAGACGTAGTCCTGAGCGATCGCCGCTGCCGCACCCGCACTCAGCACGAAGCAGGCGCAGGCGGCGATGCACGCGAGGATGCGCAGGTGCGTCGGTGCTCGGTGCATGCGGCTCCTGTCGCACGGAGGAGTGGTACGCGTATTCTACAATGGAGGGTGGCAGCTCGGCAGTCGGGAGGCGAATGGATCCCCACGCGGCGGAGACGGTCTACCGGGGCAACCTCGATCGCATCATCGCGAAGATCCGCGATGAACGGGGCTTGGACCTGGCGCAATACCGGACGCGCTACGTCGAGCGTCGGCTGGCCACGCGGCTCAACGCGCTCGGCCTCCACAGCTACCGTCAGTACGCTGCGTACCTCGATGAGCATCCGGAAGAGTACTCGAAGCTCATCGACACGCTGACGATTAACGTGACGCAGTTCTTCCGCGACCCGACGGTGTTCGATGTCTTCCGCTCTCAGATCGTGCCGCAGCTCCTCGAAGAGAAGCGGCGGCGCCACCAGCGGATGATCCGTGTCTGGTCAGCCGGCTGTTCGACCGGTCAGGAGGCGTACTCGATCGCCATGTCGTTCCTCGCGGGCATGGGACCCGACCACGGCGGATTCCTGCTGTCTGTCCTCGGGACCGACATCGATCCGAAGGCGCTCGAGATCGCGCGCCGAGCCGAATACCCTCTGCAACAGCTGGCCCACATCCCTGCCGCAGACAGGCGTCGCTTCATCGAGGAGCGCGAGGACACCTTCGTCATCAAGCCCGAGGTTGCGCGTCTATGCAAGTTCCAGCAGCTCAACTTGCTCACCGATTCGCCGATACACGTCGTGGACGTGGTGTTCTGCCGGAACGTGTTCATCTACTTCAACCGGCAGGAGCAGGACCGGCTTCTTGGGGTGTTCTGGTCCGCCCTCGCGCGCGGGGGCTACCTGGTGTTGGGAAGGAGCGAGCGTATACCGCCCGGGACCAAGCCGAGCTTCGAACTGGTGAACGGCCGGGAGCGGGTGTACAGGAAGCCGTACGAGCGTTAGGGCGGGTCTGAGGAGTCGCGTCCGAGGGCGTGTAGTATCCTTAGGCGGGTGCGAGGCGGAAGACCGTTCCGAGGAGGGGTCGTTGATGGCGCGAGACAGCATGTTCCAGCCGGGTTCGGACGCTCGCAAGGGGCTGCTGCTCACGTTCACGCTCTGGACCTGGGCCACGATCGGTCCGGCGGTAGCGATCGGGTTGACGCTCACCGGGGTGTTCGCGGTGGCCGTGCTCGGCATCCATGGCGACAAGCTCCTGTACACGGCCCTGTTCGGCGCCATCGCCATGCTGATCTGCGCCGTTCCGGGCCAGCTCGCCTGGTGGCGCGCCTTCCGGCGACGCGTCCTCCAGCCGCTGCAAGACCTCGGTGCAGTCATGGCGAGGGCCGCAGACGGCGATCTCACGGTGCGGGCCGAGAAGCTGCACGATGACGAGATCGGCAGGCTGACGGAGGACTGCAACCACCTCATCGCATCGCTCGGCGAGATCGCAGCCGGTGTGCGCCGCTCCTCCGAGCAGGTCACGAACGCGGCGACCCAGCTTTCGGCGTCATCTGAGGAAATCAACTCGTCTTCGATGGAGATCTCCTCCTCGGTGCAGCAGATCGCGCATGGCGCGGAGCTCCAGTCTCGCAAGGTCGAGGAGACGACCTCGGCCATGGAGTCGATCACCGGAACGGTGAATGCCGTGGCGCGGCGCGCCGAGGAGGCGAGCAAGACCAGCGAAGAAGCGGCCAAGGCTGCGTTGCAAGGCGAGCAGGCGACCGCCGAGGCCATCGAGAAGATCGCCGATGTTCGCAACGCCATCGAGACGCTCGCCGAGTCGGTCGAGATGCTCGGCAAGCGTTCAGAGGAGATCGGCCACATCGTCGATGTCATCACGTCGATCGCCGACCAGACGAACCTGCTGTCTCTGAACGCGGCGATCGAGGCAGCGCGTGCCGGAGAGTCAGGCCGTGGCTTCTCGGTCGTGGCCGAGGAAGTCCGCAAGCTCGCAGAAGGTTCTGGCAAGGCGGCCCAGCAGATCGGGGAGCTGATCAAAGACGTGCAGGCCGAGACGGCCAAGGCGCTCAAGTACATGGAGCGCGGCGCGAACGAGGTCGTCATCGGCAGCGAGGTCGTCGGCCGGACGGGCGAGGCGCTGCGCAGCATCACGGAGGCGGTCACGAAGACCGCGACGCTTGCAGAGGAGATCGCTGCCGCGATGGCTGAGCAGGCGCAGCGCACCATGGAAGTGGACAAGGCGATGCACGACATCGCGGCGGTCGTCGAGGAGAACGCGGCGTCCGCCGAGGAGACCGCTGCTGCGGCCCAGCAGCAAACGGCCTGCATGCAGGAGATCTCGTCGTCCGCGCAGGAGCTCGCCGAGATGGCCAGGCGGCTCGAAGAGTCCGTCCGCCGCTTCAAGGTGGAGTAGGAGCTCGTCATGGAAGGCACCTCGAGCGACGCCGTCCGTCAGGTGGTGCTCTTCACGCTCGGTGAAGAGGAGTTCGGGCTGCCGGTCGAGCGCGTCACGAGCATCATCAGGTATGAGAAGCCGACTCCCGTGCCGCACGCTCCCGACTTCGTGGAAGGCGTCATAAACCTGCGCGGGCAGATCGTGCCCGTTGTGGATCTTGGCCGTCGGCTGTTCGGCGAAGGCTCCTCGCGCTCAGGAAGCTCTCGCGTGATCGTGACGGAGACCACTGCCGGGCTCGTGGGGTTCGCCGTCGACTCAGCGCACGAGGTCGCCCGCATGTCGGCTGCTGCGGTTATGCAGACTCCCGAGTCGCTTGCGTCCAGCGAGCTTGCCGACGCTTTTGAGGGAGTTGCGGACCATGAAGGGCGGCTAGTGATGCTGCTCGTGCCCGACAAACTGGTTCCACCTGCGGTATTCGTCTCCGTGACGGATGCAGAGGAGGCGAGCGCAGATGTCTAGGTCGGTGCTCGTCGTCGACGACGCAGCATTCATGCGGATGATGATCCGCGACATCCTGTCCAAGGAGGGCTACGTCATCCACGAGGCCGTGAACGGCAGGGACGCCGTGGAGAAGTACTTGGAGGTGCGGCCAGACCTCACCACCATGGATATCACGATGCCGGAGATGGATGGCATCGAGGCCCTGAGGAAGATCCGGGAGCACGACCCTCACGCACGGGTGCTCATGGTCAGCGCGATGGGTCAGCAGAAGCTCATCGTGGAGGCGCTGGAGGCCGGTGCGATGGATTTCCTGGTGAAGCCCTTCCAGCCGACCAAGGTGCTCGAGACGGTCAAGAAGTGCCTTCAGTCCTCCCCACGGTGATGAGCGCCGATGCTGCCGACGATCAAGGTCCTCATCGTCGACGACTCAGCGCTCATCCGGCAGATGCTGTCGCGGGCGCTGTCAGTCGATCCGCGGATCGAGGTCGTCGGAACGGCGAAGACTGGGGTCGAGGCGATCGAGCGAGCAATCGAGCTCGAGCCGGACGTCATCACGCTCGACATCGAGATGCCGGATCTCACCGGCCTTGAGGCGCTGCCGGTGCTGATGAAGTCGACCAAGTCTCGCGTGGTGATGCTGTCGAGCCTGGACGATCCAGACACGACGTACCAGGCTCTCTCGGCAGGGGCCTCTGACTTCGTCGTGAAGCCGAGGAGCGGAGTGGCCACCTCGCTTACCGAGCTCTCTGAAGTCATGCTCAAGAAGATCAAGACTGCGTATCGCGTGGATCCTGCGAAGCGAGTGCCTCTAGGTCCGGCCGAGCCTGGCGGGCCCGCCGCTGGCTCTGCGGGGGGTTCCGGATCGACGATTCTGCGCAGCGTCGTAGCCGTGGCTGCCTCGACAGGGGGCCCTCCAGCTCTCGAGCGGCTGTTTGCAGCGATCGGGCCTGGTCTGCCGTGCTCGTACCTGGTGGTGCAGCACCTCCCGTCCGGCTTCTCCGCTTCTCTCGCGAAACGCCTGACGAAGGCGTCGAGGATCGACTTCGCTGAGGCCTCTGACGGGGCGCGTCTGGTTCCTGGCAAGGGGTACGTTGCGCCGCACGGAACGCACATGGTGGTCGAGCGTGGTGCGACGCATCGCGTGCGCCTGGAGTCGGGCTCGCCGCTGCACGGCGTGCGGCCGGCAGCCGACCCGTTGTTCGAGAGCGTTGCGCACGCGTACGGAGAGCATGCAGTAGGCGTCGTGCTTACCGGCATGGGCTCCGACGGGGCTGCCGGGCTCAAGGCGATCAAGAACTGCGGAGGTACCACGATCGCCCAGGATGAGGCCACGAGCGTCGTGTGGGGGATGCCGAAGGCGGCCCTGAAAGCCGGGGCGGTCGACAGGGTCGTCCCGCTGGACAAGATCCCGGCAGAGATACGGCGGTCGGTCCGTGAGGGGGTGGGCGCGTGAGCGACGACATGTCCGCCTACCGGGAGGTCTTCCTGTCTGAGAGCGCGGAGTACCTCCAAGCCATCACCGACGGGCTGCTCTCGCTGGAAGCCGACCCGCACGACCTCGAGCCCGTCGAGACGATCTTCCGCGGCGCGCACAGCTTGAAAGGCATGGCGGCGGCGATGGGATACGAGCGCACCGCCGACCTCACCCACAAGATGGAAAGCCTCATGGACACGGTGCGGAAACGCGAGAGGGCCGTGGACGCCGGGCTGATCGACCTCATGCTTCGCGCCGTCGACGCCGTCCGGGAGCTGATCAGCGACGAAAGCGAGGGCGGAAGCCGATACGATGCGAGCGCCATCGTGGCCGATCTCGTCGCGAGTGCCGAGCCGGGTGCTCGCCAGGCGGCTCCGGCGGATGAGGGCGCGCTCTCGTCTGAGCCGGAGCGCGGACCGGAGCCGGAGGGAGCGGTCTACCGGGTCACGGTGACGATCGACGAGACGAGCGTCTTGAAGGCGGTCCGGGCCTACATGGCCATCAAGCGGCTCGGGCACATGGGGTCGGTGCTCGACACAGAGCCGAGCGCGAGGGACATCGAGGACGAGCGGTTCGACCGCAGCTTCGTCGTGGTGGTGCAGACGGCAGAGCCTCCCGACGCTATCGAGCGGGCGCTCCTCGGCATCAGTGAGATCGCATCAGTCAACGTGGAATCCGATGTTGCACGGCCGACGGTGGCGCGTGACGAGGAGGGCCGCGAATCTCGCAGCAGGCGCATCGTTCCGAAGCTCGCCGAGACCCAGACGGTTCGAGTGTCCATCGGTCACCTCGACGCGATGGTCAACCTGGTCGGGGAGCTCGTCATCCTGCGTGCGCGGCTGGAACGCATCGCCCGGGACAGGGACGACCACGAGCTCGTCGAGGCGGTCTCCGGGTTGCAGCAGGTGACCTCTGAGCTTCAGCACGAAGTCATGCAGACGAGGATGGTGCCGGTCGGCAACATCTTCAACCGGTTCCCGCGCATGGTCAGAGACCTCGCACGGGATCTCGGCAAGCAGGTCGACTTCGAGATGGCCGGTTTGGACATCGAGCTCGATCGGACCGCGCTCGCCGAGCTCGGCCCCCCCATCGTCCCCCTGCGGCGCAACGCGGGAGACCCCGGCATCGAGAGCGTCGAGGAGCGGGTGGCTGCGGGCAAGCCACCGAGGGGGTGGATACGCCTGAGCGCTGAGCGAGAACGCGATCAGGTGCGCGTCACGGTCGCCGACGATGGACGCGGCATCGACGTGGAACGGATCTGGGAGAAGGCGTGCGCTCGAGGCCTGGTCTCGGCGTCCGACCGCGAAGCATACACCGACGAAGACGTCCTCATGCTCACCTGTACCCCGGGCTTCTCCACGGCGGAGCGCGCCACCAAAGTCTCCGGCCGCGGTGTCGGGATGGACGTCGTGAAGGGCAAGATCGAGTACCTCGGTGGCACGGTCTCGCTCAAGACGGAGGTCGGAGCCGGGCTCGAAGTCACGCTCAGCCTGCCGCTCACGCTCGCCATCGTGCCTGCGCTGCTCGTCGGCACCGCCAACCAGACGTTCGCACTCCCTCTCTCGGCGGTCGCAGAGGTGCTGCCCACCGATGAGGTTCGAGTCACTACGGTCGACAGGAGCCCGTGCGTCGTTCTGCGCGATGGCTCGGTCGTCCCCGCGTGGCGGCTTGACCAGCTGGTGGGCGAGTCTGACGGGCGCCGCGGTCGGCCGCGGAAGAAAGACCACGTCGTGCTGGTCGACGTGGCTGGCACGAGGAACGCTTTAGCGGTGCAGCGGTTGGTGTCGCGGCAGGAGGTCGTCATCAAGCCGCTCTCGCCGCTGTTCAGGGGTATCAAGGGGCTCGGCGGAGCGACCGTGCTCGGCGACGGAAGCGTGGCGCTGATCCTCGATCCGCGGACGCTTTTCGGCTAAGGGGGTAGGGGCGGTGAGACCCGAATCGCTTTCCGACCTGCAGCTCGACGCTATACGCGAGCTCGGCAACATCGGTGCCGGACATGCCGCCACCGCGCTCGCGCAGATCACCGGCAGACCCGTCGGGGTCGAGGTGCCGGAGGTCCGGCTTGTCCCGGTGGTCGAGGTGCCGCAGGTCCTCGGAGGAGCAGAGACGCTGGTCGGCGCCGTCTTCGCGCGACTGTACGGGAACGTCGAGGGGAGCGTCCTGTTCGTGGGCGGTCGCGAAGCGCTCCTCGGGCTCGTCGACCTGCTTCACAACAGGCCGGTGGGCTCGACGAAGTCGCTGGGCTCTGCTGAGGAAAGCATCATCGCCCAGACCGGATTCGTGCTGATCACAGCGTACCTCACGGCCATCGGTCGCCTGACCGACCTCACCGTGCTCCCGTCGAAGCCCATGTTCGCCTTCGACATGACCGGCGCAGTCCTGGATTCGGTCGCCGCAGAGGTGGGCATGAAGGCGGACACGGCCGTCCTCGTCAAGACGGCGTTCGCAACCGAGGAGGAGCGGATCGACGCGGTCGTGCTGTACATGCCGGACCCTGACAGCCTCGAGGTCATGCTGGGCAAGCTCGGCGTCGTGTGACTGGGGGAAGCGTGTTGAACGATGCCACAGAGGGCCCCGTCACGGGGGGCGAGCCGCACGTCGTCATGGTGACCACCGGCGAGGTGGCCGTGGCGGAGCACCCCCAGGTGCTGCTCACGCCCGCGCTGGGTTCCTGCGTCGGCGTGGCGGTCTGGGACGCGGCGAAGCGGCGTGGAGCTCTCGCACACGTCATGCTGCCCTCCCCGCAAAACGCGCTTGCAGACGGCAACCCCGACCGCTTCGCGACCGTCGCCCTGCCGAAGATGGTCGACATGCTCGCCCAAGGCGGCGGGCTCAGGCGGTACGTTGCGAAGATCGCCGGTGGCGCAGCGATGTTCAAGGGCGATACCGCGATGGCATCCATCGGCGATCGCAACGTAGAGGAGGTCAAGAGGCAGCTCGCACTGTTGCGGATACCCGTGCTTGCCGAAGATACGGGGGGAAGCCACGCGCGCACCATGGAGTTTCATCTCGACACAGGGTTGGTTATCGTTCGGAGCTACCTATACGGTATCCGTGAACTGTGAGGTCTGAAGGACGATGGTTGTCGACGGCCTAGACGCGACCGGCACGACGACCCGACGACGGTCGGGTCCCGTCGGCGTCGTGATTGCGGGAGGGGGCCTCCGGGCGACCTCGGTGCTTCGGCTGCTGTCCGAGGTCGAGGACCTCCGGGTCGTCGGAGTGTACGACTCGAGCCGCAGCGCCCCGGCGATGCGGCTGGCCGAGGACCTTGGCATCTTCGTGACTACCGAGGCCGACGATCTCGCACAGATCGAAGGGCTCGACCTGATCTTGGACCTGTCGGACGACCCCCTGGTCTCGAGGAGCATCGGAGAGCGATGCCCTGCGGGCGTCGACATCATCACTGGCGCGGGAACCGAGCTCGTCTGGGACCTGCTGGTAGCCAAGAAACGCAGCGAAGAGCAGGAGAAGATATTCGTCGAGCTCCAGGTTGCGTACGACAAGATCCGCAGCCACGAGCGGAAGCTTCAGGCGAGC
This sequence comes from Coriobacteriia bacterium, assembly GCA_026416035.1. Taxonomy (GTDB): domain Bacteria; phylum Actinomycetota; class Coriobacteriia; order Anaerosomatales; family Anaerosomataceae; genus Parvivirga. Next base: position 35,368 of record JAOAFY010000003.1, on the reverse strand, counting down.
AAGGAGGCGCTGGAGCGCGCCAATGCCGAGCTGGAGAACCGCCTTGCCGAGATCTTCTTCACCCACGAGTTCTTCAAGGCGCTGACCGTGTTCTCGTCCGTGGATGACGTCGCGTCTCTTGTCGTGGATGGCGCGAACGGCATCCTAGGTGCGGAAATCTCGTGCGTGTATCTGTTCGACCAGGACACCTGGACCTTGCGGCTGCGTGCGTGCCAGGGACGGCCGGACGAGTGGTTCAGGGCCGTCGTTCCTGTCTCCGAGACGATTCTCGGTGCCGCCTTCCGCGACGGCTTCACGCAGCAAGCCGATGTCCCTCACGGCAGCGAGCTCGCGAACTGGGTCAAGGAGCCAGACGACGTCCGCTCCCAGACCGCAGTTCCCCTCCGTGCTGGTGACGCGATCCTGGGAGTGCTGGTCGTGGCGTGGACCACCTATCGCGAGCTAGGAGTGGCGGAACGGGACCGGCTCCAGGTCATTGCGAACCAGTCGTCGCTTTCGCTTCAGAACGCCCTGCTCCACGAGGAGCTCGAGCGGCTGTCGGTGACCGATCGGCTCACTGACCTGTACAACCACGGGTATCTGCTGCAGCGGCTGGAGGAGGAGCTCGGGCGTGCGACGCGGTTCGGGCACCGCCTCTCGGTCATCATGATGGACATCGACGACTTCAAGCAGTTCAACGACACCTACGGACATCCGCGCGGAGACCAGGTGCTGAAGGCGGTCAGCGCGGTCATCCGTCAGAACTTGCGCGAGATAGACGTCGCTGCCCGCTACGGAGGCGAGGAGTTCGTCCTGGTCCTGCCGGAGACGGACTCAGCTGGCGCGATGCGTGTGGCGGAGCGCATCCGTGAGACGATGGAGGCATTCGAGATCGAGGTGGACGGCGCCGGCCTCCGTGATCGTCGGACCGTGTCGCTTGGCGTGGCGACGTATCCCATCCACGGCCAGACCGTCGCGAGGCTGGTCGAGGCAGCGGACCGTGCGATGTACGAGGCGAAGCGCCAGGGCAAGAACAAGGTGGTCCTGGCGAGGTGACAGGGCCGATGCTCCCGAGGGAAGAGGCGCCGTGACGCTTGCCCGAGCGCTCGCACTGCTTCCCTCGCGTCCTGAGTCCGATGAGGACGTGGTGGCGATCATGGCCGTTCTTGCGCGGCACCCCGGCGAGGCGTTCTGCGTCGAGGACCTCAGCCGTCGGACCGGGATTCCGTGCGATCGGGCCAAGAGGGTCCTCGACGCGCTTTCGGCGGCCCTCGTGCTAGACTGCACTGATGTCGGGAGCTACCGGTACGAACGCGACGTCGCCGTGGAGCTGGAGCTGCGTTCGCTCAGCGACAGGCTTCGCGCGCATCGCGAGCATCTGCAGGGGAACGTAGTGCGCTTCCGGCTGAACCGAGACCGCTACTGAGCCGCCCAGCACCGGGGCATGGAGCGATCGTCATGACCGTCCGGATACAACGGGGCGCACGAGGCCCGGCAGTCGAAGACGTCCAGAAGCGCTTGCTCAAGCTCGGGTATGACCTCGGTCGGGCCGGCGTCGATGGCGTCTTCATGGGCGCGACGCTGGAAGCCGTCCGGAGGTTCCAGCGGGAGCACGGGCTCGTCGAGGACGGGGTCGTCGGTCCTCGGACCTGGGCCGCACTGGTCGACGCCACCTTCACCCTGGGCGACCGGATCCTGTACCTGCGCTATCCCTACCTTCATGGCGCGGACGTCGCGACGCTCCAAACGGCCCTCAACGTCCTCGGATTCCCGTGCGGTGAGGTCGATGGCATCTTCGGTCCCTGCACGGAAGGCGCGGTTCGGGAATTCCAGTTCAACGCGGGGCTTCCGGCTGACGGGGTCGCGGGAGATGAGACCTTGCGTGCGATCGAGCGGCTACGCCACGTATGGTCGGGCAAGGATCCGGCGGTCCCCGCAGCGCTGACGCCTGGCCCGGCGCGCACCGGGGCTGCGTTCGCGGACGCGACCGTCTGCCTTGCGTGGTGCGATTCTGCGCTTGAGCCGGTGTGCAGGCGCGCGGCGAATCTCGTGAAGGCCGTCTCCGACGACGCGCGCGTTGCTGTCCGGGCTTGGGACCCTGTGGGCTCCGGCGAGGAAGACGTAGAGGTGCTGGTAGGCTTGGTTTCCCAAGGCGCGATACCGGTGCCGACGGTTCGGCTCGACCTCGACGACCCGGTGCGCTCTGCGGCACGCATGGTGACCGCGCTGGCCTCTGTCGAAGGGAGGCCCGCACGAATCGCGGCATCCATGCCTGCACCGCGCGGCGAAGAGGAGGCGCAGCGGCTGGCCGTGCTGCTCGTCGATGCCCTGGCTGCCGCCCTTGGGTGATCGGCCGGCCGATGGTATAATCCGCCGGTTGTCCTGTCGTCTCGTCAGTGGAGCGGATAGTGCGGTTGTCGCTCTCCATCTCGAAAGCGTCCGCGGCTTTGATCGTGGCGCTCGCCATCGTGCTGATGCCTGCGTCGGCCGTTGGCACTCCAGCAGCGTCGAAGCGGCAGCAGGCCGAGCGGGTCCGGGCCGAGATCGCGCAGCTCGACGAGAAGATCGAAATCGCCGCTGAAGAGTACAACGACGCCCAGATCGCGTATGACGCAGTAACCGCCAAGTTGAAGAAGACGGAGCGGCGCTTGAGCGGACTGACGGCTGAACAGGCCAAGCTCCAGGCGCGGCTGAGCGTCCGAGCGAGGGAGATGTACCGAAAGGGCCCCCTCGGGACTCTCGACCTTCTGTTCGGTGCGACCACCTTCGAGGAGTTCGTCACGGCGTGGGACCTGCTCAAGTCGATGAACCAACAGGACGCGGATGCGGTCGCGGCGCTCAAGTCGACGAGAGCTGAGCTCGCCAAGGCGCGTGCGGCGCTCGCATCGCAGCAGGCCGACGCGAAGCGGAATCGGGACATCATGCTCGCGCGCAAGCGCAGCATCGAAGCGCAGATCGCCGAACGCAAGAGACGGCTGGCCGGGCTCGAGGACGAGATCGAGCGCATTCAAGCGGAGGAGCGCGAGCGCGAGCGTCGCAGCTGGACCCCGCCCGCCGGCCTCGGGGACCCGGTGCGTGCGCCGCGCGGATCGGTGGTGCAGATCGCCCTGAGCAAGCTTGGCGCTCCGTATCAGTGGGGCGCCGATGGGCCGGACGCCTTCGACTGCAGCGGATTCACGATGTGGGTCTACTCCCAGGTGGGCGTGAGCCTCCCTCACAGCTCCAGAGCCCAATACGACTGCGGAGAGCGCGTATCGCGTGCGGACCTTCGGCCGGGCGACCTGGTGTTCTTCGGCAGGAGCCGGATACACCACGTCGGAATCTACATCGGCGGGAACCGCTACGTGCACGCGCCGCACACGGGGGACGTGGTTCGGATCTCGAGTTTGGACAGGGCCGACTACGTCGGCGCGTGCCGTCCATGACGTACACCGCCCGCTCCGCTGGCCGCGGACGGGTGGCAGAGGGGGAGAGGCTTCGTCGTGCGCATCATCCAGCCGCTCAGGAGCCGGCAGTATCGAGCGTTGTGGATCGCTCAGCTTGTCTCGGTGCTCGGAGACAAGATCCATCAGATCGGCGCAAGCATCCTCGTCTACAAGCTCACAGGTTCGGTGGTCCACGTCGGCGCGATGCTGGCGGTCACTACCCTCCCGGCGGTGCTGTTCGCTCTTCCCATCGGTGCTGCGGTAGACAGGTCGGACCGCAAGCGGGTCATGGTGGGAGCGGACGTCATCCGAGCTGTGCTCGTGTGCGCGATCCCCTTCCTGGCGCAGCGCAACATCGCGTTCTTCTACGCCGCTGCTTTCGTCGTTTCGACTGCCTCGCTGTTCTTCGAGCCGGCGCGATTCTCGCTCGTCCCAGAGATCGTCGCGGAAGACGACCTAGTGGCAGCGAACTCGCTGGACCAAGCCACGATGTCCGTGTCGGAGATTGCTGGTCTGGCCATTGGCGCGGGCCTGGTCGCGAGGCTCGGTGCGTCGAACGCCTTCTTCATCGACGCCTCCACCTTCGCGGTCTCGGCGCTGGTCATCGCCAGCATGCGGGTACCTCGACGGGCGGCTGGTGAGGCATCGGCGGCCGGGCCGATGCTCGCACAGATCGCCGATGGCCTCCGGGGCATTCGTGACAACGCGCTGATCCGACCGCTTACCGCGACGTATGCCCTCGCTGCAGTGCCCATCGCTGCGGCGAACACGGCCATGCATGGTCTTGCGCTCAAGCACTTCGGCTCAGGACCGGTGGATGGTCGAGCCGTCGGGCTGGCGGCGCTCGACGCTGCGATCACGGTCGGCTTGCTCGTCGGAAGCGTCGCTGTAGGTCAGAGCGGATCAGAGCGTTCCGGCATCAAGTACATCATCGGCCTGGCTGCTGCTGGCGTGTTCATCGCTGCGACGGCGACCTCCAGGAGCCTGGTCATGGCGCTGCCGTTCGTCTTTCTCGTGGGCTTCGCGAACATGTGGTTCTACGTGCCGGCGCGCGCCATGGTGCAGGCGCACGCTTCCGCACGCCACCTGGGCAGGATCTACGCCGTCCAGAGGATGCTCGCTGGGGCAGCGCTTGCGACTGGCTACGTGCTGGCAGGCATCCTCGTGCAGCGGATCGGGGTCCCTGCGTCCCTTGCCGTGATCGGCACCTCGATGGTGTGCGTGTCCATCGCGGGTTGGACGCAGGAACCGCTTCGTCACGCCTAGGCTGCGTGCCAGCGGCGTCGAAACGCGGTATCCTCGTACTGCACGAGGTCGCGTTCATCTGGTGAGGAGCCATGGCCGAGATCGACGCACTGCTGAAGCTGATGTCAGACCGCGGCAGCTCCGACCTTCATCTGAAAGTCGGCAGCCCTCCGGCCATCCGGCTGAACGGCAAGCTCGTCGTCTTGCGTGAGCTGCCTGTGTTGACGCCAGAGGCGACGAAAGCGCTGGCGCTTGGCATGATGGACGAGCGGCAGCGGCAGTCCTTCGAGAACCACCGCGAGATCGACTTCGCGTACTCGGTTCCGGGCGTGGGCCGTTTCCGCGTGAACGTCTTCCACCAGCGCGGCAGCGTCGGGATGACCCTGCGGCGGGTCTCGACCGAGCGCGCGAGCATCGAGGAGCTGGGGCTCCCGCCCGTCGTTCGGCGTCTCGCTGACGAGCCACGCGGCCTTGTCCTGGTGACGGGCACTGCGGGGTCTGGCAAGACGACGACACTGGCAGCGATGATCGACCACATCAACCACACACGCGAGGGGCACATCATCACCATCGAGGACCCCATCGAGGTCTTACATCAGGACGTCAAGTGCATCATCAACCAGCGTGAGATCGGTATCGACACCGAGAGCTACGCTGATGCGCTCCGGCACGTGGTCCGCCAAGACCCGGACGTCATCCTCATCGGGGAGATGCGCGACCACGAGACCGTCTCCGCCGCGCTGACCGCAGCCGAGATCGGCAACCTCGTGTTGTCTACTCTTCATACCATCGATGCGACCGAGACGATCAACCGCATCATCGACTTCTTCCCGCCGTATCAGCAGAAGCAGGTGCGACTGATGCTCGCTTCGACGCTCAAGGGCATCATCTCGCTCAGGCTCATCCCGTCGATCAACGGCGGGCTGGTCCCAGCGGTCGAGGTGTTGGTGATGACCGGCACCATCCGTGAGTACATCATCGATCCGGACAAGACCTACCTGATCCGGGACGCGATGGAAGACGGCGAGTACTACGGCATGCAGACCTTCGACAAGAGTCTGCTCACGCTGTATCAACAGGGCAAGATCACGCTCGACGACGCGACTTCGATGGCCGCGAACGCCCACGACTTCAAGATCAAGGTGCGGCAGCTCGGCATCACGCCGCAGCAGGCGGCCGAGAGCGGCATCTACTAGGAGCGACGCGAGCCAAGGTCGCTTTCGAAGAGGCCGGCTACGGCTTGCGAGCAGAAAACAGCGCTGCGACTTCTGCGGGCATCTCCCCGAGGCCGCCCATGTACTGTCTGAGATACGAGTTCTCCATGAGGAGCTTCATGGTGACCAGGAAATACTCGCGTTTGAACGGCGACATCGTGGGAATGCGCTTGAGTTTGCCCATGTAGAAGCGTCGGTAGCAGCCGATGATCTCCTTCATCAGCTCGTCGGTCGTCATGGCCTTGGGCTTCACGACGGGCGCGACGAGGTTGTAATCCTCGTAGTCGTGGCTGACGATGTATGGCTCGAGGTCCTTGTACATGTCGGCGTACGGCCACGGCGCGATCGTGAGGAAGAACGCCAGATCCGGGTCGTAGTGCTGGGCGAGTTGGAAGGTCGTCTCGATGGTTTCGTGCGTGTCGTCCGGCAGCCCGAGCACGAGCGAGGTCTCCGAGATCATGTCGTGCGAGTTGATCAGGTCTATGGCCTCCTTGCCCATGGAGACCTCGGTGTTCTTCTTGAACAGGTCCAGAGTCGCCTGGTCTGTTCGCTCCACCCCAACGTAGATGTGGCGCACGCCTGCTTGGTGATACAGGGGCATGAGCTCGCGGTCGCGCAGGATGTCGTCCACCCGAGTCTCCATGAGCAGGTGCAGCCCGACGTCGCGTTCGATCAGCAAGTCGAGCAGTCTGCGCCACCGGACGGGATCGAGCGTCGGGGTTTCGTCGGAGAACATCACGACGCCGACCCCGAACCGATCCCGCAGCATCTCCATCTCTTGCACCACGTTCTCCGCGGAGCGTGAGCGCCACGTCCTGCACCAGAACGCCTGTTGGCTGCAGAAGGTGCATGCTTGGTCGCATCCCCTGGACGTGGAGATGATGGCGAGCTTCGTGTCGGGCATCGGGTAGAACCGGTACAGGCTCCAGTCGACGAGGTCCCATGCGGTCGGCAGGGAGTCGAGGTCTGCGATGAAGGGCCGCGTCGCTGTCGCCACGACCGAGCCGCTCTCGTCGCGAAAGGCGAGACCTGGCACCTTGTCCAGGCGATCGCCAGCGTTGAGGCAGGCGACCGTCTCAGGCAGCGTACGTTCGCCTTCTCCGCGGAACACGATGTCGACGGCATCGCCGTCGCGAGAGAGCACCTCTTCGTACATGAAGTGCGCGTGCACGCCGCCGATGCCCGTTACTACGCCCGGTACGGTGTGCTTAGCCAGGCGGAGCAGCTCTACCGCCTTCGGATACGACGACGTGTACGCGGTCGTGACGACCATGTCGGGCCGAATCCGCTCCAGCTCGCGAGCGATGGCCTCGGCGTCGTGGTCGGCGGTCATCGCGTCGTAGATGACCGGTTCGTAACCGGCGGCCCTCAGTGAGCCGGCAAGGTAGACGAACGCGGCGTTCGGCCAGGAGCCTGCTGTCTCCACCACGCCGCTGTGGTACGGTGGCGTGACCAACGCGATGCGGCGAATGGCACGAGGGCTCACGATGGTCCTCTCGGATGGGTCGGCGATGCGTTCTTCGAGCGGATATTCTAGCACGACGAGGCGTATCTTCATGTGCGGCGGGCGCGTTTCTGCTGGTAGCGGCAGCGTGGCCCGTCTGTGGAGCCACGATGCAGCAGCGGGACGTTGAGAGGCTGATCCGGAAGGCCCGAAGCGGTGACGTCCGGGCGTTCGAGCGGCTGTACGAGACGCACTACGACCGGGTGTACGGGTTCATCAGGGCGCGCGTGGCCGACTTCGAGGATGCGAAGGACCTCACTGCGACCGTGTTCATGCGGGCGTGGGAGGCGCTTCCTTCGTACGACGCGCGAGGGATCCCCTTCGCTGCCTGGCTGTTCCGCATAGCCCGGAACGCTGTCATCGACGAGTACCGCCGCACGTCGCGCGAGCCGCAGCGCGTGCGCGATGACGATGCGGCCGAAGTGGCGGACATCGTTGCGGTCGATGAGACGGTGTTGGCCCGGTGCGATGCGGAGCACCTGAGGCGGGCCCTGAGGCGGCTGACGGACGAACAGGCAGCGGTCGTCGTCCTGCGGTTCTTCTGGGACATGCCGGTCGCTGATGTGGCGAGCGCGCTCGGGAAGACGGAGGGTGCCGTGAAAGCGATGCAGCACCGAGCCGTTCGGACTCTTGCGCGATATCTGTCGGAGGGCGAGGATGCCTCATCGTGACGACATCGGGCAACGCGCAGAGCAAGCTCTGAGGGCTGCGCTCCGCGCTGCGCTGACCGAGCAGGCGCCATCGGCGCGCAGAGAGATCAGACGGGCAGTGCTCACGGCGGCTCGCCGGGATAGGCGATGGAGGCCGTATCGCACGCTGTCGGCACGCGCTGCGACCGTGCTCGCCGTGATATCGCTCTTTGCTGCGGCTGCGAGTGCAGCCGCGGGTACGGCGCTTCCTGGGGAGCCAGGCTACAGGCTGAAGCGAGCCGCGGAGCGGTTGACGCTGTCGGTCCTTCCCGCAGGGGCGGTCGAGGACCCCCTTGCAGCGCGGTTCGAGCGGCGGCGGCCGGTCGAGCTTCGCCGGGTGTCGGGCAAAGCACTCGATGAGGCGGCGCTCGAGGAGGCGCTGTGGGAGATGGGGCTGGAACCGCCGGGAGGCTTCGGTGTGAAGAGCGACCGGGCCTTCGACATCATCCGACGCGAGCTCGACCGGCTCCAGGGCTCTCCGGTGCGGACTCCACCTGGAAGCGGAACCGGCAGCGGTTCGGACTCGGGCGCTGAACAGCCTGAAGGCGACCAGTCGCGTCCGGCGACCCGGCAGCCGCATGACCGCACGGATCCTGCAGACAGCGCTCCTGGCAGTTCGCGGGAGCCGTCGGCGCCGGCCTCTCCCGGACACGGCGGCCAGGGCGATTCGGCGCCCCGACCCGGCGGGTCGATCGACGCCACCAGCAGCGCTCACGAGCAGCCCAGGCAGAACGGGAGCACGCAAGGGGCCGGATCCCGCCAGTAAGGTCGCAACACGCTCTTAACGAGAGCGCCGTCACCCGGACAACCTGCCCTTCGTTCTCGTCGGCGTAAGGTCACTATGCGGGAGGTGAGACGAATGCGTTTGTACGCCAGGGTAGCGGCTTTCGCTGTTGCTGCCATTCTTGTGTGGCTGCCGTCGTCGGCGCTCGCGTCCGGCCAGCGATCCGGTTCTGGACAGCCGGGAAGCGGCGCAGCAATGGCAGAGGCCCGGTCGGGGTGGGATCAGGTCCCGCCCTCGGACGCCGCGTCGCCGACGCGGGATAGGCTGTGCGAGCAGGACAGGTTGCGGGATGGCTCGTGCGACGCCGGCTCGACCGACTGTGCCCAATCGCGTACGCGGAGCAAGGTCGGCTCCGCGTCGGCCGCGAGCGCTGCTGCCGGCAAGCGGGGTGCGTCCCCCGCTGATGCGAGCCAGAACCGGGCTGGCGCAGTCTCGGTCGCCCAGGTGCGGAGCAGGATCTCGGTCCAGACGCTCGCTCGCATAGAGGCACGGCTGCGGCAGCTCGACGGGTACGAGGAGCCTGCTGATGGAGTGCTGAGCGTAGCGCTCCGTTTGGCCGAGCGTCTGCAGGAGTGGCTCGGCGAGCTGTAGCGCTTCGGGGCACGAGACCGGGCGGGCGCCCTATCGGGTGTCCGCCCGTTGCCGCCTCTGCAGCACTCGGGCGACGATCAGGGCACCTGCCAGCGCCCCGACCGTATCCAGGACCCAGTCGCCCACGTCAGGCGTCCGACCAGGCACGAATGCCTGGTGGATCTCGTCGGTGATGCCGTACGTGGAGGCCACGAGCGCCATATCGAGCCATCGTGCTGGATCGGAAGCCGCGAACATCAGCAGCGCTCCGAGGATGGCGTACTCGGCGAAGTGCGCCAACGGCGCGATCTTGCCGGGGACGTCAGAACCCGGACGCGAAGAGAACCAGAAGATGACGCTCATCCACGCGAGCGACGGCACCCATCGTGCGAGCCGGGGCCACACTGTCCTCGTCGACCTTTCGGGGGATGCGGGTTCGATATGGGCAGCGAGTGTACCACGGACGTCGCTGCTAGGCAGCGCGCTTGACGCGCGCCGTCGTCGGTGCGACCGTGATTGCCGTTTCCCGTCGGAACGGCGGAGGTCATGTGAGCCGGACATCAGCTCTCGTCACGGTCGTCGTCTCTGCGGCGTGTTTCGGCACGCTGGGAGTGCTGGCGTCGCTTGCCTATGGTGAGGGGATGCGGCCGCTGCCGCTCCTCGTGTGGCGGTTCGCACTCGTGGCCCTGCTGATGGGTGCGTACCAGGCGGTCAAGGATCCCGCCGCTCTGGTCGCAGGGGCCTCCGACCTATGGCGATACGCGGCGCTCTCGATCACCGGCTACGGAGCAGCGTCGGTGTGCTACTTCTTCGCGCTCACCCATGCCAGCGCCTCGATCGTGGCAGTCTTGCTGTACACCTACCCTGCCATCGTGTCCGTTCTGAGCGCGATTCTGTTCCGCGAGCGCATGACCTCGGCGCGGGTGGCAGCGATCGCGCTGACGGCTGCAGGGTGCGCCCTGGTAGTGGAGGCGTTCGCTCCTGGCTCGCACGCCTCCATCGCCGGCGTGGCGCTGGGGGTCGGTGCGGGACTCGGCTATGCCGTGTTCAACGTGCTCTCGTACAGATGGCTGCCGGGTCGGTCGCGGCTGGTCATCATGACCTACACGTTCGCGCTGTCTGCGATGGCGATCGCAGCCGTGTGCGTGGCGTCAGGCCAGGACCTCTCGCCAGCGGGTTGGACTCCTGCAGGATGGGTCCTGCTCGCGGCGATCGTGGCTGTTCCCACGGTGGCTGCGGTGCTCCTGTACCTTGGAGGGATGCGTCGGCTCGGAGCCTCGCAGGCCGCCATCGTCTCGACGACCGAGCCGCTGTTCACCATCTGCTTCGCCGCCGTGGTGCTGGGGGAGCGCTTGTCCGCGGCCCAGGCCTTGGGCGCCGCACTCGTCCTTGCGGGCGTCGTGCTTGCTGAGATGAAGGCGGGCGAAGCTGCGCCAGACGAGCTCGCCTCCGTGTAGCGCGCTCACAGCGCGGCGACCGCGCCGATCGCCGTGGCGGCAGCGACTCCGGCTGCGTGTCCAAGGTACGCCCACGCTACGAGCCGTGTGGCGTGGGCAGGCTGAGCTCCTTGGGCGACGAGCGCGCTTCGAGCGACGAGCGCTGACGCCACAAACGCCACTAGGCCCGCTCCAGGAACCGCGCCAAGCGCGAACGGTGGCAACGAAACGGCCCATGCGGCAGCCGTCGCGGCGGGCGTCACTCCGTACGTCCGAGAGAGCGCGGCGAGCACGCCGAGCCTCGTGGCTGACCAGATGGCGAGCTGTGCAACGTACCACCACAGGGCAGATCCGCTACGCAAGCCAGTGAGGCCGGAGGCCGCTACTGAAACGGCGAGGGCGGCGATGCCGGCGGCGGCTGCCAGAGGTACTTCCGAGGGAGCGATGCTGCTTGCGGCCGACGGCCGCACCCACGCCTTCGTCGTGCGGACGAGCGTCCCGAGGATCTGCGGCGAGGGAGCTGCGGTCCTCGCCGCAGACGCCGCTCGTGTCAGACTTCGACGCCACCACCCGAACGAGATTCGCACAGTGGCTGCCGTGGCTGCTTGCGTGGCCCGGATGGTGCGTGCGAGAGGGCGGGCTACAGATCTGCAGAGGGCTCCTGCGAACCCGACGGCCTTCGACAAGGACCGCCTCCACCAGACGAACAGGCCATGTGCCGTGATCGGCGCACGCCTCGTTCCGACCTCATTGGGTTGCCGTGCTACCATTCTCCCGACCGTCTCGCCCGCTGCCCCCGCCAGCATACCTGACGAAGGGGTAGACCGGCAGCAGCGGCTTGGAGGACGCGTGCGCACGAAGACCTTCGAGCGGGTGCTCAAGACGATCGCGACGGTGCTCGGTCTGCTCGTCGTGATGTTCACTGCGGCCGGTGTGTACCTCTACAACCTCAGCAAGACGCTTCCGGATCTGAGCTCTGACAGCCCCGCGTTCCGGCCCGCCCAGACGACGGTCGTGTATGCGGCTGACGGCTCCGTTCTCGCCGAGTGGCACGCGGAGCAGGACAGGACTGTGGTGCCGCTCGAGCAGGTCCCACAGCACTTGCAAGACGCCGTCATCGCGATCGAAGACCATCGCTTCTACCAGCATGAAGGCGTCGACTTCGAGGGGATCGCCCGGGCGTTGCGGCAGAACGCGAGCACGGGAGAGGCGACCCAAGGCGGCAGCACGATCACTCAGCAGGTCGTGAAGCTGCTGTTCACCGGTGGCGAGCGCACGCTCACGAGGAAGATCAAGGAGGCCCTGCTCGCGTATCAGCTCGAAGCCCGGACCGACAAGAAACGGGTCCTTGAGACCTACCTGAACCTCGTGTACTTCGGCGAGGGGGCATACGGTGTCGAGAGCGCCGCGCAGCGGTACTTCGGCAAGCGTGCCGCTGACGTGGACCTCGCGGAGGCGGCGCTGCTCGCGGGCATCATCGCGTCTCCAGGGCGATACGACCCCGTCGTGCACCCCGACGCTGCCCGGCAGCGTCGCGACCGGGTCCTTGAGCGGATGCGTGAGCTGGGATACATAAGCGATGCGGAGCTCGTGCAAGCCAAGGCCGCAGCCATCAGGCTCGCGCCACGGAAGGCAGAGTCCGCGAATGCGGCCCCTTACTTCGTCGAGCACGTCAAACAGCAGCTGATAGAACGGCTGGGGTCTCGCGAGGTCTTCGAAGGAGGGCTGCGCGTCTTCACGACGCTCGACCCGGTCCTTCAGCGTTACGCTGAGGAGGCGGCGCAGGCGCTGCTTCCCGATCCCAAGGACCCGGAAGTCGCCCTCGTGTGCGTAGATGTCAGCAACGGCGAGGTCCTCGCGATGGTCGGCGGCAGGGACTTCTCCCAGGAGCAGTTCAACCTCGCAGTCCAAGGCAAGCGGCAGCCTGGCTCAGCGTTCAAACCGTTCGTGCTCGTCACGGCGCTCCAACAGGGAGTGAAACCAGCAGACGTGTTCTCTGCGACTCCGTACACCACGCGGGTCAAGGACGGGATCTGGCGGGTGCAGAACTACGAGAACGACAAGACGGCGCCCTCGATGACGCTTGCTGCTGCGACCAATTGGTCGGTGAACGCCGTGTACGCGCGGCTCGTGATGAAGGTCGGTCCCCAGAACGTCGTCCGGATCGCTCAGGACATGGGCATCGTCACGAAGCTGGATGCGAATCCAGCGATCGCGTTGGGCGGGCTGACGACAGGGGTCTCTCCGTTGGAGATGGCGAGCGCCTACGGGACCATCGCATCGGGCGGCATCCGTCGCGAACCGGTTGCCGTGAGGAAGGTCGAGGACAGCAGCGGCAAGGCGGTGCTCGAACCCGCGTCCGTCCAGCGCCGCGTGATACCGCCCGCCGTCGCAAGCGTTGCGGCGGCGATGCTGCACGACGTCATCGAGCAGGGAACCGGACAGGCCGCGAAGATCCAGACCTGGGCCGCTGGCAAGACGGGGACCACCCAGGCGTACCGTGATGCCTGGTTCGTGGGCTGGTCGGGTCGATTGTGCACCGCCGTGTGGGTCGGCTATCGGCAAGGGCAGGTCTCGATGACGAACGTCCACGGCATCAAGGTCACTGGAGGGAGCTATCCTGCCCGTATCTGGCAACGCTTCATGAGCAAGGCCGTTCAGGCGAAGAGCGCCCGCCCGTCTGACGGTGGGCAGCCGGCTGCTGGAGATGCCCCGGACGGCCTCGTGCGGGTACGGGTGTGCACGCAGACCATGCTGCTCGCGAACGAACGGTGCCCGGACGTGATGGAGCTCTACCTCGACCCTGGCGTCGCACCGACCGCCGTGTGCAGGGAGCACTGAGGTGCGCGACCACTACGCCGTGCTTCAGGTCTCCCGGGACGCCGATCCCGAGGTGATCGAGAAGGCCTACCGCGTGCTCGCGCGCAAGCGGCACCCTGACGTGCACGCTGGGGACGAAGCCGCGCACGAGGCCATGGTCGCGCTCAACGAGGCGTATGCCGTGCTCAGTGACCCAAGAAGGCGGGCTGCCTACGACGCGACGCTCGGGCGGCGCCTCCCGGTATCAGAGGTCGCGCGGATCTTCTGGGAGTCGGGGCTGGTCGGCCTGTATCGTCGCTACGCGCGATGAGGGGAGACGCTTCGACGAAGCCGTTTCAGGCGAGCTGCTGGAGCTTCGCCTGGATCGCGCGCAGGATGCCCGGGTACGAGACCGCCCCCTCGTAGACCGGTTCGCCGTCGATCACGGTCACGGGGTAGATCCACCCGTTCTCCCGTATCGCATCGATCATCTCGCGATGCTCTGTCAGCACGTCCGGCCGTGAGGTGTCCAGGTACTCGACGCGAGCGGCGTCCCCGAACCGGGTCTGCACCTCAGAGCGTACGAGCTCAGTGATCTCCGCCGGAGACCACGATGGGCCTCAGCCTCCCGAGAAGCAGTTCGTCTCGACGGGGAAGTCGAAGACCTGCACCGTCACGATGGGTTCTGACATGTCGCTTCCCTTCTCACGCGAGCGTGACGGCGCCGGTCGGGCACACGCGTGCGCACACGCCGCATCCGGCACACAGGCTCTCGTCAACCTCGTACCCATTGTAGCCCGGATATGGGCCGCCTGGCCTTGGGACGATGGCGCCTTTCGGGCAGATGCGTCGGGCCGGACAGGCAGGCGACCGGTCGCACACGTTCAGGTCGACAGAGTATGCTCGCATTGATCCTCCTCAGCACTCGTTCGAGACCATGATATACCCCAACGGGTATGTCTAGCAAGCGTGTTGAGGCTGCCAGTGCGGTGCAGCGCCCTAATTGCTAGTATGTGTCCGAACGGGGCGAGGGGCGGCCACGGTTCGGAGGAGTCGCAGCGGAACGGGGTTGCACATGAGCAACGGCGTGAAGAAGCGGGAGCTGTACGCGTTCGTCGTGGCGGGAATGGTCGTCGGTCTTCTGTTCCCGCCTTTCGCACTGCTCTTCGTCACTCCGAAGAGCAGCATAGCGCTGGCTCTCTTCGTGCTGGCCTGTGTTGGGGCGGGGGTAGGTCTGGGCATCGGGTGCCACTTCCTGGCGCAGCGTATCTCCGAGCGTCCGTTCAGGGAGGTGTTGGCTAAAGCCGGACGCACGCTTGGTATCTCTGTGCACGATGCGAAGGGGCTTGAGGGTCTGGCCTCCGAGGCAGACCGGGTGTTCTCGAACATCTCGACGCTGCTGGATCAGATCCGTGCGATGACGACGAACATCCGGGCACTCACGGCGCAAGTCCTGGCGGCGACCGAGGAGCAGGCGAGCGGAGCTGCCGAGCAGGCTGCTGCGGTGACCGAGACATCGGCGACGGTCGAGGAACTTGCCCAGACCTCCAGCCAGATAGCCGAAAACTCGTCCGCCGTCGTGCGCATCGCAGAGCGGACGCTCGCGAGCGCCGAAGAAGGGTTGCAGGCGGTCCACGATACGGCTGAGGGCATCGAGGAGATCCGCCTGACGACCCAGCAGTCCTCGGACCGCATCCTCGCCCTGGGGGAGCGCAGCCAAGAGATCGGCAGAGTGCTCACCATCATCGACGAGATCGCCGAGCAGACGAAGATCCTCGCGCTCAACGCTGCCATCGAGGCCGCTCGTGCGGGCGAAGCAGGGAAAGGATTCTCCGTCGTGGCCGAGGAGATTCGCAAGCTTGCCGAGTCGGTGACCGAGTCCACCCAGGAGATTGGCAGGGTCGTGCGAGAGATCCAGGCATCGACCTCGGCGCTCATCATGCAGACGGAGAAGGCAGCGAACAAGGTGAACGAGGGCAAGCGGCTGGCAGAAAGCACGCAAGACGCGCTCGAGCGCATCGTGGCGCAAGTCGAGGAGACGACCGACGCAGCCAAGCAGATATCCATCGCGACCCAGCAGCAGCGAAGCGCGTCTGACCAGGTCGTGCTCTCCATGAAGGAGATCGCATCGGTCTCGCAGCAGGCCGCCGAGGCGGCTCGCCAGGTCGCGGCTGCGATCACGGAGCTGAACCGCCTCGTCGATTCCATGGCCGTGAAGTGATTCGGACAGCGTGCTCCGGCGCCAGGCAGGAATCTCAGGCACTGGAGCGAAATGCGTCCGTGGCTTGTATTGTCGCGTCACAAGGGTTCGGATACAGTTAGGCGCATGCAGCGGGCCGAGGGGCCGCTTCTGTCGCGTGCGACGCTGAGATCCGGGACGAGCGAGGAGAGATGCGTATGGCGAAGATCTCACTGGCCGGGTTCAAAGATCCGGTGCGGCGACCACGGTACGTCATCTGGACCGGCGTCGTCGTCCTGGCGCTTGCAGCGTTCATCGTGATCGCGTTTGGCGCGACGTCGACCTACTGGTTCTGCGCCAGCGTGTGCCACAAGGTCCAGGATGACTCCATCGCCGCGTACGACCGTTCGTCCCACAACATGGTCTCGTGCATGTCGTGCCACGAGCCGGTCAACTCCGATCCCATCACGTTCACCCTGAAGAAGGCCAAGGCGCTCGGCGAGCTCGTGCTGACCGTGACGAACAACTTCGAGCTTCCGCTGAACCCCGACAGCCACCTCGCGATGAACACCGAGGAGATGGGTTCGCGGCAGTGCACGCAGTGCCACAACCTCGCCACGCGCAAGGTGACCCCGAGCCCCGGGATCAAGATCGACCACGAGGCGCACGAGAAGAAGGAGATCCACTGCACCGCGTGCCACAACCGTGTCGCTCACAACGAGAGCGGCGACTGGGAACCGGTCCTGACCGACCCGAAGACCAAGAAGAAGAGCGTCAAGCACCAGAACTTCATGTCGATGACCGCGTGCTTCCGGTGCCACACGCTCACGGCGGAGCCGCCCGCGGGCGGCATCAAGGCGCCGGGCAAGTGCTCGGCATGCCATCCTGCCGACTTCGATCTGAAGCCGCCGTCGCACAAGGCCAAGGACTTCTACCCGAAGGGCCACGCGAAGCTTGCCATGGCCAAGGTGGATCGCTCGACCGGCAAGCCTGTCGAGGGAGAAGCCGAAGCGTCTGAAGGCGGAGAGGCCGCGGAGGGCGAGAAGGCCGCGGAGGGCGAGAAGGCTGAAGAGGGCGCCGAAGGCGAGGGGCTGCACCTGGTCGCAGTCGACAAGGTCGACTACTGCGCCACCTGCCACGTGAAGGCGACCTTCTGCATGGGCTGCCACGGCATGGAGATGCCGCACCCGGCCGAATTCAAAGAGAAGACGCACCCGCAGGTCGCTAAGACGAAGATGGACAAGTGCGACCTGTGCCACCAGGTCAAGAAGACGAACTACCAGTTCTGCAACGAGTGCCATCACGGCACGAAGGTCAACTGGAAGTTCGATCCGAAGGTGGCCTGGAGGACGCAGCATGCCAAGGCGGTCACGACGAACGGCGTGAGCCCGTGCCTCGGCGCGTGCCACGATCAGAAGTTCTGCGTGGAGTGCCACACCAGGCTCAAGCCCCTGCCGAGCTCGCACAAGGATGCGAAGTGGCTGCGCGACAGGCTGACCGTGACCAAGTACGGCGAGAAGGCGGCTGAGCCGTCCGGCAAGCACGCGCTGTCTGCGATGAAGGCGATCGACAGCTGCGACGTGTGCCACGGCCCAGGCGGTACGAACGCCAAGTTCTGCAAGGGCTGCCACGGCATGGAGATGCCGCACCCTGACACCTTCAAGAAGAACCACGTGTCCGGCCGCAAGACTCCGCAGCTGTGCGCCAACTGCCACACTTTCAAGGAGGTCTGCTCCGACTGCCATCACGCTGGCGCCATCAACGGCGTGCCATGGCAGCAGCAGCACCCGAAGGCTGTGGCCGCCAAGGGCACTGGACCGTGCTTCGAGAAGTGCCACGAGAACAAGCAGTTCTGCGTGGACTGCCACACGAAGCTCAAGGCGCTGCCAGCTTCGCACAAGGCTGCTGACTGGACGCGCAACCTTGCGCTCGGCAAGGCAGCGAAGCACTCGGCTGCCTACAAGGCGCAGACCGACAGCTGCGACTACTGCCACGGGGTGGGCGGTGTGGAGGCCAAGTTCTGCAAGAACTGCCACAAGCTGCCGATGCCGCATCCGGCCGACTTCAAGGACACCCACAAGGCCGACTTCCAGGCCAAGAAGCTGACGAAGCCAGTGTGCGTCAACTGCCACAGCCAGTACTTCTGCGACAACTGCCATCACAAGGGTGCGGTGGCCAACCAGGCGTGGCGGACGTATCACCCGAACATCGTCAAGAAGACCGGCGCAGAGCCCTGCTTCGACTGCCACAAGCCGACCGAGTGCTCGTACTGCCACGTGCGGCTGATTCACTAGTCGTCGGCAAAGAAGCCACTGGCGCCCTCGGCTTGACGCCGGGGGCGCCTCACTTTACCCGCTGCTGGCCTCACGCTATGATGTGTCCTCGCCGGGATGTGGCTCAGCTTGGTAGAGCGCTGCGTTCGGGACGCAGAGGTCGTGGGTTCAAATCCCGCCATCCCGACCATCGGAAGCCGGGCGGCGGGCTCCGCTAGGAGCCTGCCGCCTTCCTGTCAGGAGGGAGCGGCTTGCTCGGGTCGTTCTTCCACTGGCTGGGCTATGGCCTGTGCCACCAGCTCCCATCCCGATCCTTCTTCGCGGGCGGCTGGCAGGTGCCTGTGTGCGCCAGAGATACCGGGATCTACGCCGGGTTCGCTCTCTCGCTCGCGCTCATCGCTGCCCTGGAACGGGGCCGACGGCCTGCAGGGTTGCCTGCACCATGGCTCCTCGTCGCAGGTTCGGCCGGGGTGCTCGCCATGGTCGTCGACGGAGTGACCTCGTACGCGGGCGTACGCGAGACGACGAACGCGATCCGGCTAGCGACCGGCCTGGCTGCGGGATGGGCGATGCCCCTCGTGGTCGTCCCCATGCTCCATGGGCAGCTGTGGCGGAGATGGGACGATGTCCGCCTGCTGGAGGGAAGGAAGGCGGCGGCGTGGCTTGCTGGTCTGCCGCTCGCCTTCGCGGCCATCTACTGGTTGTTGCCCCGTGCTGGAGTGATGTTCCCGCTTCTCGTGAGCGTGGCGATCCTGGCGACCCTCGCTGTGGTGAACCTCGTGTTCGTCAGCCTGATACCGGCGTTCGAACGGTCGGCTTCAAGCGTGCGCTCGCTCGCTCCGCAGGTGGCGGTTGCAGCGGTCTTGACCGGGCTTGAGCTCGTGGGCGCCGCTTTGCTCCGGTCGTGGCTGGAGCATGCGATCGGCTGATGTCGTTGCTTGTTGCGTCCCAACCTGGGGCGTATGATGGCGTGGGCGGCGGACAGGGGAGATGCCATGGTGTACACGAAGAAGGACACCCTTCGGGTCATGATCATCACCAAGGACCATCGCATCGAGGGCGACATGTACGTCCTCGAGGGCAGCCGGCTCACTGATTCTCTGAATGCGAAGGGCAAGGACTTCTACGCACTGACGAGCGCGCGCATCTACAACGTCTGCGACGGCGCGCTGATCGCGGCGCCTGAGTTCATCGCAGTGGCCAGGGACGCCATCACGGCGATATTCCCCGTCGACACGCAGTCCCAGGGCTGAGGGGCCTCGCTACGGCAGCGTTCCGGACTCGACGACGGCGAAGTCGTCGCGGTCGAAGACCCAGTATCTGCGGGACGAGAGCCGGCTCTCGGAATCAGAGGCCGGACGCGCCTCGACGACGATCCAACACGCGCGGCCCTCGACGTTCGCAGCTTCCACATACACCGGGACACCGGCGTAGTCCGATGGGAGTTGCGCAGTAAGGGCGTCTGCCAGCCTCTGTGCGTCCTGGCCATGGGAACGCAGCTCAGTCAGGGCCTGTGTCCGCAGATCTTGTGCCTCGCTCGCTGACGCCTTCCCGACTTCGCCCAGGTCAGTCTCGCGCGCGATCTCTACGACGTTCTCGCGGGTGAGTGCTCGGTTGCCGTCGCGGTATCTGAGCGTGGTCGATGCGCAGCCCGTTGCGATCACGGCGAGCAGCGCCCACGCGACGGCGACGGGTATCATGTGGACGATGCGAGGCTTCATGGAGCACCTCCTCCCTGGTGCTGCCATCGTACGACAAGGAGCGGTGCGGCGCGACCGCGGTCGAGGAGAGCATATGCAGGCGATCATCTGCTTCACCTCTGATTTCGGGACCGGAGACACCTGGGTCGGCATCTGCCACGCGGTGATCTACAAGGCCTGCCCTCAGGCCCGCGTCGTGGACCTCGCTCACGACGTGCCGCCCTATGACATCCGGAAGGCCGCAGCAGTCGCTGCCGCTGGGGTCTGGCAGCTTCCAGACGCGATCCACCTCGTCGTCGTCGATCCGGGAGTCGGCGGGCCGCGCAAAGACCTCTGCCTCGTGACGACGACGGGCGCTTTGCTCGTCGGTCCCGATAACGGCGTCCTTCTTCCTGCCTCGTGGCGTGCCGGGGGAGTCGCTGAAGCGTACGCCATACAGCCAGAAGTCCTGAAGTTCGAAGGCCCGCTGGCCACGTTCCATGCGCGAGATGTGCTCGCGCCAGCCGCGGCCGCTCTGGCGTGCGGCATCGAGCCGTCGGCGCTTGGAGAACGCGTCGATCCTGATGCGCTCGCGCCTCCGCCGTTCCTGCCAGCTCGGCGCGAGGGGGAGGTATACGTGGCAGAGGCGGTGGACATCGATCGCTTCGGTTCGGTGCGGATCTCGGTCTCGTCGCAAGACCTGCAGTTCCGCGAACCGCCACAGCGCGTGGAGATGTCGTTCGGCCACACCGTGATGGCGGTGCCGTTCAGGAGGACGTTCTCGGAGGTCGGCGAAGGCGAGCCGGTCGCGCTGGTCGACTCGTCCGGGTGGCTCACGCTCGCCGTGTTCAAGGGGAGCGCGGCCGATCGGTACGGCATCGAGCCGGGAGCCGCATTCAGGGTGCGCTTCGAGTAGATGTCACATCCCCCTGCGATGCTGTTGGTGTGCAGCGGCAGAGCGGAGGGACGATGAAGACGCAACTTGCGGCAGCGCTCGTGGAGGGCCAGCGCGTCGACACCGTGTTTTCGATCCGTGCCCGTGAGCTGCGTTCCACGCGGCACGGAGAGGCCTATCTCGCCCTGGAGCTCGCCGACCGCTCGGGAATCGTTCCGGGTGTGATGTTCAAGCCGCCCAGGACGGCCGAGGGCATTCCTGCTGGGACGGTCGTGCGGGTCTCAGGCGTCGTCACCAGCTTCCGAGGCGTGAGACGGATCTCGGTGGAGGAGATGCGGATCGCGGAGGACTACGACGTAGGCGACCTGCTGCCTCGGTCGACGCGCGAGGCCAGCGAGGCAGTGCAGCAGCTCCGCGAACTGGTGAAGGCGATCCGCGATCCGGCGATCGCAACGGTCGTCAAGGCGGTCTTCGCAGATAAACGCTTCTTCCGGGCGTTCTCGCGGTCGCCCGCCTCCGTTGCCGACCACCACGCCTACGTAGGTGGGCTGCTCGACCACACGGTTGCCGTCGCGTCTGTGTGCGAGGCGTACGCGGGCGTGTGCCCGGGCCTCGATCGCGACCTGCTTGTAGCCGGAGCGCTTCTCCACGACATCGGCGTAGTCGACGCGATCAGGGTAGGGGCGGGGTTCGAGCTCACGCGAGAAGGAAGGCTCTTGGGTCACGCCGTCCTCGGTGAGCGTCGGCTCACACAAGCGAGTACGGGCATCCGGCCGGAGATCGCGGCGCACCTGTCGCACCTCGTGCTGAGCCACCACAGAGACGGCGAGCAGAGCGCACCCCACCCGTGCACGCTGGAAGCGCTGGTGCTGAGCCACATCGATGCAGCCGACAGAGACGCGGACTCGTTTAGCGCTGCGCTCACGGGGGCGATGCGTGTCGAAGAGGAGTGGACGGACTCGTCGAACCGCTTCGGCCGCCCTTTGTACGCTGCGGCCACCGAACGGCTGAGGACCGCCTGAGCCTCGTGCGCTGATGCTCTACAATCGCAGAGGCAGTCGATTCGAGCACCAGGAGGAGCAGCCATGCGGTATCCACAGGCAGAGATCGGCGTCTTCGGGGGCAGCGGGTTCTACTCGTTGCTCGATGACGCCGAGGAGATCCGTGTCGACACGCCGTACGGGGCGCCTTCGGCTCCGGTGACCTATGGGACGATAGCCGGCCGTACGGTCGCTTTCCTTCCGCGGCACGGGAATGCTCACCAATTCCCGCCGCACATGATCAACTACCGAGCCAACGTCTACGCGATGAAGCTCCTCGGCGTGGGTCGCATCATCGGCCCGAACGCGTGCGGATCGCTGCAGCCGCACGTGAAGCCTGGAGACTTCGTCATCTGCGACCAGTTCGTCGACCGGACCTGGGGACGCAAAGACACCTTCTACGATGGTCCGACCACGACCCACGTCTCCTCAGCCGACCCCTACTGTCCCGTCATGCGCCAGGTCGCCATCGACAAGGCCCGTGAGCTCGGCATCACGGTGCATGAGCGCGGCACAGTCGTCGTCATACAGGGTCCACGGTTCTCCACTCGGGCCGAATCGAAGTGGTTCGCCTCGCAAGGCTGGGAGGTCATCAACATGACCCAGTATCCGGAGGCCTACCTGGCTCGTGAGCTCGAGATCTGCTACTGCAACATCTCCCTCATCACCGACCACGACGCCGGTACCGAAGGCGTCGAGCCGGTCACCAACGAGGAGGTCATCCGGGTCTTCAACCAGAACAACGAGAAGCTCAAGGCGTTGCTCCACGCCATGATCCCGGCGCTGCCGTCGGAGCGCGAGTGCCTGTGCGCTCACGCGCTTGAGGGCGCGGCATTCTAGGGGAGGGATCGCGGGCAACTCTGGGAGGAGGCGCCATGTTCGGCGCACCGTCGCTGCGGATCGGACGCGTCTTCGGCATACCGATCGAAGTGAACGCGAGCTGGTTCCTCGTGTTCTTCATCGTGGCGGCGGGGCTCGCTACGAGCTACTTCCCTTCGGCTCTTCCGGAGCTTCCCGCATCCGTGCACGCGGTGCTGGCGTTCGCGACGACTCTGGCGTTCTTCGGATCGATCGTCGTGCACGAGCTGGCGCATTCGTTGGTTGCGAGGGCGGGCGGGTTGCGGATCGCACGGGTGACGCTGTTCATGTTCGGCGGCGTCTCCCAGATGGAAGAGGAGCCGCGAAGCCCGTTGCGTGAGCTCGCGATGGCGCTGGCCGGTCCAGCCACCAGCTTCGTGCTCGGGTGTGCAGGTCTGGCCGTGCTTCGTGCGTTCGGGGACCGGATGCCGGGTCCGTTGCACGTCCCGCTCGAGTACCTGACGTTCATCAACTTTTCGGTGGCGGCGTTCAACCTGCTGCCAGGCTTTCCGCTGGATGGAGGCCGCGTGCTGCGGGCGATTCTCTGGGGAGCCACGAAAGACCTGCTCAAGGCCACACGGTGGGCGTCGAGGATGGGCCAAGCCATCGGCTATGCGCTCGTGGCGGCGGCTGTTCTCGGGGTCCTGCGCGGAGCGCTCGATGCGATCTGGTTGGCGATCATGGGCTGGTTCATCTCCATCCTGGCGGCCAACGCATACGCCCAGCAGCTCGTTCGTGCCCGCCTCGCCCGTGTGGTGCTGGCCGATGTGATGAGCTCGCCGGTGGTGACGGTTCCCGCCGACACCCCGCTTTCCGAGGTGGCGGAGGCGTACGTGCTCGGCGGTCGCCACTCCCGGTATCCCGTCGTCTCCGACGGCCGCGTCGTCGGCCTGGTGGACCTTCAGAGCGTGAGGCGTGTGCCCCGCGACGCCTGGCCGACGACCACGATCGGCGACATCGCGATGCACGATGTGGCGCAGGTGGTTGCGGCGCCGGCGGCGACGGTCGAAAGCGTGCTGTCGAAGATGGAGCCGGACGGTCCAGGGGCGGTGCTCGTCGTCGAAGACGGCCGTCTGGCGGGCATCGTCACGCGTGCGGACATCATCCGAGTCCTGAGGAGCCTCCCCGAGGCATGACGACGGGGGCGGCTGCTTGCGCGACATTGTGACTCTGAGTAACAATGTCCTCGGTCCGCTACGATTGGATCCCTGATGACCGGTACGCAGCACGACATCCCGGCTGGCGTCGTCGAACGCTTGCCCGTCTACCTCGGTGCACTGATCCAGCTCCGTCACGAGGGTCGGACGACTGTGTCGTCTGCGCGTCTCGGGGAGCTCACCGGTGTCAACCCGGCCCAGATCCGCCGCGACCTGACGCACTTCGGCTCGTTCGGGAAGCGCGGCGTCGGATACGACATCGCACTGCTCGTCGACAGCATCCAGCGAATCCTGGGAGCCGATCATGTGCATCGCCTCGCTCTGGTCGGCGCCGGGAATCTCGGATCGGCCATCGCGGGGTACGACGGGCTGAGGCAGCACGGGTTCTACGTCACGGCGGTCTTCGACAACGACCCGCAGAAAGTCGGCAAGCGGATCGGCGACGTGATCGTGCGGCACGTCGACGAGCTGCCCCAGGTAGTGGCGGACCAAAACATCCGGATTGCGGTGCTCGCAGTTCCTCCGGAGGCGGCACAGGCGGCGGCGGACCTGGTGTGCAGCGCCGGGGTGCGCATCATCTTGAACTACACCCCGGCGCTCGTCCACGTGCCCGAGGGGGTCACGCTCCACAACACGGACCCGGTGCTCGAGCTGCTCCACACGCTGTACTACCTGTCGCGGGCCGACGGGTCTGAGCGCGTCTAGCGGGTTGTGGCATCACTGCCTGCACGGTGCTACTGTATGAGGACGCCCGCGCGGCTTCGTGCCCGCCGGTGAGGAAAGAGTCAGGAGGAGGCAACATGGCGGTGTTCGGTCTGCCTGGCGGTAGCGAGTGGCTGTTCATTCTTCTGATCGTGCTCGTCCTCTTCGGGCCCTCGCAGCTGCCCAAGCTCGCCAAGATGGTGGGCAAGTCGGCCAAAGCGCTCAAGGAAGGCATGGAGTCGGGGCTCGGCGAGGAAGAGGACGCCGCGAAGGGCGAGCCTGCCAAGTCCGAGAAGAAGGACTCCGGGTCCGACGAGTAAGCGAGCGTCAAACCTGCAAGCGCTCGCCGACGCCTTCGGGCGGGGCGGGCGCTTGTGCGTCGTGCCGCATGATGTATACTCTCACGAGCGTTTTTCCGGCGATGGGCGCAATGCCCGACGGCTGCAGGACAGATCAGGAGCCGCCATGCACAAGGAAGTCGTGCTCACCCCCGAAGGCCAGGCGCGTCTGGAAGCAGAGCTTCGTCACCTCGAGACGGTGCGCCGGCGCGAGGTGGGCGAGCGCATCAAAGAAGCCAAGGAGTTCGGCGACATCTCCGAGAACTCCGAGTACGACGATGCCAAGAACGAGCAGGCCTGGGTCGAGAGCCGGATCGCCGAGATCAACGCCATCCTTTCCAACGCCACCATCATCGAGTCGCCCAAGAAGAGCAGCAAGGTCGTGCTCGGATCACGCGTCGAGCTCAAGGACCTGTCGACCGGCGAGATCCAGGTCTTCACGGTGGTAGGTTCTGCCGAGGCCGACCCCTCGCATGCCAAGATCTCCAACGAGTCACCGGTCGGCCAGGCCATCATGGGCAAGAAGAAGGGCGAGGTCGCGACCGTGACTACGCCGCGCGGCGCGATCATCGAGTACGAGATCCTCTCCATCAAGAACTGACGCATGCCGGACGAGAGCGACATCCTCGGCCAGGAGCAGCCAGACGACCCGTTCGCGGCGCGCCTGGTCAAGGTCGCGGCGATGCGTGCTTCTGGCGACGAACCGTACAAGGCCCGGTACGATCGCACCCACCTCGCAGCCGGCTTGCACGCTGAGCACAAAGACCTGCCTGCCGGCGAGGGCTCAGGCGTATCGGCGTCTGTCGCCGGACGGATCATGGCGAAGCGTGACCAGGGCAAGATCGCGTTCCTCGTGCTGCGGGACGGCAGCGGTGAGATCCAGCTCTTCTTGAGGTCCGATGCGCTCGGCGAGGCGCGCTTCCGCGAGACAGTCGACCGCATCGACGTCGGCGACTGGGTGGGCGCCGAGGGCGAGGTCGTCCGGACCCGGCGAGGCGAGCTTTCGGTGGTCCCCGCCGACGTGGTGCTTCTGTCGAAGTCGCTCAGGCCGCTTCCCGAGAAGTTCCACGGGCTGACCGACGTCGAGACGCGCTACCGTCAGCGGTACGTGGACCTGATCGCGAATCCTGAGGTGCGGCAGACGTTCGAGAAGCGGTTCGCAATCATCTCGGCGATCAGGCGGTTCATGGAATCGCAGGGCTTCCTCGAGGTCGAAACGCCGATGCTGCATCCCATCCCGGGCGGTGCAGCGGCGCGCCCGTTCGTGACGCATCACAATGCGCTCGACATGGACCTGTATCTGCGGATCGCACCCGAGCTGTACCTCAAGCGGCTTCTCGTCGGCGGGTTTGAACGGGTCTTCGAGATCAACCGGTCGTTCCGCAACGAGGGCATCTCGGTGCGTCACAACCCGGAGTTCACCATGCTCGAGGCGTATGAGGCGTTCACGGACCTCCAGGGCATGATGCGCCTCGCAGAAGGCATCGTCGTCGCGGCTGCGGAAGCGGCGTGCGGCACGCTCCAGATCGAGTACCAGGGCGTGCAGCTCGACCTCACGCCCCCGTGGCCTCGCAGGACCCTCGTCGAACTGGCAAGCGAGGCGGCCGGTGAGGAGGTCTCCTTCGCGCGCTCCGTCGAAGACCTCCGGCGCCTGTGCGACCGGCACGGCGTGCCGTTCGAGCCTTCATGGGGCAAGGGCAAGCTCATCACGGAGCTGTTCGAGAAGCTGGCGGAGCACGCCATCATCGGCCCGATGTTCGTGACAGACTACCCGCTGGAGACCTCGCCTCTCGCTCGGAAGAAGCCAGGAGCGCCCGAACTCACCGAGCGGTTCGAGGTCATCGTGGTGGGCCGCGAGATTGCGAACGCCTTCTCGGAGCTGATCGACCCGATCGACCAGCGCGAGCGGTTCGAGGCGCAGGCCCGTGCGAAAGCGGGCGGCGACGAGGAGGCCATGGGATACGACGAAGACTACCTGCGGGCGCTGGAGTATGGCATGCCGCCTGCTGGAGGTCTCGGTGTGGGCATCGACAGGCTCGCCATGCTGCTCACGGACAGCCCGTCGATCCGCGACGTGATCCTGTTCCCCCACATGCGCCCGGAGGCGTAGGGGCGCTGTCGCACCTCCTGGCAGGAGATGCGCGCTCCCGCGGTGTCGCCGGGCGGGGGTAGAATATCCTCGAAGATCCCTGTCGCAGAGGACGACATCACAGATAGCGAGGCCAAACGCCATGTTCGAACGATTCACCGAAAAAGCCAGACGCGTCGTCGTCTACGCGCAAGAAGAGGCGCGGATGCTCAACCAGAACTACATCGGGACCGAGCACCTGCTGCTCGGGCTCATCCGCGAGCCAGACGGCGTGGCCGCAAAGGCGCTGGAATCACTGCGGATCTCGCTCGACGACGTCCGGCAGCAGGTCGAGGAGCTCATCGGCAGGGGCACCTACGTCCCGACGGGTCACATCCCCTTCACTCCGCGCGCGAAGAAGGTGCTGGAGCTGTCGTTGCGCGAGGCGCTGCAGCTCGGCCACAACTACATCGGGACTGAGCACATCCTGCTCGGGCTGATCCGCGAGGGAGAGGGAGTCGCCGCTCAGGTGCTCATCAACCTCGGAGCCGACCTCGAGAAGGTGCGTTCGGCGGTCATCCAGCTTCTGTCAGGCTACTACGGACGTCAGGCCGAGGGCGGAGAAGAACGGCGTTCCCGTGGCGGCGAAGGCGGTTCGCTCTTGGATGAGTTCGGCCGCAACCTGACGCGTGCAGCGATCGAAGGCAAGCTCGACCCGGTCGTGGGCAGGCAGCAGGAGATCGAGCGGGTCATGCAGATCCTCTCCCGCCGCACCAAGAACAACCCCGTGCTCATTGGAGAGCCAGGTGTGGGCAAGACGGCGGTGGTCGAGGGGCTCGCTCAGAAGATTGCACGCGACGAGGTGCCCGAGACGCTGCGCGACAAGCAGCTGTACACCCTCGACCTGGCTGCCTTGGTGGCGGGGAGCAAGTACCGCGGCGAATTCGAAGAGCGTCTGAAGAAGGTCATGAAGGAGATCCGCGAGCGCGGAGACATCATCTTGTTCGTGGATGAGATGCACACGCTCGTCGGTGCAGGTGCGGCGGAAGGCGCAATCGACGCGGCGAGCATCATCAAGCCAGCGCTGGCGCGCGGCGAGCTCCAGACGATCGGTGCGACCACGCTCGACGAGTACCGCAAGTACGTCGAGAAGGATCCGGCGCTCGAACGGCGGTTCCAGCCGATCATGGTCGGAGAGCCGAGCGTCGATGAGACCAAGGCGATCCTGTACGGCCTGCGCGACCGGTACGAGGCGCACCACAGGGTGTCGATCACCGATGCGGCGATCGACGCGGCCGCAACGCTCGCCGACCGCTACATCTCGGACCGCTTCTTGCCTGACAAGGCGATCGACCTGATCGACGAGGCCGGCTCCAAGATGCGCATCAAGACGATGACTGCACCGCCTGGCATCCGCGAGGTCGAGGAGCGGCTCAAGCAGGTCCGCCAGGAGAAGGAAGCCGCGATCGAGGCCCAGGAGTTCGAGAAGGCCGCGGCGCTGCGTGACAAGGAGAAGCAGATCCTCGCGGAGAAGCGCCGCATGGAAGAGGAGTGGCGACGTCCCGACAACAACCGAGTCGTCGAGGTGACGGAGAAAGAGATCGCCGAGGTCGTCTCGATGTGGACGGGGATCCCGGTGGCTTCGCTCACCGAAGAGGAGACGCAGAAGCTCCTCAGGATGGAGGCGTCGCTGCACGAGCGCATCGTGGGGCAGGACGAAGCGGTCACGGCTGTGAGCAAGGCCATCCGCCGCACCCGTGCCGGGCTGAAGGATCCGTCGCGCCCCGCAGGCTCGTTCATCTTCCTGGGACCTTCAGGTGTCGGGAAGACGGAGCTTGCCAAGGCACTCGCTGAGTTCCTGTTCGGCAGCGAAGACGCGCTCATCCAGCTCGACATGTCGGAGTACATGGAGAAGCACACCGTCTCGCGGCTCATCGGCTCTCCTCCCGGGTACGTCGGTTTCGACGAAGGGGGGCAGCTCACCGAGGCCGTGCGGCGCAAGCCGTACTCGGTGGTCCTGTTCGACGAGATCGAGAAGGCCCACCCGGACGTCTTCAACGTCTTGCTGCAGATACTCGAGGAAGGTCGGCTGACTGACGCGCAAGGACGCCGTGTCGACTTCAAGAACACCATCATCATCATGACGAGCAACGTCGGCGCGCGTGACATCGCCAAGGGCAAGACCATCGGGTTCACGATGCAGACCACCGATGCGATGCCGTACGAGACGCTCAAGGAGCGCGTCACCGGCGAGCTGAAGAAGATCTTCCGGCCGGAGTTCTTGAACCGCGTGGACGAAGTCATCGTGTTCCACGACCTCACGCCTGAGGAGATCGAGGCGATCGTGGACCTGATGGTGTCGAGGCTGCGCGAGCGCCTCGCCGAGCAGGGGATCGGGCTTGTGCTCACGCCGGAGGCCCGCACTCTGCTTGCGAAGGAAGGTTTCGATCCTGCGCTCGGGGCGCGTCCGCTGAGGCGGGCCATCCAGCGCCTGGTCGAGGATCCGCTTTCTGAGCGCATCCTTGCGGGCGAATGGCATCCGGGCGACGTGGTCGAGCTGCGCGTCGAAGACGGCGCGATCGCGTTCGCGCACGGCGAGCTGACCGCAGAGACGGTCGTCCAGCCGGCTCGGCCGAAGCGCAGCAAGGCGACCATGCCGCCGCGCGGCGGGTCGAGCGGGGCGAGGGCTCCGCAGGCGGACGGCTTGGCGGGCGAGTGACGGATGCCGCGCGCACGCACGGAGTGGCGGTGCTCTCAGTGCGGCCAGGTGGCGCCCAAGTGGCTCGGCAGGTGCCCTTCGTGCGGTGAGTACGGGACGTTCGTCGAGGAGCGCCCGCGCGAAGACGTGGCCGCCGCGGTTCCCCGGACGCCGGTGCGGCTGGAGGACGTGCGCGCGGATGCCGCCGCAAGGATCCGCACAGGCATCAACGAGCTCGACCGTGTGCTCGGTGGAGGCATCGTCCGCGGCTCGGTGGTGCTGCTCGCCGGGGAACCAGGGATCGGCAAGTCCACCCTGCTTCTGCAGGCGGCGAGCCGACTGGCGGCTGCGGGCCGCCGTGTCCTGTATGTCTGCGGCGAGGAGTCGGCAGAGCAGGTGCGGCTGAGGGCGGACCGGCTCGGGGCGGACGGCCAGGTGCTGCTGCTGCCCGACAGCGATGTGGCCGGGGTCGTTGCGACAGCGGCCGCAGAGCGCGTCGAGGTGCTCATCGTCGACTCGATCCAGACGCTGTCCGACTCGCAGGCGCCGGGCATACCCGGCAGCGTGGGGCAGGTGCGGGCCTGCGCGCAAGCGCTCGTGACGCTCGCGAAGGCGACTGGCATCGCCGTCGTCCTCGTCGGTCATGTGACCAAGGAGGGCACAGTTGCAGGTCCTCGCGTGCTGGAGCACGTCGTGGATGCAGTGCTGTCGTTCGAGGGCGATCGAGACCATGCATTCCGTGTGGTGCGAGCCGTCAAGAACAGGTTCGGCTCCGTGAGCGAGGTCGGGGTGTTCGAGATGACGGGCCGCGGCCTCGAAGGGATACAGGATCCCTCGGGGCTGATGCTGTCCCAACGGCGCCACGACGCAGCAGGCACGTGCGTGTTCCCGACGGTCGAGGGCACGAGGCCTGTGCTCGTGGAGGTGCAGGCGCTCGTCACCCGCACGTGGCTTCCCGCACCGCGCCGGCACGCGGTGGGCGTCGACGCGGGGCGCGTGCATCAGATGCTGGCCGTGCTCGAAGGCCGCGCCGGTGTGAGGTTCGGCGAGCACGACGTGTACGTGTCCGTCGTCGGCGGCGTGCGCGTCTCCGATCCTGCGGTCGACCTGCCGCTGGCCCTTGCGCTCGTGTCCGCTCGCGAGGACAAGCCGCTGGCCGGTTCGGTCGCGGCTTTCGGAGAGGTCGGGCTGACGGGCGAGATCCGGGCCGTCCCGCACGCAGGGGTGCGCGCGGGCGAGTGCGCGCGGGTGGGCGTCCAGACGCTGGTGGCGCCGGCCAGCCGCGCGGCTCTGAGCGCGGACGGCATCCGCATCGTCCGATCCAAGACGGTCGCAGAAGCGCTCGACGCGGCCGCTCTTCGCTCCGCGCCGTGACGTCGCGCGCTGGCACCGCAGGGTCTCGCGTGGCACAATCTGGGTACGCGACGGTCGGAGGTCACCATGGACCCCTCACACGACGACCTCATGTTGCAGGCGCTCGCGGCGGTGGCGCCTGGCACGCCGCTGCGCGAAGGCCTCGACCACGTCATCTCTGCGCGGACGGGTGCGCTCATCGTCATCGGCGACGAGCGCGGCGTGGAGAGCATCAGCAACGGCGGGTTCGTCGTAGGCGTCCCGTACACGCCCCAGCGCCTCTTCGAGCTTGCGAAGATGGATGGGGCCATCACACTCGACGCGGACATGCGCCACATCCTCAAGGCGAACGTCCACCTGGTCCCTGACCCTTCGATCCCCACGTCTGAGACCGGCATGCGGCATCGTACTGCCGAGCGAGTCAGCCTCCAGACCGACGCCCTCGTGATCTCGATCTCGCAGCGCCGGGACGTCGTAAGCCTGTACCGCCGCGGGCAGAAGATCGTGCTGGACGACGTCGAGGTCGTGTTGGCGAAGGCGAATCAGGCGCTGCAGACGCTCGAGCGCTATCGAGCGCGGTTCGACGAGGTGGCTGCCCACCTCACGATGCTCGAGTTCGAGAACGTCGCGACCTTCCGGGACGTGGCGACGGTGGTCCAGCGCTCCGAGATGGTGCTCAGGGTGGCCCGCGAGGTCACCAGGTATGTGGTGGAGCTCGGCGAGGACGGCAGGCTCGTCAGGATGCAGTCCGAGGAGCTGACCGCCGGCGTCGACGAGGACTACACGATGCTCGTGAGAGACTACGCCGCAGATCCCTCGCCGAGGACTGCCGCGCGTGCGCGTCAGCGTATCGCGGCGATGAAGCCCGACCAGCTCCTCGATCCGCTCGCGATCGTGCACGCGCTCGGCCACGCTGGGGGTGCCGACGTGGTCGAGCAGCGCGTCCGTCCGCGGGGATATCGCGTGCTCCGGCACATCCCTGCGCTCCCGGGATCGGTCGCCAATCGGGTCGTCGATCGCTTCCAGACGCTCTCTGCGCTGCTCGGCGCCTCGGAGCAGCAGCTTGACGACGTGGAAGGCGTGGGGACGCGCCGGGCGGCTGCGATCATCGACGGGTTGCGACGGATGCGCGAGCACGCGGGCGCCTGACGGCGGACGACCCGACGCCTAGGTCCCGCTCGTCTTCCCGGAGCGCCCGTCCATCGGGCTGTGGTAGACTGAAACGAAGCGTTCGTGTCGTCGTGCGCGAGAGGGAGGTGAGGGCGCACCGGCAGATGCACCGTCTCCGGTCGTCGGATGCATGATCGTCCAGCTGATGCGGTTCATGCTGCTGACGGCGGGCGCGTTCGGCGGGTACTCGGTCGCACGGCTGGCTGACTGGCCGTCCCAAACGGGCTTCTCCCAAGAATCCGTCATCATCCTATTCATCATCCTCGGGAGCAGCTTGGGATACCTGCTCGGCGGCATCCTCGGCCGGGAGATCGCCATCCAGTTCCGCCGGATCGAGCAGCAGGTCTCAGAGTTCCAGCCGGCCGAGCTGGTCTTCGGCGCGCTGGGTCTGATTGTCGGCCTCATGATCGCGTACTTCGTGTCGGATCCGCTTCGGTTGCTCAAGCCCGCGTGGCTCGCATTCCTTGCGGTATCCGGGATTTATGCGTTCTTCGGCTACGGGGCCATGCGGTTGTTCCTGCTTCGCCGGCACGAGGTCGCTCGGCAGGTGTCCTTGCAAGGCGCCTCTCGCACCCCGGAGCGTCCCAAGTTCCTCGATTCGAGCGCCGTCATCGACGGCCGCTTCGAGGCGATCGTCGAGTCGGGGTTCCTCGAGGGTCCGCTAAGAGTGCCCCGGTTCGTGCTGGCCGAGCTGCAGACGCTCGCTGACTCCGCAGACGACCTCAAGCGCGCTCGCGGCCGACGCGGGCTCGATGCGCTGACTGCGCTCGCCGCGCGGGGAGACGTCGTCACGGTGGTCGAGACCGACTTTGCTGACGTTCCGACGGTCGATGCGAAGATGATCCGGCTGGCTGCCGGGTCCGGCGGGGCGATCGTCACGGCGGACCACAACCTCACGCAGGTGGCGCGCGTGGAGGGGATAGACGTCTTGAACATCAATGAGCTCGCTCAAGCGTTGCGCCCCGTGTATCTTCCCGGCGACAAGTTCGTGCTGCGGGTCGCCAAGCCGGGGAAGGAGCCTGACCAGGGAGTCGGGTATCTGGACGACGGCACGATGGTGGTCGTCGCCGACGGCCGAGATGCGATCGGAAGAGAGGTCGAAGTCGAGGCGACGTCGGTCCTGCAGACTTCCGCTGGACGCATGATCTTCGCGAAGGCGGTGTGAACCGTGCGCGTCGTCGCGATCATCGCGGCTGCCGGCGTCGGCGAGCGCTTCGGCCGGCCGGGCGGGAAGCAGCTCGTGTCACTGGCGGGCGCAACGGTGCTCGAGCACGCATTGCGTCCCTTCGTGTCGAGTCCGCTGGTCGACGCAATCGTCGTCGTGGCCCATCCTCGTGACGTCGCCGCCGTCCGACGCTTGACGGGGAGCGTGCCGCGCATCCTGTGCGTCGTCCCTGGAGGGGCTACGCGGCAGGAATCGATCCGGCGGGGGCTTGAGGCGGTCCCGCACGGGGCCGAGATCGTCGTCGTGCACGACGGCGCGCGCCCGCTGCTGACGACGGAGACTTTGGAGCGCGTGCTCGAGGCCCTCGGCGAGGGTGCGGATGCTGCCATCGTGGGGCATCCGTGCTACGACACCGTCAAGCGCGTGAGAGATGACGGCTTCGTTGAGCGGACCGAAGACCGTTCCGGTCTGTGGCTCGTGCAGACGCCGCAGGCGTTCCGGACGGGAATCCTTCGCCACGCGTTGGAGCAGGCATCGAGCGAAGGCATCGAGGCGACCGACGACGCTTCCCTCGTCGAGCGGTATGGGGGGCGGGTGCGTGTCGTCCTGGGACCGCGGGACAACCTGAAGGTGACCGTGGCCGAAGACCTCGCGATCGCAGAAGCGCTCTTGAGCGCTCGGACGTCCGATCTGAAAGGAGCGCCGTCGTGACTGGGGGCTTCCTTCGCGTCGGCATCGGATTCGATGCGCACGCATTCGAAGACGGCCGGCCTCTTGTCATCGGCGGCGTCACCCTTCCTGGCACCCGCGGTCTTGCCGGTCACTCGGATGCGGACGTGCTCGTGCACGCGCTCATGGACGCGATCGTAGGCGCGCTTCGTGAGGGAGACATCGGCCGGTTGTTCCCGGACGACGATCCGGCGTACGCCGGGGCATCGAGCATCGGACTGCTCAGCAGGGTCGGCGACCTGATGCGGGCGCGGGGATTCGAGCTCATCGACGCGGACTGCGTGCTGGCTCTCGAAGCGCCCAAGATCGCGCCGTATCGCGACCAGATGCGCGAGCGCATCGCAGGCGCTCTGGGCGTGGCCGTGGAGCGGATCGGCGTGAAGGCGACGACCACAGAGGGTCTCGGCTTCGTCGGCCGCGGCGAGGGCGCCGCGGCGTACGCCGTCGTCCTCCTGGAAGGATCCTCGCGGTGAGCGTGCGGACACGGTTCGCACCGGCACCGACCGGCGCGCTTCACCTGGGCGGTGCCCGTACGGCGCTTTTCAGCTGGCTGGTCGCACGTAGCGCCGGCGGCGAGTTCGTCATCCGCATAGAGGACACCGACGTCCGGCGCACGGTGCCGGGCTCCGAGGATTCGCTGCTCGAGGACTTGCGTTGGCTCGGCCTCGACTGGGACGAGGGTCCGGACGTCGGCGGCCCGTACGCGCCCTATCGCCAATCGGAGCGAAGCGCCCTGTATCGTGCGGCGGCGGAGCGACTGCGAGAAGCCGGTGCGCTGTACCCGTGCTACTGCACGCCTGAGGAGCTGGCGGCCGACCGTGAGGTGGACCGGGCAGCGGGGCGTGCGCCACGGTACGCCGGCAGGTGCCGCACGCTTACGGACTCGCAGCGCGCTCGGCTGCACGCCGAGGGACGCAAGGCGGCGTGGCGATTCGCCGTGCCGCAGTCGGCCATCGTCTCGTTCGACGATGCGGTGCACGGAGCGATGCGCTTCTCGACAGAGGATATCGGCGACTTCGTGGTGCTGCGCTCGGACGGGCGTGCGACGTACGACCTTGCGTGCGTGGTGGACGATGCGGCCATGGACATCTCGTTCGTCGTGCGCGGAGACGACCACCTCGCCAACACGCCACGCCAGATCCTGCTCGCACAGGCGCTCGGAGAGCGTGTGCCGCGCTTCGCACATCTGCCGCTCGTCATAGGACCCGAGGGGGAGCCGCTTTCCAAGTCCAAGGGCGGTTGGGCGGTGGCCGACCTGCGCGCCGAGGGGTTCCTTCCATCAGCGGCAGTCGAGTACCTTGCGTCTCTGGGATGGCAAGGGCCAGAAGACCTCGTTGTGCGAGGGCCGGCAGACCTGCTCGCCGTCTTCGACATCCGGTCCGTCTCGCCTTCTCCCTCAAGGCACGACCTGTCTCTTAT
>JAOAFY010000039.1 GCA_026416035.1 Coriobacteriia bacterium | reverse complement strand
AGTTGAGTGTTGCCATGAGCAGGGCAGAGCACGTCGAGATCCCGACGGAAGGGATGCACTGCCGTTCCTGCGAAGCGCTCATCGAGTTGACTGTGGGCGATTTGGAAGGCGTGCTGGCGGTCACGGCCGATCGGGCGTCCGCCGTCACACGAGTCGACTTCGATCCGGAAGTCATATCGCTCGACGCGATTGTCGATGCCATCCGGGGGGCAGGCTACACAGCACGCGTGTAGAGAGCGGGCCGATACCGTCCCGGTTGTGCGCCGTATACCCGGATGGGTATAATCCCGTCGCATGGCGCCGGACGAAAGGCCATCGTGAACGGAAGCATCAGCGTCATCGCAGCGTTTGCAGGCGGAGCGTTGTCGTTCCTTGCTCCGTGCGTGCTGCCGCTCGTCCCTGGGTACCTGTCGTTCGTGACGGGCGTGTCAGTCTCCGAGATGCGCTCCGGCCGCGCAAGCACAGGTGCCACGCTGGTCCCGAGCGCTCTGTTCGTCGCAGGCTTCACGACGGTGTTCGTCCTGCTTGGAGCCGCGGCAGGGTTCGCTTCAGAAACGCTGGGGTCGTTCGTCGCTGAGCACAAACGGACTCTTGCGGTCATCTCGGGACTGGCCGTGATCGGCTTCGGAGTGCTGCTCATGGACGTGATCAAAGTGCCGTGGCTGTACCGCGAAGTCCGAGCAGACCTGTCCAGAAGCAGGCGTTTCGGACGCGCCGCAGCTCTAGCCATGGGGGTCGCGTTCGGTTTCGGGTGGACGCCGTGCGTGGGTCCGATACTTGCCGTGATCCTTGGTATGGCGGCGCAGACGGGCGACTCTTTGCGCGCTGCGGTGCTGCTGCTCGCATACTCGCTCGGGCTTGGGGTGCCGTTCTTGGTGACCGCAGCGCTATTCGGCCGCGTCGAGGGGCTTCTCAAGTCCTTCAGCAGGCACTCGTTGATGATCTCCCGGGTTTCTGGCGGTGTGCTCGTCGTGATGGGTCTGCTCATCGCGACGGGCAGTCTTGGTCGCCTGTCCGCGTTGCTCGTGCGTCTCTTCCCGTTCTTCGGCTCGATCGGGTAGCGTTCGGTCGCAGCGTGACGCGGTGTCCCCGATGCTCTACGATGGGGATGCCGTTCAGGCGTAGCCGTCGCTAGCCCCGGGGACCTGTGAGACCCGCTGTCTTCAGTCATGACAGCCTCGCTGCGAGGTACACGCGGATCGCCGCGACGCTCGCGATCGCGACGACCCTGCTCCTGGGTGCCGCTTCCGCGCTTGGCGTCTACAGGGTCGTCAAGACTGAGCAGCAGGCGCGGGTGGGCGCGTATCGCGACATTCTGCGGCTCGAGGTCTCGTCCCACCTCCAGGCGGCCTACCGCACCGTCCGGTCGTTGGCAGATCGCAAGGATCTGGCGAGCGCTTCGGCTCAGCAGTCGAGGTTCCTCCTTGGCGTGACGTTGCTCGACAACGGTGCGTACATCGATCATCTGACGCTCGCCGAGCGCAACGGCGAGCTTATCGCGTCCTATCCAGCGTCAGGGACGCCGTCGCCGAGCGAGGTAGCGGCATGGTGGGACCGCCTGCAGGACGAGGGGCGCCGGTTTGCGTGGGTGAGCGAACGGTCGGCTCTCTGGTTGGTGACGCGCGTCTCGGACCAGGCGGGCGTAGGACGATTGCTCGCAGCCCGTGTCAGGACCGAGCGCATCGCGGCGACCCTTGGGCAGATCGCCTCCACGCCTCGTGCTCCGGTGGCGTTCATCCGCGACGAGCGCGGTCGAGCAGTGCTCGCCGCAGGTGCGCCGGCGGTCGTCGAGACCGCCACGCTTGAGGTGGCGGAGCCCCACGGAGGCGTCGCGCGAGCACGGGGTGCCGTGGGAACAGTTGCGTACGAGGGTTTCGCGGCATCCGTGGATGGAGTTCCAGGGCTGCGCTGGGAAGTCGTAGTCATGGAGCCGTCTACCACCGCGTTGCGGGAGACGTCGAGCGCCTTGCAGCCCGCCGTGATCGCGTACCTTGCCGTGCTCCTTCTTGCCGTGGTCGTGGCCGCAATCGCGTTCTCGTGGTTGGTCCGTCCGTTGCAGGCCTTGGAGGCACGAGCGCGTGCCGCCGCACAAGGGGTCGGCCTCGAGCCCCTCGCCGTGGACCGCGGTGATGAGGTCGGGCGGCTCTTGGAGTCGTTCAACCTCGTTGCGCTCCGGCTGAACCGTTTGCAAGAGGCCGTCCGCTTGCTGGCTCGGACCGACTCGGTCCAAGCGGTGTCCGACAACGTGGTGCGGTCGGTCATCCACCTGATAGGCCTTTGCGACGCAGGAGTATTCCTCGCAGAGGGTGGGAACCCGAAACGCCTGCGGCTTGCGGCAGCTTCCGGTGCGAGCGACGACGCCGTGGGGGCGGTTGTCTCGTTCGACGCGTTCGGATCCGCAAACGCTGAGGGATTCCCGGAGACGCGGACGGTGCGAGGCGGGCTTCACCGATTCCTCGGCTCTGAGGCGCGGGCCGACGACGACAGCAGCGTCACCCTGGTCGTCCCGCTCAAGACGTCAGGAGGGCTTGTCGGGGTGCTGGCCGTATCGAGAACCGAAGAACGCCCGTTCTCGCCTGCAGAGGCCGAGCTGTTGAGCACCTTCGCGGCTCAGGCAGCCGTGGCCTTGGAGAAGGCCGGCCTGTTCGAGCGCCAGACAGAGGCGCGCGTGGAAGCCGAGGCCCTGCAGCGGGCAGCCGAGCTCCTTGTAGAGGAGCAAGACACGGTCCGGGCGCTTGCTGGCGTCGCGAAGATTCTTTCGGATTCGCTCGGGTTGACGTGGTCGCTCACGTGGGTGGACCAGGCCGTGGTGCTCGGACGGCGCGCCTCGGCGGCGCCTGAGGAAGTCAGGGATCTCATCGCGATCGTGGACGATCGCAGCGCCCTCGAGGGGGGCTCTGCAGCGGCGGGGACGGTCACGCTGGCCGCTGACGACGCCGATGAGCACGTCCGAGATTGGCTTCGAGCGCGAGGGCTCGGCTCGATTGTGGTGGCGTATGCACGGCAGACAGGTCGTGTGACGGGCCTGCTCGCGGTCGGCTCGCAGACCGATACGCGCGGAGTGACGGAGCGCCAACGCCGCGTGGTGGAGGCCGCTGGTCGGCAAGTGGCGCTCGCGCTCGAGCGCTCGAGGCTGTTCAGGGAAGCTGAGGAACGTGCAGCGAGCCTGGAGACGATGTTCCGCGTGTCTCAGGCCGTCTCGTCATCGCTCCAAGTCAACGTCGTGCTCGGGCGAGTGCTTGACGTGGTGCAGAAGATCCTGAACGCAGACGCGGTCATGCTCATGCGGTGGGAGCCCGAGACCAAGCGCCTTGCGGTTCCGATGGGCAGAGGAGCGCTGGACCGGTCCATGCTGGAGATGCGCTTCTCGCCTGGGGAGGACCTTCCGGGAGCCGTGCTTCAGACGCAGCAAGTCATGCTCGTGTCGGATCTTGAGCGCACTGGCGGCGCATTCTCGCGCTCCGCCTTGAAGCGCGGGCTGCACTCGGCGGTGTTGGTGCCTCTGGTGGCCCGGGGGCGAGCGATAGGCGTCTTGGCGACGCTGGGTCTTGAGGCAGGCCGCTTCGACAAGTCGGATGCAGACCTGCTGAGCACGTTCGCCGCCCACGCAGCGCTGGCCATCGACACCGCCAATCTGTTCAGCAGAGAACACGAGGTCTCGCGCGTCTTGCAGTCGAGCATCCTGCCGGCAAGCCTTCCGATGTTGCCCGGAGTCCTGCTCGCCTCGGCCTACGCCCCGGCAGGCTCGGCGGCCCAGATCGGCGGAGACTACTACGACGCATTCTTGGCACCCGACGGGCGCGTCGTGCTGGTCATCGCAGACGTCTGCGGCAAGGGTGTCGAGGCGGCTACAAAGACCTCGATGATACGGTTCACCGTACGCGGTATGGTGACCGCCGGCGCCGGCGCGCGGCAGATTCTCGAAGCGCTCAACGGCATGGTTGCAGAAAGCGAGGATCCTGCTGACATCTTCACGGTATGGTTGGGCATGCTGGATACTACGACAGGCGTTCTGAGGTGGTCGGACGGCGGACATCCGCCGGGGCTTCTGCGTCGGGGTTCGTCAGGGACCATCGTCAGGCTCGGCCCGACTGGGCCGCTCGTCGGTGCGGCGAGCGAGGTCATGTACGAAGAGCAGTGCGTCACGCTCGAGCCCGGCGACAGGCTCGTTCTGTACACCGACGGCGTGAGCGAAGCGCGTCATGAGGGCCGCATGTTCGGCGAGGGTCGCATCAGGCGGGTGTTGCGGCGAGCCAGCGATGTGAACAGGGTGGCCGAGGAACTCATGGACGCGCTCGAGAGGTTCACCGGCGGCGAGCGCAAGGACGACGTCGCCGTGCTCGTGGCCGAGTTCGTGGGCCAGCCGAGTTTGGCGGGGCCCGTGCCTGGGAACACTGAATCGCACGGTGGAACGGACTGATTGCAGGCGATGATCGACATCCGGTTCGCAGATAGCATGACCTGTGTCGCCCGGCTTGCGGGGGAGCTGGACATGACCCAGACGGCAGCCGTCAAGGAGGCGCTCGACAGGGCCCTAGGGAGCGGGTGCCGGAACGTGGTCCTCGACCTTTCTGCCGTCGGGTACGTGGACAGTTCGTGCATCGCGCTGCTCGTGTGGCTTGACCGTGTTCTCGAACCTAGGCGCGGACGCGTCGTCCTGGCGGGTGCGAGCCGAGACGTGAGCCGCGTGCTCGAACTGTCCGGACTGCTGAACGTGATCCCGGTCATCTCGACTGCAGCCGACGAGGCCGAAGCGCTGTCCGCCGTGACGCTTCCTGCTCCGGAAAGCGCTCCGCGCTTCTCGAGCCAGATCGTCTTTCCGGCAGATACTGCGGAGCTGGCCTCGGCCCGGTCCAAGGTCGTGGAGATGCTCGAAGGCCTCGAAATACCAGAGTCGACGCTGTTCGACATCCGGGTGGCAGTGGGCGAAGCGCTCGCCAACGCCATGCGGCATGGTTCGCCGCAGGGCAGTTCAGACGTCGTGATCGTCGACGTCGTCGTATATGACGATCGGGTCGCGATCGTCGTGTCTGACCAGGGCTGCGGATTCGANGGGACGCTGCCCGAAGACGCCGACCTCTAC
Source organism: Coriobacteriia bacterium (assembly GCA_026416035.1). Lineage (GTDB taxonomy): Bacteria > Actinomycetota > Coriobacteriia > Anaerosomatales > Anaerosomataceae > Parvivirga. The sequence continues at coordinate 8,782 of JAOAFY010000039.1, read as the reverse complement.
GCGTCATCCGGTCGCGGCGTGATGTTCATGCGGGCGCTCATGGATCGCGTGGAGTTCACGCCATGCGACGGGGGTGGGACCAGCGTGCGGCTCGAGAAGCACGTCCCCAGCGCCGGCCGTATCGCGCACTCCCGGTGAAACGGGTATCCTAGCTGAGTACGCTGTCGACCTTCGGAGGTGCCCGTGGAACTCGCGGAGGCTATCGCCCGCAGGCGCTCCATACGCCTGTTCACCGGGGAAGCCATCGACACCGGTCTGATCGACGAACTCGTTGATGCCGCAATCAGCGCCCCGTCATCTCTCAACGCGCAACCGTGGCACTTCCACGTGGCGCTTGGCGCGGCACGGGAGGCAGCGGGTGCAGCCATCGCGCAGTCGACGCGGTTCCTTCAGGAGTACGCGGACATGCTGCCGCCGGAGATGCTGGACAAAGCCGCCCGATTCTACGCCGATCTCGGGCGTGCTCCGGTGCTGATCGCCGTCTCTGTCCCAGAGGCCGACGATGAGGTTGACCGTATCAACGTCCTCGTCGCCGCCGGAGCTGCGATCCAAAACCTGATGCTGAGAGCGACCGATCTCGGTCTTGGAGCGTGCTGCATCACGGTCCCACGATGGGTCGTGGACCAGGTCAAATCGGCCATGCGCGTTCCTGAAGACCGCATGATCGCTGGCCTCGTCCTGGTGGGGAAACCCGCCGAGGAACCCGTAGCCGCGCCGCGACGGCGTGACGTGGTCACATACATCGAGTGATGCGACCCTCGGCCGTCCTCTTCGACGTCGGCAATACCCTCCTGGAGCCCCATCCGAGCGTCTCTGTGGTCTGCCAAGAGGTTCTCGCGGGGTACGGCCACGTCGCCGACCTCGAGGTCATCGAGTCGCTCATGCCGCTTGTCGACGCGTACTACGAGGACCGCTATCGTGCGGACGACACATTCTGGACCGACGAGGAGGAGACTTCGTCGGTGTGGGTGGGGATGTACTCGCTTCTGTGTGAGCGGCTGGGCATCAGCGACCGAGCCGCCGACATTGCTCGGAGGGTCTACGACGAGTTCGGACGTCCTGAGCGGTGGCGTCCGTATCCAGACGTCGTCCCTGTGCTCAGCGTGCTTCGCGAAGCCGGGATAGCCACAGGGATCGTGTCCAACTGGGACACCAGGCTCGCGTCGCTGATAGGCGGCCTTGGTCTTGGCGGCTTGTTCGACGTGGTGATCTCGTCGGCCGACGTGGGCCTGCGTAAGCCGGATCCTCGCATCTTCACCCTCGCGTGTTCGCGGCTCGGGATCGATCCCGAAAGCGCGGTGCACGTGGGAGACCACTACTACGCGGATGTGCTCGGCGCCCGTGCAGTGGGAATCGCTCCCGTGCTCGTGTCACGCACGGGCGAAACGCCGCCGCTGTCCGGGGCGTGCGCGGTGATCCGCAGCTTCCGGGAGCTTCTGCCGCTGATCGGGCTGGACGGCTAGGAGGCACGATGGCATTCCGTGACCTGCGTGAGTTCATTCGGCTCCTGGAGGCCAAAGGAGAGATCAAACGCGTCGGCGCTGAGCTCGACGTGAGGCTTGAGATCCCAGAGGTCGCCGACCGGGTAAGCAAGCGGCGTGGACCTGCGCTCATATTCGAGCGACCCGTCGATCGGTCAAGCGGCCGGTCGTACGGGATGCCGGTTGCGATGAACCTGTTCGGGTCGTATCGACGGATGGCATGGGCGCTCGGCGTCGATGCTGCAACGGGCGATCATCGCGATCTCGACGCGAAGGCGCGCGAGCTGATGGAGAAGATCCCGCTCGACGCACCCTCCTCGCTCAAGGGAAAGATGGATGCCCTGATCGGGCTGAAGGACCTGGCCTCGTCCGGACCGCGAGAAGTCAAGCGTGGCAAGGCGCCCGTCCAGGAGGTCGTGCTTCGGGAGGAGGAAGTGGACCTGCGGTCGTTGCCCGTGCTGACGACCTGGCCGGGGGACGGGGGGCCGTTCATCACCCTTCCGCTCGTGGTCACCCGTTCCTTGTCGGGTCGGCTGAACGTCGGCATGTACCGGCTTCAGGTGTTCGACGAGGGGACGACCGGTCTGCATATCCATGAGCACCACGACGGCGCGAAGAACCTGCGGGAGTGGGCGGCCGCCGGTCACCAGACCATGCCGGTCGCCGTAGCGCTCGGAGGCGACCCAGCGACGATCTACGCTGCGACCGCTCCGGTGCCGCCCGTGATCGACGAGTACCTGTTCAGCGGCGTGCTGCGCGGGGAGCCGGTGGAGGTGGTGCGCTGCATCACGAACGACCTGCTCGTTCCGGCACACGCCGAGATTGTCCTCGAAGGACACGTGCAGATCGGCGAGACGCGGTGCGAAGGACCGTTCGGGGACCATACCGGCTACTACTCGCTCGCAGGAGACTTCCCGGTGCTGCACGTGGATGCTGTCACGATGAGGTCCGATGCCATCTATCCAGCGACCATCGTCGGCAGACCTCCGATGGAGGACTGCTACATGGCAAAGGCCACAGAACGGCTCTTCCTGCCGGCGATCAAGGCGATGATGCCGGAGGTCGTGGACTACGACCTTCCGCTCGAAGGCGTGTTCCACAACTGCGCGATCTTCCAGATCAAGAAGGAGTTCCCCGGGCAGGCGTTCCGCGTGATGAACTTCGCGTGGTCGATGGGGCAGATGATGTTCACGAAGTACGTCATCGTCGTAGACGAGGACGTCGACTGCCACGACTACTCAGAGGTTGCGTGGCGGTGCTTCAACAACGTCGACCCGAGCCGCGACATCCTGATCGTCAAAGGACCGCTCGATCGGCTCGATCACTCCAGCAGTTTCGAGAGCTTCGGCTACAAGATGGGCATCGATGCCACGAAGCCGCTGCCGGGAGAGGGCCATCTGCGCGGGTGGCCAGACGCGCTGGAGATGGATCCACAGGTGAAGAAGCGCATCGACGAGCTGTGGGGGGACCTCGGCCTTGATGCGTAGGATCCTCGACAAGGTCAAACTGTTCGCAGAGCTCGTGAAGTTCGAGCACTCCGTGTTCGCGCTTCCCTACGCATACGTCGGCGCGCTGTACGGTGCAGCCGAAAGAGGGAACCTCCCCTCGCTAGTGTCGTTGTTCTGGATCACGGTCGTGATGGTCGCGGCGCGTGCCTTCGCGTTCGTCCTCAACCGCGCGGTCGACAAAGAGATCGACGCCAGGAACCCGCGCACGGCCGGTCGCGCGGTGCCCGCCGGCCGCATCACGGCATGGGAGCTTTGGGGCTTCGCAGCAGCGGTGCTCGTGTTGTATCTGGTTGGCGTGTGGCAGCTCGCGCCGGTCGTGCGATGGTTGGCGCCTGTCCCGCTCGCCGCCTTCGTCGTGTATCCGTACACCAAGCGGTTCACGAAGCTGTGCCACTACTGGCTCGGGATGTGCCTGGGGCTGGCCCCGGTAGGTGCGTGGCTCGCGGTGGGCGCTTCGGCAGGCGATCCGGCACCCTGGCTGATGGGGCTTGCTGTGGCGTTGTGGACCGCAGGCTTCGACATCATCTACGCGACACAGGATGTCGAGTGCGACCGGCGGGACGGCGTGCACTCGATGCCAGCTGATATCGGCGTAGGTCCGGCGCTGGTGCAGACGCGCTTCTTGCACGCGCTGACGGTCCTTCTTCTCGTTGCGGCCGGAGCGTCTGCCGGAGCAGGGGCAGGGTGGTTCGTCGGGATCGGGGCCGCAGCCGCGTTGTTGTGGTACGAGAATTCCATCGTGAGCGCCGACGATCTGAGCCGCGTCGACGCGGCGTTCTTCACCACGAACGGCGTCATCGCCATCGTCGTGCTGATGGGTGCGCTCGTCGACCGAGTGACGGGGGTGTAGCCATGGGTGCTATCAGACGCGCGGCAGTGATCGTGACGGGGGCCTCCGGTTCGGCGTATGGTCTGCGCGCCATCCAGCAGCTTGCCGACGCTGGCGTGGAGGTGGTAGCGATCTTCACGCCGACCGGCGAAGCGGTCGCTCGGCACGAGGTGGGCCTCGTGCTCGGAGCGGACGATCGGACAGCGGCGTTGGCGAAGTTCCTCGATCTCGTGCCGTCTGCCCGGCTCCGGGTGGCTGACGACGCGGACCTGTTCGATCCGGTCGCCAGCGGATCGAACGCGCTTGACGCCGTGCTCGTCGCTCCGGCATCGATGGGCTTCTTGGCGTCGGCAGCCGCCGGTCTTGCAGCCGATCTGGCGGAACGGGTCGTGGACGTCGCGCTCAAGGAGCGCCGCCAAGTGGTGTTCGTACCGCGGGAGACCCCGCTCAGTCTGATCCACCTTAGGAACATGACCACCCTCGCCGAGGCAGGCGCTGCCATCGTCCCTGCGATGCCCGCGTATTACACCATGCCGAAGAGTGTGGACGACATGGTCGACTTCGTCGTCGGCAAGGTGTTGGACGTGCTCGGCTTGCCGCACACCCTGTTCGAGCGATGGGCGGGCGGCACAGATGCTTGACGCGGGCGGCTAGGCGGAGCAGAATCGAGTGCGAAGCGGGTCGTAGCAGAAGGTGACGCAGCAGCAGTCGTAGCAGAGAAGGAGCACGCCATGACCCTCGCACAGGCGCGGAAGCGCTACCCTCTGGTCCCTCGCGAGATCGTGAAGTGGGCCGTCGAGAACATCCAGGATCCTGAGGCGTTGGCTCGTGGGCTCTATCGCCTGGAGCAGGCTCGCCGCATCCAGATCAAGTACGGAGTGTGACGAAGAAGCCCCGGCGCGTACGCGCCGGGGCTTGCATGTCTGGAGGCGACGCCCGGATTCGAACCGGGGATAAGGGCTTTGCAGGCCCCTGCCTTGCCACTTGGCCACGTCGCCGGGTATGTGCGCTATCAATCGAGAAGGTTGGCCCGCATGGGCCAGTCGCGGCCTCGGACCAACCTTCCGAACGGTCGTCTGGAGCGGACGACGGGACTCGAACCCGCGACCCCAACCTTGGCAAGGTTGTGCTCTACCAACTGAGCCACGTCCGCGCGCAACGCGTAGTCTAGCAACGGCCAGAGAGGCGCGCAAGGAGTGGATTGCATCAGAAAATCGGACTGGCACAGCAGCTTCGTGCTGCTACAATATCCCTCGCTGTCCTTGACAGACGGGCGCTTAGCTCAGGGGGAGAGCACTTCCTTGACGCGGAAGGGGTCGTAGGTTCAAATCCTACAGCGCCCACCATACGACTGATGCGGCCTCCGGGAAACCGGAGGCCGTTCTCGTTTCCATCAAGCCTCAGCGTGCAGGTGCGTGCTATCGTGGAGCCGACAGAACGGCGGCAGGGGGTCCCGGCACATGCGTCGTGCTCTTCGCATCGCCAGCATCGCCCTTATGGTCCTCGCAACGGTGGCCCGGCCGTCTGCGGCGTCGTGCGGCGACGCGCTGGCAGACCTCGTCTTCGCAACGACACGGCTGGGTGGGCCCGATCGTCATTGGACCGCGACCGCGATGGCCCGGGAAGCTTTCCCCGGATGGGCAGGAGTGCGAAGCGTCATCGTCGCCGCATCGGACGCTCCTGCCGACGCACTCGTGGCGTCGACGCTCACGAAGGTGGCTGCTGGGCCGCTGCTGTTGGTCGAACGGGAGGGGGTGCCAGAGCCGGTCGCCGAGGCGCTGCAGCAGATCGGATCTGCGGACGCGACGCTCAGCGTGATCGTCGTCGGGGGTCCGAGCGCTGTGTCTGATGGATGCGTGGACGAGCTCCGCGCGCTCCTCGGAGGCGACGTCGAACCGGTGCGCGTCTTCGGGAAGGACAGGTACCAAACGGCCGCCGCCGTCGCTTCAGCCGTGGCTTCTCTTGCTGCGGGCACGGCTGATGGGTGGGATGGGACCGTCTTCGTGGCGAACGGCGAGCCGTCGTTCGGTCTTTTCGATGCTCTTTCTGCTTCTTCTGCCGGCGCGGCGACCGGTGGCGTGGTGCTGTACGCCAGGCGCGATGAAGCCCCGTCGGCTACCCTCTCGGCGCTCGCGTCCTTGGCGGCCAGCGATGTCGTCGTGGTGGGTGGTCAGGCGGCGGTCTCGGCGGCTGTGTCGCGCGACGTCGGGGCGAGCAAGCGATGGGCGGGTGCCGACCGCTTCGGCACTGCTGCTGCGGTTGCGGCCGAGGTGCGAGCTAGGGGGCTTGTCGATGCAGAGTCGGCCATCGTTGCCAGGGCGGTGGTCGACGCCGTGGCCGCCGGGCAGGTGAGCGCGCACGGGGGAGGACCGCTGCTGCTCGTGGGGCAGGGGGGTGTGCCTGAACCGACCGCTCGGTTCCTGGCGGATGCGGATCCTGGGATCGAGCGCGTGCTCATAGGCGGAGGTCCGGCGGCGGTGCCGACCGCGGTCGAGCGGGAGCTTCAGGGCGCTCCGCATGCACCTGATCTGATAGCGCCGAGGCCAGGATCGCTCACAGGCGCAAAGGCGCCGGTCACCGTCCGCACGGGCGTGAACACGAGCCAGGTCCTCCTCTATCGCGGGAGCTCGCTTGTGGCCACCAAGGCAGCGTCTCCGTTCGCGGAGGTTTCCTTCGGTATCCGACAGATGCCCGCCGACGGGACCCAGATGCGTGTCGTCGCCGTCTCGTCTCGCGGCGTATCGACGGCGACTTCGGCGCAGTACCGGCGTCTCAAGTACCCTGCGTCGACGTCCATCGTCGTGGACAAGTCCGAGTTCCGGCTGTACTGGGTGCGGGACGACGTGCTCGTGAAGGCGTACCCTGTTGCCATCGGCAAGCCGAACTCGGAGACGCCGGCAGCCTTCTGGCGGATAGGCGCCAAGTACTACACCGACCCGGCGAGCGTCTACGGACCGCGGAAGATGCGGCTCTTCCGTCGGATCGGGAACGGCGAGTTCATGCGCTACGTGTACACGGCGTACGGCATCCACGGCACGAACCAGCCGTGGGTGATCGGGACCAAGGCATCGCACGGCTGCATCCGCATGTACAACCGAGATGTCCTTGAGCTCTTCCCGCAAGTGCCGCTCGGCACGCTCGTTCAGACGCGGGAGTGACGCGGCGGGGCGACGACGAGCGCGGCGCCCGGGAGCACTCGTGCCGACAACGGCGTTGGCGCGTCGACCTCGCCATCGTGCTGCACGAGCAGAGGCGGTTCCGCGATGACCTCCACTGCACGGGCGGTGTGCACTTCGAACCCGGGGCGGTCGGGATACGAGCTCAGACGATCCAGCAGCGCCGCCCAGACGGCAGGAACGAGGTCCGCGAGCGAACGGGTCTTCATGACGACCACTTCGAACACCCCGTCTGTCGCATCGCTCTCGTGGACGACGGCGAGGTCGAACTGGATGCGTGCCAGATTGACGAGCAGCACGGCGGTGCCTTCCGTGACGACGGTCTTGCCGTCAAGCGTCAGAATGAGGGTCGAGGGCCACGAGCGTGCAGATTGCAGGGCAGCCAGGATGTAGGCTCCTTCGCCGATGGAGGGCTTGAGGGGTTCTGCGCCCGCCATGATGTGGGCGTCGTAGCCTGCGCCAGCAATCACGAAGAAGCCCTTGGAGACGCCGGCTACGGTCATCTCTCCGAGGTCATAGGGTGATGGCGGTGCATGCAGCGCCAGATCTGCGAGAGCCCGAGGATCCCGCGGCAGGTCGAGGTTGCGCGCGTAGAGGTTGGCTGTCCCGGCGGGGAAGAACGCGACAGGCACCTGGCGGTCTTTCAGCGCGTACAAGACGCTCGACGCAGTACCGTCGCCGCCTGCTGCAATCACGCGGTCGAAGGCGGCAGCGTCCTTCAGGAGCGTGTCGACGGGGGCGTGCGGGGCTGCGAGCCGTATCGTGACGGCCGCGCCGCCCTCGACCAGGTGGCGCACGAATTCGAGCAGCCCGGCGTCTGCCGAACCGGATCGGAGGTTGGCTATGACGAGGATGTCCACGGCTGCCCTGTCGCAACGATGCGATACACTTCCAGGTGATTCTACGTCACGACCTACGAGGCAGGTGCTGTGCTCATCGATTCGTCCCGCTCTGTGCTCGCGTTCGTCGAACGTGCGCTCGGTACGGACGTGCTCGCGATCGACGCTGAGTTCATGCGGGAGCGCACCTACTACCCTCGCTTGTGCTTGCTGCAGCTTGCGACGGACCGAGAGGCGGTCGCCGTCGACCCGTTCGGCGAGGTCGATCTATCGGTCCTCGACCGATTGATGCGCGATCCTGCGGTGACGAAGGTCTTCCACGCGGGCGCGCAGGACATCGAGATCCTTCTGCGCGCGCTCGGGTACGTTCCGGCGCCGGTGTTCGACACGCAAGTGGCCGCAACACTCCTTGGGTTCGGTGCGCAGGCGAGCTACCAGGACCTCGTCGGTTCGGTGCTTGGGGTGCGTCTCGACAAGGGGCAGCGCTTCACGGACTGGTCCGTGCGACCGTTGACGGATGAGCAGGTGGCCTATGCGTTGGATGACGTGCGCCACCTTCCTGCGTTGTACCGCGAGTTGCGGAAGAAGCTCGAAGACACGGGAAGGCTCGCATGGGTGGCTGACGAGTTCGAACGCATGGCGGACCCGGCGACGTACGCTGTCGTGCCCGAAGAGCAGTACCGACGCGTGAAGCGCGCCTCGGCTCTTCGCGGGCGGTCGCTTGCGGTTCTGCGGGAGCTGGCGGCCTGGCGGGAACGGGAGGCGCAGCGAAGGGACGTCCCGAAGCGGTGGCTCGTCCCTGACGAGACGCTCGTCGAGATCGCGCGGAGATCGCCGCGCGACGAGTCTGGGCTTGCGGCCGCGCGAGGGATGTCAGAGACCGTCGCACGTAGGTACGGACAGGCGATCCTGGCCGCGGTTCAGCGTGGGCTGGCTACACCGCCGGAGG
>JAOAFY010000038.1 GCA_026416035.1 Coriobacteriia bacterium | reverse complement strand
GTGCGCGCGCGTGCATGAGAGGTCGGGGGGATGCGCAGCGTGTCAGAGCCGTGGGGTACACGATTGAGGACGCGGCGGGACTCTGATACACTGCGAGGGCTTCATTTCCTGCCCCGGGCTGACGCCTTCGAGTCCCGGGGCCGTCTAGCCCAGAGGAGGTGAACGAATGAAGGCGTACGAAGTCATGCTCATCATCAACCCCTCGCTCGACGAGGACGGTCGCGAGGCGCTCCTGAGCAAGGTCCGCGGAGTCATCACCGCGTCTGGCGGTGTCGTCGACTCTGAGGACGCATGGGGCAAGCGGAAGCTGGCCTACGAGATCGCGGGCCTGACGGAAGCCGACTACCATGTGCTCATGTTCCACGCCGACGCAGCGGCAGTCGCCGAGCTCGACCGCGTCCTGAAGATCACGGATCCGGTCGTCCGCTTCAAGATCATCCGTCGTGACGACCTGGGGTGACGAGCAAGCGGACCAGAGGCGGCCTCGGCCGCACGAACGAGGTGGGCAACCATGAGCATCAACAGAGTCATCATCTCCGGCAACCTGACCCGGGATCCTGAGCTGCGCGCCACGCCCAACGGCATGAGCGTGCTCAAGCTCGGCGTTGCGGTGAACGACCGCCGCAAGAACCCGAGCACGGGCGAGTGGGAGGACGTGCCGAACTTCGTGGACGTCACGATGTTCGGCGCTCGCGCCGACGCGCTCGCCCGGTTCCTGAAGAAGGGCACGAAGGTGGCCATCGAAGGCCGTCTTCGCTGGAGCCAGTGGGAGACGCCGGAGGGCGACAAGAGAAGCAAGCTGGAGGTCGTCGCAGACGAGGTGGAGTTCCTCTCTGCGCGGGACGACGCTCCGGCACCGGCGCCGGCTCGGACGCCGATGCCGGTCGAAGACATCGACGGCGGGGACGAGATCCCGTTCTAGCGTCGCGCGTCAGCGAAGGGTCGGGCCCCTCCCGACCCGGCTGGACGCGGCGCTGAGGCACGCCGTTGCGGAAGGAGGCGAAGCACGTGAGCGATTACGCTCGCAAGCCCAAGCGGAAGTACTGCCAGTTCTGCAAGGACAAGGTCGAGTACATCGACTACAAGGACGTCAACACGCTCAAGAAGTTCATGACGGATCGCGGCAAGATCAAGCCGCGCCGGGTGTCAGGGAACTGCGCGCAGCACCAGCACCAGCTCTCGACCGCGATCAAGCGGGCCCGCGAGATGGCGCTCGTTCCCTACACGGTCCCGGTCGTGAGCGGAAGGGTCGATGGCAAGCGCCGCTGACAGCGGTGACGCTCCCGTGGCGAGGATCGCCGCAGCCCTGCTGGCGGTGGCTGTCGGCGCGGTGGTCGCGCTCGTCTTCCCGCCCGTCGGCTTGCCGGTTGCCGCTGCGGCCCTCGCGTGGGTGCACGTCAAGCGTGGGCCCCTCGCCGCGATCGTCGCGGCGGTGATAGGCGGTGCTGTGACGATCGCGATCGACAGGGTCGGCCCGCTGTACGTGACGCCGTGGCTGTTGGTGGCAGGTCCGCTGACCGTCGGCATCCTGAAGAGGATGCGCTTCGAGTCTGCGGTGCTCGCGATCTCGGTCGCAGTCGGCGCGGTGTGGGCGGGAGCCATCGCGGCGGCGGCTGCGGCCCAGGGAACCGACGTGGCGGCAGTCCTGAGAGAGGCCATGCGACAGGCGGCGAGCCAAGGGGCGTTGGGCGCTGGAGGCGCGTTCGGCGGCGCAACGGAACAGCAGCTTGAGGAGGTCGTGGCAGCCGTCGTGCGCGTCATGCCCGCAGTGCTGGCCTTCCTGGCAGGAGCGACCGCGGTGGCGTCAGTGGGAGCCGTCGTGGTGGTCCTGAGGCGTCTGGGCGTCGAGGTGCGCAAGGTGCCGCCGTTGGCGGAATTCGACCTCGACCCGCGAGCCGTGTGGCCGCTGATCGCAGGCATCGTGCTCATCGCGGCCGACAAGTTCAGCGGCGGGTGGCGCTCAGGGATGCTTGGTACCGTGGGCGAGAACCTGCTGCTCGTGATGCGGTGGGTGTTCTTCGCGCAAGGCATCGCGGTGTTCGCAGGGCTGTACGAGCGGTCGAAGATGTCGAGGACGGGTCGGGCGTTCGGGTATGCCGCGCTCGCCATCACGGAGGCAGTCCTGCCCCTGGTGAGTCTGACGGGCCTGCTTGACGTCTGGATGAATCTGCGGAAGCTGTCGCGCGATGGACGGACAGCGGCGTCACCGCCGTCAGACTGAGGACCGCAGCGCGGTCGACGGCAGGTGGCGCGCTCGGCCCAGCCGCACTAGAGTGGAAGTACCGTAGGCCCGCGTGACGGGCCGAGGGACGGAGTAGGAGACGCTATGAAGGTCATCTTGTTGACTGACGTGAAGGGGCGCGGGTCCGAGGGCGACGTCATCGAGGTCGCCCGCGGATTCGCGGTGAACTACCTTCTGCCCCGCAAGATGGCGGTGGAAGCAACCCCGGGCAACCTCAAGCAGCTTGAGGCCCGCAAGCACAACATCGCCAAGCGCGAAGCGGAGCGGCGGGCGGAGGCCGAGCGGGTCGCGGCTGCCATCGCAGGCAAGACGGTGGTCGTGGAGGCCAAGGCCGGAGACGAGGGCAAGCTGTTCGGCTCGGTCACGGCCGGCATGGTCGCTGAGGCGATGAACGCGCAGCTCGGCGTGGACCTGGATCGCCGCAAGCTGGACGTGCATACCCACATCAAGGCCCTGGGCGACTATCCGGTGACGGCGCACCTGTACGCGGACGTCGCCGCGGACATCGTGGTGCGTGTCGTGCGGGCAGGCGAGGGTGCCGCAGCGATCGCGGAGGCGGCAGCAGCCTCGGAGGCGGCGGTCGCCGAAGACGCGGCCGAGGCGGAGGTCGACGAGTCCGCCGAGTAGGCGACCGGGGAGAGCCGGATGGCGCGAAGCAGCGGAGAAGGCGCGAAGCGATCGCGGGCGCAGGAGAGCGGCGAGCGTGCTCTGCCGTACAACATCGAGGCGGAGCAGTCGCTGCTCGGCGCGATGATGCTGAGCTCCGAAGCGGTCGAAGTCGGGCTGAGCGCGGTCGAGCCCGAGGACTTCTCGCTGCCCCGCCACGCCACGATCTTCTCGGCCATCAAGGAGCTGTACAACCGCGGCGAGGCGGTCGACCAGATCACGGTCGCCGACCGCCTCAACGTGACCGGCCGCCTCGACGACGTCGGTGGCAAGCCGTACCTTGCCGAGCTCGGCAGCACCGTCGTGCTCGTGTCGAACGCGGCCCACTACGCCGAGATCGTCAAGCGGATGTCGATGCTCCGGGAGATCATCCGCGCCGGCACCGACATCGCGACGATCGGCTACGAGCACCTCGACGACATCGATGAGGCGATCGAGCGCGCGGAGAAGAGGCTGTTCGACGTCACCAAGCGCCGCGTGTCGAGCAACTTCTTGCCCATCAAGGAACTGCTGAAGACCGGCTTTGAACAGATCGAGGTGCTCGCAGAGCGCAAGGAGCACGTGACGGGGGTGCCCACAGGTTTCCCGGATCTCGACGAGATCCTCGCGGGGCTCCACAAGGGCGACCTCATCATCCTCGCTGCCCGTCCGTCGGTGGGCAAGACCGCGCTTGCGCTGAACATCGCGGTCGAGGCGGCTAGGAAGAGCCATCCCGTCGCGATCTTCAGCCTGGAGATGTCCGCCGAGCAGCTCGTCCAGCGGTTGCTGTGCGCAGAGGCGCGCGTCGACTCGCACCGGCTCCGGACGGGGTACTTGAGCGACGCCGATTGGCCGGCCCTGGTGGATGCCGCCGGGCGGCTCGGGGAGATGCCGCTGTGGGTCGACGACACCCCGTCGGCCTCCATCGTCGAGATCCGTGCGAAGGCGAGGCGCCTGTTCCGGAACGTGCAGGAGGGCCTCATCGTCATCGACTACCTGCAGCTCATGCAGCCACAGAACCGGCGTTCGGAGAACCGTCAGCAAGACGTCGCGGACATCTCTCGCGGGCTGAAGATCCTGGCCAAGGAGCTGAACGTGCCGGTGATCGCGCTCTCGCAGCTGTCGCGTGCCGTCGAGCAGAGGAAGGGCCGGCCGGTGCTCTCCGACCTTCGTGAATCCGGAGCCATCGAGCAGGACGCGGACGTCGTCATGTTCATCCACCGTGACGTCTACGGACGCAGGGGGGACGACGACGGAGACGACTTCGGTCGCGACGACATGCCTGAGAAAGGCACCGCTGAGATCATCGTGGCCAAGCATCGCAACGGCCCGACGGGCATCTGCAAAGTGACCTACCTCGATCGCTACACCAAGTTCGCCCCGATGGCGAAACACGCGTAGACGGCGATCGGTCCGGAGGGGTCGCCTATGGCAGGCAGCAAGCGGTACGACGCCATCATCGTCGGTGCAGGGCCGGCCGGGATATTCGCTGCTCTGGAGCTTGCGCGCTCGGGACGCGGCGGGCGCATCGCGGTCATCGAGCGGGGAAAGCCCATCGACAAGCGCCGATGCCCGGCGCGCGAGACCCACTGCGTCGGGTGCGAGACGTGCTCGATCATGACCGGCTGGGGCGGCGCGGGCGCCTTCTCCGACGGCAAGCTCACGCTGTCTGCAGAAGTGGGCGGATGGCTGGGAGACCACGTCGGGCGCGAGACGCTCGAACGTCTGCTTGCGGATGCCGACGCGGTGTGGGTTGAGTTCGGAGCCACGACCGAGATCCATGGCCCGGACGAGGCCACTGCGGAGCGCCTCATGCGCGCAGCGACGCTTGCCGAGATGCGGCTTGTCCCCATGCGCGTGCGTCACATCGGCACCGACCGTTCCCCGTCCGTCCTGCAGGCCATGCACGACGAGCTCGTGGAGCTCGGCGTGGACGTGCGCCTGTCGACCGCCGCGACACGCATCGTGGCCGACTCGGGGCACGTCACCGGCGTGGAGCTCGCCGATGGCACCGTCGTGCGGTCAGACACCGTCATCCTCGCCCCCGGTCGGGACGGGGCGGACTGGCTTGCGGAGCAGGCCCGATCGCTCGGCATCGGGCTTGCCAGCAATGCGGTCGACATCGGCGTGCGCGTCGAGGTGCCGGCTCCGGTGCTCGAACCCCTGACCGAGCCGCTGTACGAGGCCAAGCTCATCTACTACTCGAAGCGGTTCGGCGACCAGGTCCGCACCTTCTGCATGAATCCGTACGGCGAGGTCACGACGGAGTCCTACGGCGACATCGTCACGGTCAACGGGCACTCGTACGCGGATCAACGCACGGCCTACACCAACTTCGCCGTGCTGGTGAGCCAACGGTTCACCCATCCGTTCAACGACCCCATCACCTACGGGCAGTCCATCGCACGCCTGGCGAACCTGCTCGGCGGAGGCATCCTCGTGCAGCGGCTGGGCGACCTTCGGGCGGGCCGCCGCTCGACCGCCAAGCGCATCGCTCAGTCGGTGGTGGAACCCACGATGCCCTCTGCGACGCCGGGCGACCTGTCGTTCGTGCTGCCGTATCGGCACCTCGCAGACATCCTGGAGTTCCTGGATGCGATGGACGCGCTCGCGCCCGGCGTGGCGGCAGACGGGACGCTGCTGTACGGCGTCGAGGTGAAGTTCTACTCGTCCCGGCTCGAACTGGACGCCGACCTTCAGACGCAGGTGGCCGGCCTGTACGCGATCGGCGACGGCGCAGGCGTCACGCGGGGGCTGCTCCAGTCGAGCGCAAGCGGGATACACGTCGCACGAGCAGTGCTGCGCTCTTGGCACGGGCGCTGAGGGCGTCCGGCGCGAAGGAGTGCTGCGAGCCGCCGCATCTGGTCGGCGCGACGTCGGTGTGCTTGCATAAGAGCGCAGCACTGCTGCATACGCCGAGAGGGGGACGCGATGATACGGGTGGCCGTGTGGGGCACGGGGATGATGGGGCAGGGCCTGCTCGGCTACCTGCTCGACCGACCCTCGGACGTCGAGGTCGTCGGCGCCATCGTCACGAATCCCGCAAAGGAAGGGATGACGGTCGGAGCTCTGATCGGGCGCGACTGCGACCTCCGGATGACGACCGACGCAGGATCGGTGCTCGCGGCAGCGCCCGACGTGGTCTGCATCTGCACGCAGAGCAACCTCGACGAGATCGAGCCGCAGGTGACCGCGGCCATCTCGGCGGGTTGCAACGTGCTGTGCATCGCCGAGAAGCTCGCGTATCCCTGGGCGAGCGACCCGGCGTGGGCTCAGCGCATCGACCGGCTTGCCGAGGCGCACGGCGTGAGCGTGCTCGGGTGCGGCATCAACCCGGGATTCGTGCTCGATGCCCTGGTAGTCGCCCTGACCTCCGTGTGCCTGCGGGTGGACCGGATCGTGGCGGAGCGCGTCAACGACCTGTCGCCCTTCGGTCCGACGGTGATGGCGAGCCAGGGGGTGGGCACCACCGTGGAGGAGTTCGAGCGCGGCCTCGCCGAAGGACGCATCGTGGGGCACATCGGCTTCCCCGAATCGATCGGGCTTATCGCCGACGCGTTGGGCTGGCGGATCGATCGGATCGAGGAGACGAGGGAGCCGATCGTCTCATCGGTGGAGCGCTCGACCCCGCACGTGCGGGTCGCACCCGGCCAGGTGGCTGGCTGCCGACACGTGGGTCGAGGATACGAGGGCGATACGCTGCGCATCGAGCTCGTGCATCCGCAGCAGATCCGTCCCGAGGCCGAAGGTGTGAGCACGGGTGACTACATCCACATCTACGGAGATCCCGAGGTGCACCTGCGCAACGAGCCGGAGATCCCCGGCGGCAAGGGCACGTACGCCAGCACGGGGAACTACATCCCGCTCATCGTCGATGCACCGCCGGGACTGCTCACGGTGACCGACATGCCGGTGCCGCGGTTCTGGGCGCCGTCGGTGTGACGGGAAGGCCGCCGCGGGCGGACGGTCGCACGGCTGCGCCCAGCGTGCACCGGCCGGACCGTTGACGGAGAAGGAGGCGACGGAGTGGACGAACGGACCTCGTGCGAACAGGGCGACTGGGTGCAGGTGGAACGGGTGGTGCTCGAGCCCGCAGACCGCGCCGCAGGGCTGCCCGAGGACACGGCAGCGCAGCCTCTGAGGATGTGGGTGAAGGGCTTCGCGCGAAGCACAGCCCGCATCGGCGAGACGGTGGAGGTGGAGACGATGACGGGCCGGGTCGTCTCCGGCACCCTCGTCGACGTGCTGCCCGGGTACGCGCACACCTTCGGACGCCCTCCTGCTGAGCTCGCCGCCGTGGGTCGGGACTTGCGGAGACGGCTGGCCGCCTACCGTGCGAAGGGGGGCGGCTGAGGTGGGCGCGAGGGCAGAGGCGTTGCTCGCACGGCGAGGAGAGATCATGCGGCGCGCGCTCGGGTTCGACTACTCCGAGTTCGAGCGTTCGCCGATCGCGTTCGACTACGAGGGGCTCATGGCCTCCCACGGACTGTCGTTGGACGACGTGCGGGCCATCCAGCAGGCGGCCGGCGTCGGTTCGACCCCGCTCATCGAGCTGCACAACCTGACCGACCTCGTGCGCTCGTACGCGGATCCGGGCATGGGCGCGCGCATCTTCGTGAAGGACGAGGCCGCCAACCTCGCCGGCTCCTTCAAGGACCGCCGTGCGAGCGTGAGCATCCACGTGGCGAAGCAGCGCGGCTACGAAGGCGTCATCGCGGCGACCTCAGGCAACTACGGGGCGGCTGTCGCGAGCCAGGCCGCTCGGGCCGACCTGAAGTGCATCATCGTGCAGGAGGCGTTCGATTCGCGCCACGTGGGTCAGCCCGAGATCATCGAGAAGTCGCGGCTGTGCGAGGCGTTCGGCGCCGAAGTCTTGCAGCTGACCGTCGGGCCCGAGCTCTTCGTGGTGATGCTGGAGCTCCTGGAAGAGACGGGCTACTTCGCCGCCTCGCTGTACTCGCCGTTCGGCGTCGCGGGGATCGAGACGCTCGGCTACGAGATCGTCGAGCAGATGCGGGCGCTCACCGGCGCTCCCCCGACGCACGTGGTCGTCACGCACGCCGGTGGCGGGAACACGACCGGAACTGCGCGCGGGCTCAGAAAGGCAGGGGCGGTCGGCACGCAGGTGATCAGCGCGTCGGTGGACCTGTCTGGGCTGCACATGGCGAGCGATACCGACTTCAACAAGAAGAGCTTCACGACGGGCCACACGGGCTTCGGGGTGCCGTTCGCCACCTGGCCCGACCGCGCGGACGTGCCGCGTAACGCGGCGCGGGCGTTGCGCTACATGGACCGGTATGTGACGGTGAGCCAAGGGGAGGTCTTCTACGCGACCGAGGCGCTCGCGAAGCTCGAGGGGTTGGAGCGCGGCCCCAGCGGGAACACGGCGCTCGCTGCCGCCCTCGCTCTTGCACGCGACTTGCCGCGGGACGCCACGGTGGTGGTGCAGGAGACCGAATACACGGGCGCAGGCAAACACCACTGGTCGCAGCTCGCATTCGCCCGAGCCAACGGCATCGAGGTGCGGACGGGCGACCCACGCGACAACGTCCCTGGGACGAGCATCGTCATACCAGAGCGCCCAGAGCAGCTGCAGGCCACTGACGTGGACCTCGACCGGCTCCGCCGCTCGTACGTCCGCAACGCGCTCCAACACGCTCCCGCCGGATACCGGCCGACGGCAGACGACATCGTGTTCTTGGCCGAAGACGCGCACACGACCCCCGAGGCGGTGGAGCGCATCGTGGCTGAGCTCCTGGAATGAGTGCGCCGGGCGCTTCGCGGGCCGGCGGGAGGTTGCTAGACTTCAAGCCGCGAGAGGAGCGGCAGTGCACGATTCTGGAGACCATCGCAATTGCGCGGGGCATGCGCATGGCGGCCACACGCACACGCACGCGGCCCCTGCGGACCTGGGAGCGAAGCTGCTGGCGAGCGTCGTCGTCAACCTCGCGATCACCGTGGCGCAGGTGGTCGGAGGCGTGCTGGCAGGGAGCCTGTCGCTGTTGTCCGATGCGGCTCACAACGCGAGCGACGTGCTCGGGCTTGCGCTCGCGTACTTCGCGAACAGAGTGGGGCGGCTGCCAGCGACGGAGCGGCGCACCTACGCCTTCAAGCGTGCAGAAGTGCTTGCAGCGTTCGTGAACGCGGCGGGCCTGCTCGCGGTCTCGGTGTGGGTGCTCATCGAAGCGGCTGGAAGGCTGCTCAGGCCTACGCCTGTCGAAGGCGGCGTGGTCGCGGTGCTCGCAGGCATCGGCCTTGTCGCGAACACGGCCGCGGCAGTGCTCTTGCGCGGAGGGCGCGACCTGAACGTCCGCAGCGCGTTCTTGCACCTCGTGGCAGACGCCGTCACCTCCTTCGGGGTGCTCGCCGGTGGCGTCGTCATGCTCGTCACAGGGTGGGGCGCCGTCGACGCGCTCGTGTCGATCGCGCTCGCACTGTGGATGATCCGGGAGTCATACCAGATCGTCCGGGCATCGACCGACGTGCTGCTCGACGCAGTGCCGGTCGGTGTCGTGCTTGGCGAGGTGCAGCAGACGCTGCTTTCCGGCGAGCACGTCGTGGAGGTGCACGACTTGCACGTGTGGTCGCTCTCGTCGACGGAGCGAGCGCTCTCGGCGCACCTCGTGACGGACTGCACGGACCTCGAGGCGCTTTCCGCGTCGCTTGCGCGTCTGAAGGCCGAGCTCGCCGACCGCCACGGCATCGCGCACAGCACGCTCGAGCTGGAGTGCGCCGGCGGTGAGTGTGCGGGCGCGCAGTGCGTGCTGCCCCACGAAGAAGTCTGGCGCGGCTGACGACAGTCTCGACGGGTGCGCCCCGCCCTGCTATCGTCTGCGCGGCCTACGAGAGAGGTGCGGTGTGTCGAACCCCGTCGTCGTGTTCTTGTCCAACGAGACGCGCTGCCATTCGCGGACCAGGTTCGAGGAGGAAGCGCGCGGCCTCGGGCTCGCCACGAAGTGGCTGAGCCCCGAGGGCTTCGATCTGCTCGTCGACGCGGAGCGCCCCCGCATCTTCTACCGCTCGCGCCCCTTCCACGCCCCTGGGGCGTTCGTGCCGCGCACCGGCAGCGACACCACCCTGTTCGCGCGGGCCGTCATGCGCCACATCGAGTCGATGCCGGGCGTGGTCGCCATCAACACTTCGGATGCAGTGATGGCGGCGCGCGACAAGCTGCTCGCCCACCAGATGCTCGCCTCTGCTGGCGTGCCTTTCCCGAAGACGGTCCTTGCTCGCCAGCCATCCGACGTGGCGAAGATGGTGCGCCTCGTCGGAGGGCCGCCCGTGGTGCTCAAGCTCATCTCCGGGACGCACGGCAAGGGCGTGATGCTTGGCAAGGACCTGGACGAGATCCAGGCGACGTTGGAGACGGTCTGGGCGCTGAACGAGACGCTGCTCATCCAGGAGTACGTCGGCAGACAGCAACCCGGCTCGGACATCCGAGTGATCGTCGTGGGCGGGCGCGTCCTCGGGGCGATGCGGCGCGTGGCGAAGCTCGGACGCTTCCGGGCGAACGTCCACCAAGGCGCGAGCGTCGAGGCGTACGGGTTGTCGGAGGAGCTCGAGTGGCTGGCGCTCCAGGCTGCCGAGGCGATGCGGCTCGACGTCGCAGGCGTGGACATCGTCGAGGACGCCGACGGGTACCGAGTCATCGAGGTGAACTCCGCGCCCGGGTTCGCGGGCTTCGAGCGGGCCACCGGCGTGAACGTGGCCGCCGCGGTGCTCCGCTACGCCAAGTTCCGCCTGGCGGAGTGATCCGCACCGCCCGTTTCACAGCCGTGTAACAGCGAGGCGTTGTCCGCACGACTCTCGACTGCCAGAATCGCGGCATGCGACGGATCGCGCTTCTCTCTGACATCCACGGGAACCTCCCGGCGCTCGACGCAGTGCTCGATGACATGGCAGCGCACGGGTTCGGGGATGGTTCGGAGCGGTACTGCCTCGGTGACTTGATCGGTTACGGTCCCGATCCTGGCGGCGTGGTCGAGCGCATCCGTTCGCTCGGCGTGCCGACGATCGTAGGCAACTACGACGACGGCGTTGCGGCGCATCGGGGGCAGTGCGGCTGCTACTACCCGACATCGCAGGCGAAGGCGGACGGCGCGGTCTCGTACGCCGTGACGGAGCGCCTCTTGCGAGAAGACGATGCGGCCTGGCTGCTCGCGCTGCCGCACCACCTGTGGCTGGAGCACGACGGTGCAGCCATCCTCCTCACCCACGGCAGCCCTCGCCGCATCAACGAGTACCTGCTGCCGGACCGTACGGACGCCCAGTTGGCGAAGCTCGCCGTGGAGGCGGGTGCGCACGTGGTGTGCCACGGCCACATACACCTGCCATATCACCGCTCCTTCGAAGCCAGCGTCGCGAAGGAATCGCACCTGCGCGCCACGACGGGCGTGCAGGAGGTCGATGGCCGGATCCATTACGTCTCCAGCGGGTCTGTGGGCAAGCCGAAAGACGGCGATCCGCGCGCGTGTTGGGTCGAGTTGCTCCTCGGTTCGGAGCCCGAGGTCCGGGATGCAGCTCCTCGTGACGAGGCGGCTGGCGCGATCGGCCATACCGAATCGTGGCTCGGCGTCGTCGTCCACCGCATTGCGTACGACGTCGAAGCCGTCGCGAGCGCGATGCGGGCAGCGGGGCTTCCCGACACGCTCGCGGAGGCGCTGCGCACCGGCTGAGGGGCGAGCGGCCCGTCAGTCTGCGGCCGCGCACGCGGCCTCGGCCTCGCCCAGAAGCTCGGCCTCGGCCGGGTTCGCGCCGGGCCACCACCTCTTGCCGAGCGCATACGCAGCGTTGACGAGCAAGACGAGGACAGGCACCTCGACGAGCGGCCCGACGACCGCTGCGAACGCCTGGCCTGACGACAGCCCGAACGTCGCCACAGCCACGGCGATCGCCAGCTCGAAGTTGTTGCCCGCAGCGGTGAACGCCACGGAGGTCGCCTTCGGGTAGTCGGCGGCGAGACGGTGGCTCGCCCAGAACGCGGTGAAGAACATCACCACGAAATACCCGATGAGGGGGATCGCGATGCGCACCACGTCGAACGGGATTTCGACGATGAGGTCTCCTTTCAGGGAGAACATCATCACGATGGTGAACAGCAAGGCGATCAAGGTGATCGGCGAGATGCGCGGGACGAAGCGCGTCTCGTACCAGTGCTCGCCCTTGGCGCGCACGAGCGCATAGCGGGTGGCGGCGCCTGCCACGAACGGGATGCCGAGGTAGACGGCCACGCTTTGCGCGATCTCGAGCGGCGAGATGTGCACCGCCATGCCGCGCAGGCCTACGAGCGGCGGCAGCACGGTGATGAAGAACCACGCCATCGGAGCGTAGAACACCACCTGGAATATGGCGTTCAAGGCGACGAGCCCGGCTCCGTACTCGCAGTCGCCGCGCGCGAGGTCGTTCCACACGAGCACCATCGCGATGCAGCGGGCGAGTCCGATGAGGATGAGGCCGACCATGTACTCGGGCTTGTCGGCGAGAAGCGTCGTGGCCAGCGCGAACATCAGGATTGGGCCGACCACCCAGTTCAGCACGAGTGAGAGCGCCATGACCTTGCGGTTGCGGAAGACGTCAGGCAGCTCCTCGTAGCGGACCTTCGCTAGCGGCGGATACATCATGAGGATCAGGCCGACCGCGATGGGGAGGTTCGTCGTTCCGAGCGAGAGGCGGTCGATGAGCTGCGGCATGGCCGGGACGAGCGCTCCTAGTGCGACGCCGGCTGCCATTGCAAGGAAGATCCACAGCGTGAGATAGCGGTCGAGGAACGTGAGCTTCTTCGAGACGGCCGGCATCGGTCCTCCCTTGCGTCGCGGTCAGCGTCCAGTCTATACTTCGACAATCATCGAAGTAAAGGGCATCACGTGGATGTTGTGCACCGATTGACCGAATCTGAGGTGGACCGAGCACTCAAGGCGCTCGCGTCCGGCCAGCGGCGAGCGATCGTCCGGCTGCTCGCCGAGTCCGGCGGGGCACCTGACCCCGCGTGCTGCGCTGCGACGACCGAGGTGTGCGCCTGCAAGATTTCGGAGCGCCTCGGCCTGGCGGCGTCCACGGTGTCGCATCACATGGCGTTGCTGCGCGAGGCGGGCCTCGTCCGTGCCCGCAAGGATGGCACCTGGGTGTACTACGCGCTCGACCGCGAGCGGCTGCGCGAGGTGGCCGATGCGGTTGCGCGGCTCTGAGGCCGCACACGAGGGAGCGACGGGATGGAGCTGTTCGAACCGCTGGAGCGGCTTGCCGAATGGGTGACCTACGACGCGATCGGCCTGGAGCGTGGGGGCAGGCTGGGCTCGGCGCTCGCGTTCTTCTTGTACGACGTGCCGAAGATCCTGCTGCTCCTTGCCATCGTGGTGTTCCTGATCGCGATCGTCCGCTCGTACTTCCCGCCCGAGAAGACGCGGCGGTACCTCTCGCACTCCAAGGAGTACGTTGGCAACGCGCTCGCGTCGCTGCTCGGCGTGGTCACGCCGTTCTGCTCTTGCTCTGCGGTGCCGCTGTTCATCGGATTCGTCGAGTCAGGAGTGCCGCTCGGAGTGACCTTCTCGTTCCTCATCGCGAGCCCGATGGTCAACGAGGTCGCGCTCGTGCTGTTGTTCGGGATGTTCGGCTGGAAGATCGCGGCGTTGTACGCCGCCTCGGGCCTTGCAGTCGCGATGGTCGCGGGGATCGTGATGGGCAAGCTCGGGCTGGAAGACCACATCGAGGACTACGTGAGGCACATCAGGACGGGCGAGGCCGCCGTGCCCGAGATGACCTGGCAGGACCGCCTGGCCTTCGCTCGGGCCTCCACGCGCGACATCGTGAAGAAGGTGTGGCCCTACGTCGTGGCCGGCATCGGCGTGGGTGCGTTCATGCACGGGTACGTCCCTGCCGACGCGCTTGCGGGCGTCGCAGGGCCGCGCAACCCGCTCGCCGTCCCGGCGGCCGTGCTCGTGGGGATCCCGCTGTACAGCAGCGCCGCCGGCATCGTGCCGCTCGTGGGAGTGCTGACCGACAAGGGCATGGCGATGGGGACGGTGCTCGCGTTCATGATGGCGGTGACCGCGCTGTCGCTGCCGGAGTTCGTGATCCTGCGCAAGGTGATGAAGCCGAGGCTGCTGGCCGCGTACGCAGCAGTCGGGTTCGTGACCATCACCCTGACGGGCTACCTGTTCAACTGGGCGATACCGGCGCTGTCTCTTATACACATCT
>JAOAFY010000037.1 GCA_026416035.1 Coriobacteriia bacterium | reverse complement strand
GGTCGTCTGCGTCACCCGTGGCGACCACAGCCCCCTCGGCCACCCACAGCCGCGTCATCTCAGGCCCGCCGATCCGCACCAGAGTCACGGGGCCTTCCGCGAGACGCCCCTGGATCCCGACCCCCAGCCCCGACTCGAAGTGCGAGCGCAGCCGGTGCTCCTCGACGACTGACAGCGGCACAGTGCAATGCGCGAGCCATAGCTCGTTGCGCTGCTCGTCGATGCGCGCAGGGTTCGCCATCCACGGCGTCTCGCCGGTGAGCAGCCTCGCCCACAACATCGCCACCGTGCTCGGCAGGTCGCCTTCACATCCCGCGATGATGCCTTCGTCGATGAGCGACGCCAGCGCGAGGCACCCCGAGGTCCTCGACCTCAGCACGAGGTCGAAGCAGCGCACCGTGACCGCATCGAGCCGTTCGGCGTTCACGACCGAGCGCAGCGCCGCCACGACCCTTCCCGCGTCGGCAAGGTCGTGCTCGCTCGGTTCGACGCATGCAGCAGCGCCCGAGACGAACCGCTCGGCCTCGCGGACACCTGCGATGCCGTCGACGGCGGACATCGCCTCGAAGAGCCGCTCGATGGGCACAGGCACCACGACCGGCCCCCACACGGCACGCACGCAACCTGCGTCTGGCGTGCTCGCGACCAGCCAGTCGGACGGCTCCCCTACCACGCCGATACGCGCCTGCGAGAGCGCATCAGCGACGCTCACATCGGCGATGGCATCCTCAAGCGCCGCCCGTCCCGGCCCGTGGTCCGGCGACGCCAAGAACACCACCCGACCCGGGACCCCCTGGCTCCGAAGCGCCGCGAGGGTCTCCAGCGCTGCGGGCAGCGAGTTGTTGCCCGGGTGCGCGATGAGCAGCAGCGGCTCCGAGCGCCCGGCGGCTTGCCGCCTCGCGACGAGGTCGAGCACGACGCGCTCCGTGCCGCCCGTAAGCACGAGGACGGCGAGCGGGCGCGTCCTGGCGGCTTGCTCGGGCTCGATCCGCTGGCCTCCGAGGTCTGCCGTCACTTGGATCCAGGGACCCGCGATGCGCTCGAATTCCTCCGCTGAGTCGACGAGCACCGATGCGACCGGCAAGAAGAAGAACCGAGACATCGTTCCTCCGTTCGTCGGAAACCGCCCGTAACCTTCACGACCGCGCCATCGTTATGCCATATGTGCCAGCTCCCCCTCGGCTGGCACCCCACGTGCCGGCCCCCCCTCGGCCGGCACGCTCCTTCCTGGCCTAGCCCGAAAGCCGTCTGCCCATCAGCGCGATGAACGCCTCGGCGACCTCCGGGTCGAACTGAGTGCCGATGCAACAGTCGATCTCGTGCAGCGCTGCCGCCGGAGACATCGCGGATCGGTACGGACGCTCAGACGTCATCGCGTCGTACGCATCGCAGATGGCAAGCACTCGCGCCTCGAGCGGGATCTGGTCACCCGACAGCCCGTCGGGGTACCCGGTTCCGTCGTACCGCTCGTGGTGGTGGCGCACCCACGGCGCGACGTCGTCGAACCCGCTCGAACGCAGGATGCGCTCCCCGAGCACCGCATGCTCTCGCACGTGCACTATCTCGGCAGGAGCGAGCGGAGAGCGCTTCCTCAACACCCGGTCTGACACGCCGATCTTGCCCACGTCGTGCAGCAGCGCCGCGATCTCCAGGCGGCGCACGTGCTCCCGCGGCATCCCGAGCTCGCAGGCAAGCTCGGTCGCGAGCAGCGCCACGTTCTTCGAATGGTATTGCGTCGCAGCGTCACGCGCATCGACGGCGACGGCAAGCGCACGGATGGCACGGACCTGCGTCTCCGTCTCCAGCTGCTCGATCTCGTCCTTCGCGTCAAGCGCCGTGACGACCCGCGGGTCGTAGACCGCGAAACCGCCACGATCGTGCCGTTTGGCCCAGAACAGCGCACCTGCCGCGCAGCGCATCAACTCAGCGCGCGTCCCCGCATGCAAGGGGTACAGCGCGACGCCTGCCGTCGCCTGCATGTGCGCGCCAGACTCGTCGCACAACCCGCGGATCTCCGTGAGGGAACGCATCACGACGCGCTCGGCGTGCTCGAGCGACGCACCTCCCATCACGACGGCGAACTCGTCGCCTCCGAGTCGGCCGACGACGTCGGACGAGCGGATCGACCGCGCGATCGCATCCGCCGCCTGCTTGAGCGCGGAGTCGCCTGCGGCGTGGCCGTGCGAGTCGTTCAGGGACCGGAACCCGTCAATGTCGAACATCACGAGCGCGCACGTCCCGCCGGAGCGCTGGGCGATGTCGACCTCTGCCTGCAGCGCGTCCTGGAACGACCGGTACGCATGCATCCCGGTCACCGGATCCGTGACGAGCGCACGCAGCAGTCGCTGATTCTCGACTGCAGCGAAGATCTGCCGCGCAACCACCATGGCTGCGAGCACAGAGCCGAGCACGAGCAAGGCCGATCCGTACGAATCGGGCATCGACGCCCTGGCCCCGAAAGCAAGGGCTGCGGCAGCAGCGGCCGTGAGCACTATCGGGACGGCAGCGGACATCGCGACGTGCGCGTGCGGCATCGTGCGTGGCTTGGGCAGCGCGGCCTCGCTCGGCCTCACCCCTGCGCTCATACGGGAGACCATGCCAGCGAATGCGAGCGACATCCCGGACATCCATGCCAGTTCGACCAGGACGTCGGTGACGCTCTCGGGCCGTATGACCGTCCCATACAGCCAAGCCGGCCAGAACGCCGTCGCAAGCCCATACAGCAGGAACCCCGCGAGCACGCGTCGGAACCACGGGTGGGGCGACGAACCAGGGTCGATCCCGAAGTTCGCGGCCGTGACGATGAGCAGCAGGATGCCGAAGCCGCTGTAGACCGCCGCAGCCACCCCTTGGGAAGCCGTCACCTCGCTGCCGTCGGTGAGCGGTACGACGATTCCCGCGAGCACCACCGTCGCCGCAGCAATCGACACGCCTGCCGCGTCGATGCCGTGCCGGATGCGCGTCAGCGGCGTATATGCCCGCAGGTCCGCTTGCCTGGCAAGCGCCCCGACCATGAGAGCCGCCGCTGAGATCGTGAGCACCTCGGCTGCGAGCGGCCATCCGCCCTCGAGACCGCCGCCGATCAGGACCCGCACGCTCACGAGCGTCTCGCTCGCCGCAACGAGCGCGATGGCGACGGCAAGCGCACGCAAGAGCATCCGTTCGTGAGGATCGGCGTTAAACGAGACTTGCGCCGACACGACGGTCGCAGCCCAGAACGGAAGGAGGTATGCCAGCTGCCGCACGATCTCGAGGGAGCCGCCGTGAGGATAGACGCTCAACAGGAGGTAGGCGCTGGCAAGCGCCATCCACGCCACGACGAACGGCGCGACCGGACGCGGGGCGGAGACGTCCTCGTGTGCGAGGTGCGACGTGCCGGCTCGGACTTCCATCTGCTCCTTCCGGTGCGTGCACCCGACCGACTTGGCGGTGCCATACTATAGTCGCACACACGCAGGCGCCTGTGGGAGGTTCCGATGCCGCGGGTCTTGATGGTGGTAGCACCCCAGCAGTTCCGTGACGAGGAGTACGAGCATCCGCGAGAGGTGCTGCTGCGACGAGGGGCCGTCGTCGTCACGGCGAGCACCGTCGCTGGCGAGTGCCTCGGCAGGTTCGGCGCAGTCGCCCATGCGGAGGTCGCGCTTGCCGATGTCGACCCGAGCGACTACGACGCCGTCGTGTTCGTCGGCGGCGCCGGATCGGCGGTGTTCTTCGACGACGAGCGCGCCCACACGCTCGCGCACGCGGTCGCGGACGCGGGCGGGGTCGTGGCGGCCATCTGCATCGCCCCGAGCACGCTCGCTCGCGCGGGGCTCCTGAGGGACAGGCGAGCGACTGCCTTCCCGACGCAGAAAGACGACCTCATCGCGCACGGGGCCGAGTGGAGCGACGGCCCTGTGGAGATCGACGGCCGCATCATCACCGGCAACGGCCCTGACGCCGCCCGCGAGTTCGGCACGGCGATCGCAGACGCACTGGGTATCTGACTTCAGACGGAT
This sequence comes from Coriobacteriia bacterium, assembly GCA_026416035.1. Lineage (GTDB taxonomy): Bacteria > Actinomycetota > Coriobacteriia > Anaerosomatales > Anaerosomataceae > Parvivirga. The sequence continues at coordinate 10,753 of JAOAFY010000037.1, read as the reverse complement.
GCAGGCGGAAGGAGCGACGATGCAGCTGAAGATGTATCGCTGCCGCATCTGCGGCGAGACCTACCTTGGGTACGAGGCGCCCGAGAACTGCCCATTCTGCGGTGCACATCGGGAGCTCTTGGGGGCGCCCGAGAACTACGACCGGTCGATCGATTCGGTCGTGCTCACCGAGGTGGAGCGGGCCGACCTGGAAGCATCGATCGAACTCGAGCGTTCGAACACGCGCTTCTACCTCGGGATGGCGCAGCGCAAGGACAACGACACGCTGCGCTCCGCCTACAAGCGGCTCGCGAAGATCGAGATGGAGCACTGCGAGCTGTTCTGCAGGCTGGCGGGAGTCCCCGTTCCGGACGACCTGAGCGAACCGAGCGAGACGACCGGCTCGTGGGCAAGCGACATCGAAGAATCGCTCCGGCGCGAGAACCGTGCCAGCTCGCTGTACGCCACCTTCGCCGAGCGGGCGACCAACGAGCGCCTCAAGGAGGTCTGGACCGCCGTCAGCGCCGTGGAGTCCGATCACATCACGCTTGACGAGCTGGCGAAGCAGTACCTCTAGCCGGCGACTGGAAGGGCGGCCGAGCGGGGGTCTCCGTCGGAGGCATCCGCTCGGCTTGCTCACAGCTCGCGGCGCGAGAAGGCCACCACAGCGGCCACGAGCGCAGCGACCGTGAGCGCGGCCGTCGTCGCAAGCGGCCACGCGAGCGGCGGGCGCTCTCCTGCCAGGAGCGCCGCAGGCGCCCCGAGCAGTCCCACGGGCGTGTGCTCGACCGCCCAACCCCACAGCGAGACGAGCGAAGCGGCCGCGTAGAGCCCGAGCCCGATGCCTGCGGCGCCGCTCGGGCTCGTCACGAGCGCCGATGCGAGCGTCATCCCAGCGACGACGAGCGCTGCGAACGCCAGCCACACTGCCGTAGGTGCTGCCAGAGGCCGTATCGGCGCCTCCCCGAACACGGCGAGCGTGCCCGCCCAGGTGAGCACCGCCCCGACGAGGGTGGTCGCAGTCACGAGCAGGCCGCTCGCGGCCGCCTTCGCCAACACGAATGCGGAGCGCGACACGGGCTTCGTCAGCACCATCGCCGCCGTCCCTGAACGCACCTCGGAAGCGACGGTGCCGCCGAGCATGATGAGCAGCGCGAAGGTCACGACCTGCGTCAGGTTCTTCACCCACTGGGCATAGGCATCGCGCCAGGTGGGCTCGGGGAGCTGGATCACGGCGCCGCCGAGCTGCTCCCCTGACATCGAGCGCAGAAGATCCGGCATCACCTTGGCGAGCACCGGGCCTGTGACCGCGAAGACGATGACGATCGAGGGCAGCACCCAGATCCGCCAGGTCCGGGCCGTCTCACGGACCTCCTTGACGAAGAAGGGGGCGAATCCGCGCATCACGCCTCGCTCCCTACCAGATCGACGAACACCTCTTCCAGCGTAGGCTCGACGGTCTCGAACCTAACCAGCCCCGCACGGGCCGCGGCGACGATGGCCGGGACGTCGCGCTGTGCGGCTGCCCGATCGCTCGTCTGCACCACGATGCGCGCACCTTCACGCGTCGTCCCCCGGCACCACGGGGCACCCGCGATCGCGCGCTCCACCGCACCAGCGTCCCCCACGACCTCAACCGCGATCCGGGTGCCCGCGCGTGACCGGATCTCGTCGATCGGCGCGTGAGCGATCACGCGTCCCCGGTCGAGGATCGCGACCTCGTCGCACACCCTCTCGGCATCAGCGAGGATGTGCGTGGAGAAGAACACCGTCGCCTTTCCGGACAGCGCGGCTATCATGTCGAGCACCTCCTTGCGCCCGATGGGATCGAGAGCGGAGGTGGGCTCGTCTAGAATCAGCAGGTCAGGGGCGTTGATGAGCGCCTGGGCGATCCCGAGACGCTGCTTCATGCCGCGCGAGTACCCTGCGATACGCGTCCGCACGCCCGCCAGACCGGCAGCCTCAAGCAGCACTCGCGCCCGCTCGTACGCCGTCCTCTCTGGCAGCTGGAAGAGCGATGCGGCGAACAGCAGGTACTCCTCCCCCGTCATCCACCCGTAGAACGCCGGGACGTCCGGCAGGTACCCGACGCGTCCGATGGCAGACGCGTCGCCGTCGCCGACCAGCCGGCCAAGCACGCGGACCGAGCCGGCGGTCGGACGAGCCAGGCCCGTCAGCAGCCGGATGGTCGTGGTCTTCCCTGCGCCGTTCGGACCGAGGAACCCGAAGATGCGCCCCGGAGGCACTGCAAGATCGACCGAATCCAGCGCGACGACCTGGCCGAACCGCTTCGTCACCGACACGAGCTCGATCGCCGCGTCACCGGTCACTGCCGCCGTCCTCATCCGCTCCATACAGCAGCTCTGCCGCCCGCTTCATGTCCTCGACGCGCGTGCCTTCCTGGGATGCATCGCCAACCTCCGCGGGCACCCGGCCGAGCGTAAGGAAGATGACGGCGCCGACGAGGTTCACGAACAGGATGATGAGGACCCACGGCCACTTGACGCCGAACCGTACCCGTTCGACGGGCGTGCGGACGAGCATGACCANCGCACCGACCTCTACTGCGAGCTGCACTGCTGCAAGCGCGATCACGACGACGCGCAGGGTCATCGGCAACTCCGACCACGCTGCCTGTTGCATCACAGCTCCCTTCCTGCGACCTCCGCCAGGACCCTCGCGTACTCAGGCGCGAGGCGTGCTGCTGCGAACGGCTCGGCTAGATACCGTGCAGCCCCGGGAGCAGGCCGCTCCGCGACGAGGGCGCGCAGCCGCGCCACCAGCTCCTCCGGCGTCGCGTAGCGATGCTCGGCGGGATAGAGCTCGGGGTATGCGAGCCGATCCGGTACGACCGGCCAGCACCCAGCGTAGCACGCCTCGACCATCGCCAGCCCGAAGAACTCGTTTCGTGCCGTCGAAACCGCCACGTCCGCGCTCGCGAGCAAGGCGGCGTAGGCGTCGCGGCCCTCCGGCTCTCCGATCGCGGCCAGCCGCGACCCGAGGCGCTCGGCCATCGCACGCACCGCTTCGGCGGTGTCACGGAACGCCTGTCCCGCCACGACGACCTCGAAGTCCAGCCCTTCGTCCGCGAGCGCGTGCACTGCTGCGAAGAAGGCCTCCGGGTCCTTGTCGTGCTCCCACCGGTGCGGCCACACGATGCGTGCCCGCTTCCCACGCACCGGGGAGTGCGCATCGAACGGCGCCGGATCGAACGGCGGGGGCAAGACGCGGGACTTGGCCGCGATCCGAGCGCCTGCGTCTCTCGGGACGAAGTCCGGGAACTGCCGGAGGAACGGGCCGATGCGCTCCACGAATCCCTCCAGGTGCCAGCGCGTCGTGAAGAGGCACGCGTCCGCGACAAGCGCGCTGGTGATGTTCGTCAGCGGAAACTGGAAGTCCCACTCCGCCTCGTGCCTCACTGGGTACATGAGCTGGTTCTCGTGGAAGTAGACCACGCACGGCACCCCGTCCAGCGCAGGGCGCGACAGCGCGAGGAGCTCCGGCAGGTTCACGAAGGTGCTCGCATACACCAGGTCCCAACGGACGCCGTCCGCGTGCAGTCGGCGCACCTCGTCCGCAAGGACGATGGCAGCGCCTCGCATCCGCCACTTCCACTTGCGCGCCGGCATCGTGAGCAGGTCGTGCTCGAACGGCAGCGCGGGCAGCAGCGCGTCCAGGACGGCCCTGTGCGAACCGCCGTAGTACGGCTCAACGACGAGGATGCGCATCGCTGCTCGCTGGCCAGATCCCCGGAGCGCGGTACACCGGGCACGCGAAGTCCACCCACCGCATCCCGCCGATCGCGTCCGACACCATCCGTTCGACGTCGAGCAGGTCTTCTGCTGCATCGACCTCGTCGATACGCGCGTGCGTCTCAGGCGTGCGCGGCATGAACAGCGTGCAGCAGTCGCTGTGCGGCCGGGTCGAGATCCCGTAGGTGCCGATCCGCCCCGCTTCGGCAGCGATCTCCTGCTTGTCGTTGCCGATCAGGGGTCGGAAGACGGGCATCGTCGCGACCGCATCGATTGCTGCGATGTTCTCGAGGGTCTGCGACGCCACCTGGCCGAGCGACTCGCCGGTGACGAGCGCCTTGGCGCGCTCTTCGCACGCGACGCGTTCCGCAACCCGAACCATCAGCCGGCGGTAGAGCAGCACCCGCAGATCCGGCGGCACGGCGAGCGACACCTCACGTTGCAGCTCGCCGAAGGGGACGACGTAGACCCGTCCCAGCCCGCCTGCGCGCTCCAACACCCGGCCGATCTCGATGACGGCCTCCTCCGAGCTTGCGTCGGTGTGCGGGCGTCCAGAGAAGTGCACCGCCACCACCACCGCGCCACGGCGCATGATCCGCCACGCAGCGACCGGGGAGTCGATGCCCGACGACAGAAGCGCCACGACACGGCCGGCGCTTCCGACCGGCAGTCCGCCGGGCCCCGGGACCTTGCGCGCGTAGACGAGCACCTGGTCCTGCACGACGTCGAGGTGACAGGTCACGTCAGGCCTCGTGAGGTCCACGGCCAAGCCCGTCGCCAGGCGGACACGCTCGCCCACGCGCCGATTGATCTCGGGGCTGGTCTCAGGGTGGTCGGTGGCGGAGCGGCGGGCCTTGATGGCGAAGGTGCGTGCGCCCACCGCCGCGGCACGCACCACAGCCTCAACCGCTGCCTCCTCCATCGCAGTGGCGTCGCGCGGGACGATCTCGGCCTCGGCCACGAACGCCACGCCGGGCACGAGCGCAAGCCGCTCGACCGCGGCGGCTGTCTCTCCCGCACCCAGCGGCACGACGAGCCGGCCCGCCATGATGCGGATGCGGCGCTCGTCCGTCCAACCCAGCGCGAACGCGAGGTTCGCGCGGAGCCGGCGCTCGAACGCGCGCTTGTTGTGGCCCTTCAGGCCGATCTCGTGGTAGTGGACGAGCGCTGCGTGCGTGGTCATGGCGCCCCCGAAGACGTCGCGCCCCGCGCTCGACGGCGCGGGGCGCGACGAAGTCCCGACTGCCGTCGAGCGCTACTTGTAACTCTCGGTGGTTCGGACGTAGCCGATGTCGCCGTTCGCGATCTCCTCGAGGGCTATGGACAACGGCTTCGTCTTGGCGAGCTGCGCGATCTGCGGAGTCTGGATCGACTGCAGCGCGAGCGACGCCTGGTCGCGGATGCCGCGCACCATGTCGTTGATCTGCCGTGCACGGCGCGCGGCGACGATGCACAGCGTGTACTTCGAGTCGACCTTCGAGAGCAGCAGGTCGATGTCGGGTTCGATGACCATCAGGATCGCCTTCCTAAGAGGGACTCAGCGATGCCCACGAGCTCGTCGGCAGCTCGGGCGACGTCGTCGTTTTGTACCACATAGTCGTATGTGCCCACAAGCGCCATCTCGCGCTCCGCCGTCTTCAGGCGCGTTGCAATCTCCTCGTCGCTCTCCGCCCCGCGCTTGCGGATGCGGCGTTCGAGCTCATCGAAGGACGGCGCGACGACGAACACGCACACCGCATCGTCGACCATCCGCCGGACCTGTGCCGCCCCCTGAGGGTCGATCTCAAGCACGACCAGACGGCCTTCGGAGACCTTCTGCTCGACGTCCCGACGCAAGGTGCCGTACCGGTTGCCGTGCACCTCCGCCCACTCCAGGAACTCGCCGGCGTCCACGAGCCTCTGGAACTCGTCGGGAGCCAAGAAGCGGTAGTCGACCCCGTCGACCTCTCCCGGGCGCGGAGCGCGCGTGGTCGCCGACACCGACACCCACGCTTCGGGGACACGCTCCGCCAGACGGTCGACGAGCGTGCCTTTGCCGGCTCCGGACGGACCCGAGATGATGAGCAGCCGTCCGCGCGGCCGAGCTGCACCGTCGTGCGAGATCAGCCCAGACGCTCCATCAGACCCTGGCGCTGGCGGGCGCCCAGACCCTGCACGCGACGGCTCTCGGAGATCTCGAGCTCGTCCATGATCTTCTGCGCCTTGGCGCGACCGAACCCCGGCAGGCTTTCGAGCAGGGCCGATACCTTCATGCGGCCGATCACCGGGTCGTCGACGCGCTTCATGACCTCGGCGAAGGTGAGCTCGCCGCTCTTGATCCTCTTGCGGAGCTCCGCACGCTCCTGACGGGCCTTCGCCGCCTTCTCGAGCGCTGCTTTCCGGTCGGCCTCGGACAGCTTGGGCAGGGCCATCGTTCCTCCTCGCGACTCGAACCGATCAGGTCTGTGATGCCGCGTCAAGCGGCGCGCGAAACGGGTGCACGCCGAAGATACTACCCATGACCTGCGAGAATGCCAAGCGTCCCAGTCACAATCGCCGGCTGCCTGGCGAGTAGAGCGGTACGGAGGCGGAGCACAGGGCGCACGCATCCGGCTCCCAAGAGTCGACCTCAAGTCGAAGCAAAGGGTACAACGGCAGGTCGAACGCCTTCGGTCCGCCCCGGTCGATCATCGAAGCCACGGCCACCGGCACGCCGCCCGCCTCGCGGACGAGGGCGATCACCTCGGCAACCGAGCCGCCGGTCGTGACCACGTCTTCCACGATGAGCACGCGTGCGCCGGGCGGGACGCTGAAGCCCCTGCGGAACCGCATCACCCCCTGCTCGCGCTCGCTGAAGATGAACCTGACCCCGAGGGCCTGGGCTACGGCGAACCCTATGACGATGCCGCCGACGGCAGGCGCCGCGACCAGGTCGATGCCGCTCGCCGAAACGCGTTCTGCCAGGGCGGCCGCCAGCCGCGTGGTGAGCGCCGGATCCTCGAGCACCCGCGCGCACTGCACGTAAGTGTCGGAGTGACGCCCGCTCGTGAGCTGGAAGTGGCCCGTGAGAACCGCGTCCGCGCGCTTCAGGACCTCCAGGACCTCTTCCTCTGTCATCGCCGCGCTCATGCAGGCGCCCTCCCTTCCACGATGGCTTCCAGGGCGGCAACCGGATCCGCTGCCGCGGTTATCGNCCGGCCGATGACCAGGTGCGACGCACCTGCGGCGATCGCGGCTTCCGGCGTCGCGACGCGTGTCTGGTCCCCGGTTGCGGCCCACGGCGGACGCACGCCCGGAGTCACGACGAGCGCACCGGGTCCGAGAAGCTCCCGCATCCGCGCCGCCTCCTGCGGAGAGCACACCACGCCGTCACAGCGCGCCTCGGTGGCGACGCAGGCCAGCAGCTCCGCCTCCTCGGCTGGCTCTCGTTCGATCCCCACCGAAGCAAGCGCTGAAGCGTCCATGCTGGTGAGCACGGTTACCGCTACGATCGCCGGACGGATCCGGCCGGCAGCTGCGGCCTCGTCCGCAGCCTCGACCGCGGCTCTCAGCATGGCGGCACCGCCCGAGGCATGCACGGTGAGCATCTCGGCACCGAGCTCTGCCAGCGCCAGCACGGCCCCGCGCACCTGGTGCGGGATGTCGTGCAGCTTGAGGTCGAGAAACACCCGATAGCCTTCGGCCTTCAGAGCATCGACGACGCTCCTGCCTCCGGCTGCGTACAGCGTCAAGCCAACCTTCGCCCACGCCACGCGCCCAGCGAGCGCCCGAGCCAGCCCGAGCGCCTCTTCCGGGTCGCCGTGGTCGAGCGCGATGATGATCCGGTCTCGCATGAAGTCCTCGCCTTTCTGCAGATGCCGGACGAAGCGCCCTCGGTCCGGCCCCGTCTCGTTACGGCCTCCCGCTCAGTCTAACTGGTCGACGGCTTCTGCCGATCCCCGCCACACGACGTTCGCTTCTGCCCCATACTCGTCCGAGGCCTTCATGACGAGAGTGCGTGTGCGGCCCTTCTCGTCGTACTCGAGCTCGAGCCAGGCCAGTCCGCGTCGCAGATCGTACGCGGGAGCCCACAAGGCATCCGGCAGCACCGTCACGCGATGGGCGACCCGATCCGAGATCCGGTAAAGCGTCCCGTCGACCCAGCACAGCGGGCCTCTAGCGCTCACACCGACCATCGTCGGTTCGTACGGCCCCTCAGCGTCGAGCACGGGCACCACGAGCCGCTGTGCTCCGGTCGTGCGCTCCGCCGTGCCGTCTTCGCTCAGCCGCAGCACCGACACCTCGAATGCGACACGCCCCGCTCTCTCCTCCGTCGGAGTCGCCTCGACGCTGGAGCGCCCGAGCCACACGAGCGAGTCCGAATCGGGCAGCCATGCGCACGCTGGCGCCGATGCACGTCTCGGCAGCTCCTCCGTGGCAACGACACGCCCGGACCGCCCGTCGAGCACGAAGACGTGACGGGTCTGCGAGACTTCCCCGTGATCGGATTCGCGATCGTCGCGCACAAGCCCCTCGACGGCGAAGTACCGCCCGGTCGACGACCATCCGATCGGCAAGAAGGTTACGCCGCGGCCGATCGGGCGGAAGCTCTCTCGCGAGGGCACCGCTCGGCCGACTGGCCCGAACGCGATCCGCGAAGGGGCCGCGCCGGCTGACGCATCCACCGCGAAGTACGCGGCGATCCCAGCCGGACCCGCCATCGGCTCCCAGAGCGCTTCACCCGTCTTCACCGGCACGGTCTCGTCGAGCCGCCACCTCATCAGCGTGTCCGGCACATGGTCGAACGCATCTCGAAGACCGTCCATGCGCGGGCCGACCGAGCCGGCGGCCTCGTCGTACCTGTCGAGCCACACGACGGGGGCGCCAGGCTCGACGAAGCAGGCCTCGTACCCGTCCAGCACGACTCTAGCGCCATCGAGCACGTCTACGGCGATGACCTGCGGGCTTCCGTCCGAAGACATGTGCTGCACGACGAGGTACCGTCCGTCACCGCACCACTGACACACGTCGAATCCCCAGCTCCCCCGCCCAGCGGGACCGAGGCCGCCCTTTGATGCGTCGCCCGGCGTCAGCGTGTCTGCCATCCAACTGGTGGCCAGCCAGATCGCGGTGGCGCACGAACCCACGATCAGAACCGCGAGTGCGCCGACGAGCGCGACCTTCCACCTCGCACCACGACGAGGCGGAGGCGCTTCCACGGGTATGGGCACAGGCTCGGGCGCTCGGACAGGCGCAGGCGCATCGCTAGCCGTCACGCTCGCCTCCCGCCGTCGTCACGCTCGGCTTCCGCAAGCGCGGTGCGCCGCGCCGACCACGTCCGCGACGCTGGCGATCCTGTGCTGCGCACAGTACGCCTCGATGCCATCCAGGATGCGCGTCATCGCTGCCGGGTCGACGAAGTTCTGCGTCCCTACCGCCACGGCTGCAGCCCCTGCGAGCATGAACTCGATGGCGTCGTGCGAAGTGGCGATGCCGCCCATGCCGATCACCGGGACGCTCACGGCTTCGTAGACCTCCCACACCATGCGCAGCGCCACCGGCTTGATGGCCGGGCCCGAAAGCCCGCCGACCCGGCGCGCGAGCACCGGGCGCTGCGTCTCGACGTCGATGGCCATGCCGAGCAGCGTGTTGATCAGGCTCACCGCATCAGCCCCCGCCGCTTCGACCGCCTGCGCGATGGAAGCGATGTCGCCGACGTTCGGGCTCAGCTTCACGATGAGGGGCTTGCTTGTCACCTCGCGGACCGACGCAGTCACGGCTGAGGCGGCCTCGCACGACGTCCCGAACTGCATGCCGCCTGCATCCACGTTCGGACACGAGATGTTGAGCTCCAGCGCCTTGACGCCCTCCTCGCGATCGAGACGGCGGGCGACGGCGACGTACTCGTCGACGGAGTGCCCGCTCACGTTCACGATCACTGTGAGGCCCCGCTCTACCAGCCAGGGAAGGTCCGTCGCGCAGAAGGCCTCGACGCCAGGGTTCTGCAGCCCAATGGAGTTGAGCATCCCGGAGGCGGTCTCGACGATGCGTGGCTGCGGATTGCCAGGCCACGGGTCCAGCGAAACCCCTTTGGTGACCACGGTTCCGATGCGCGCGAGGTCCACGAGGTCTGCGTATTCGCGTCCCGAGCCGAAGGTGCCGGAGGCGGGAAGAACGCACGACCGGAGCTCCAGAGACCCGATGTTCACCCTCAGGTCGACATCACGGCTGGTCATCGCTTCAGCCCCTCGACCTCGTCTTGAACCCAAACTACGTCGCCTGCATCGAACACGGGGCCGTCAGCGCAGGCGCGCTTGATGCCCTTCGTCGTCGAGACCGTGCACGACAAGCACGCCCCCACCCCGCACGCCATCAACCGCTCCAGCGACACCTGGCACGGGATGCCAGCACCGGCCGCGTGCCGCGCCACTGCTTGCATCATCGCCTCCGGGCCGCACGCGAACACGGCGTCGGGCCGGTCTTCGCCGAGCAGCTCCGGAACCACGGCTGTCACCAGCCCCCGCACCCCCGCCGATCCATCGTCCGTGGCGGTGGCGACCCGGCGGGCGACCTGCTCGAACAGCGGTCCACCCACCAGCCGCTCGGCGCTCGGCGCGCCTTGCGCGACCGTCACAGCGACGCCGCGACCGGCCAGGTGCTCGGCGAGCATCCCGAGCGGTGCGGCGCCGAGGCCGCCCGCGACGAGCAGCGCGTGCACGATGCCGTCCGGGACGCGCCATCCCGTTCCGAGCGGGCCGACGGCATCCATCGCATCCCCAGGCATCCGCTCGGCAAGCCAGCGGGTTCCGACCCCGACCACCTGGTAGAGCACTTCGATGGTCTCTCCGACCACCCGGTGCACCGAGAACGGGCGTCGCAGGATGAACGCTGTCCCCTCGGCGATGCGCAGGTGCACGAACTGACCCGGCTGCACGGACGCGGCGATCCGAGGCGCCCTGAGCGCCACGAGCCCGACTCCCGTCGCGACGCGCTCGTTCGCCTCGACGATGACCTGCTCCACACACTTCCGGGGAGCAGCACCTGGGTTTCCCGCGGAGCACGTC
>JAOAFY010000036.1 GCA_026416035.1 Coriobacteriia bacterium | reverse complement strand
ACGCCGGCCTGCTCAAGTGCGGCATCGACGACTCCGACGATGGCTTCCGTATGCTTCCGCGAGGCGATCTCCGGGACGACCCCGCCGAAGCGCGCGTGGAAGTCCACTTGGCTCGCAACGACGCTTGAGAGCAGGTCGCTCCCGCCTCGCATCACCGCAGCCGCCGTCTCGTCGCACGAGGTCTCGATCCCCAGCACGACATCGCGTCCCTCGCTTGCCGCACGCATCGCCTCGAGGTGTGGCAGCACCGGCCGTGACCACAGCACGAGGGCGTCTTCGCCCGTCTCCGGATAGTACCGCGTCCGTCTGCCCACGACGTCGAAGCCGCACGACAAGTACAGGCCGAGGGCCGCACGGTTCTCGGCAGCGACCTCGAGCGTCATGCGCACAGCGCCGCGGTCCGCGGCGATTCGCGCGAGTGCCCACAGCAAAGCGCGTCCCACGCCATGACGCCTCCGCCCCGGAGCGACGGCTACGTCCATGACGTGCGCCTCGTCTCCCACCATCATGACGCCCGCGAAACCCACCCCCGAGCCGTCGTCGCCTTCCGCGACGAGCCACGCGCGATCCTCACGCCCCAGCTCATCAAGGAACTGGGCCTCGCTCCACGGAGCCGCGAAGCTCGCCCGCTCGATGTCGAGCACCCGCTTGACGTCGTGGGCGCCCATGGGCCGGATCCTCATGGCCTGGCACCCCCCTCGGGCGGCCCCGCGACACCGCTACGGCCTGGATCGTTCGGCAGGCCCGCACGCCTGCGTTCAGCTTCCTCTGCATCAGACAAGCGTGTGTACACGGGCAGCAGGAGACCAGGGTGTGCCCGATCGAACGCTTCGTGCAGCGAAAGCCCGGCGATCGCCGCCAGTGACCGATCACCTCTGTCCGACCACGCAGCAGCCACGAGCGAAGGGCCATCCGGCGCCCACACCGAGGATTCTGCGAACACCGCTCGCGAACCCAGGAACCGCTCGAACACCGTGCGATGCTTCCTCAGGCCCGTGCCAGTCACGAGGACTGTCTCGCCGAGCGCGGCCCACTCGGTTGCTGCGTCTTCCGGGCGGCTGACGCGGTCAGAGGTCATTCGGGTGACGCTTTGCGTCTCGTCGACCGAGAACAGCGCCGGGTAGACTTCGCCTCGCATGGCGTCTGTCACGACGCCGACGAGCCCCGTCCACGAAACCCGTTGGGCGACCGCATCCGACGTCCCAAACCCGACCAGAGGCACGCGAAGCCCGTGCGCCAGCCCCTTCGCGGTCGCGACGGCGATGCGCACGCCAGTGAACGAGCCGGGACCGCGACCGCACGCGACCGCCCGCAGCGCGCGGACTTCGCATCCCGCTTCGGCAAGCACGTCTTCGGCTGTGCGAAGAAGGACCTCGTTCGCGGCCCTGGGCGCTTCGAATGCCCGATGCGCCACGACCGACCCTGGCTCATCCAAGTCGCCGACGGCGACGACCACGTGCTCCGTCGCCGTATCCAGAGCGAGGAACGGCCTCACCTCAGACCCGCCTCCTGGCACGCCGCGAGCCAGTCGTCCGCAAGCGCTTCGCTCCTCGGTCCGGATGGCACGAGCTCGAATCGACGCTCGTCCCCTTCGCCGACGCGTATCCTCACGACGAGGCGATCGGCGGGCAGCTCGGCAGGGAACTTGTCTCCCCACTCGATGACCGCGACGCCACCGGATTCCAGCGCCTCAGCGAATCCGATGTCGTCCAGCTCCTCAGCCCGTTCGAGGCGATACAGATCGAAGTGGTACAGAGGAAGCGCGCCGGGGTGCACCACGAGCAGATTGAAGGTGGGGCTCGTGACCGGCTCGGCCACGCCGAGCCCTCGCGCCACTCCCTGGACGAGGTGCGTCTTCCCGGCACCGAGATCTCCCGTGAGCGCGATGACATCGCACGGCCGTACCACGCCGGCGAGCAGTTCGCCGGCGCGCACAGTCTGCTCTGCGGCCCTCGTCGTGAACCCGATGCTCACTGCGGCTCCTAGAACAGGGTGGGCTGCTCGGGACCGGGCTGCGCGCTCTCGCTTCGCCTCGTTCGCGCTTCAGTCCGCTGGGCACCGGACACATCGCCAGATTCTGCAGGCATCTCCAGCACCGCCTTGAGTCGCTGGAAGTCTTCGAAGAGCACGTCTTGCTTCGTCCTGTCGTACAGCGCAGCAGCAGGGTGGTAGATCGGCACGACCTTCCGGCCTGCTGACCGGAAGAGGCGCCCCCGCAACCGCGTGATGCCCGCCTGCGTCTTCAGCACGTGCCTGGTGGCGAAGTTCCCGAGCGTCGCGATGACCTCAGGATCGACGAGGCGCACCTGCTGCTCGAGGAAGGGGGTGCACTGCTCCATCTCCTCCGGCAGCGGGTCTCGGTTCCCGGGCGGCCTGCACTTCAACACGTTGGCGATGTACACCTCGGAGCGGTCAAGCCCGATGCTCGCGAGCAGCTCGTCCAGCAGCTTGCCGGCCGCTCCCACGAACGGCTCTCCCTGCAGGTCCTCGTTGCGTCCAGGGGCCTCGCCGATGAACATGAGCCGTGCCCTCGGCGATCCGACCCCGAAGACCAGGTTCGTCCTCGTGCGTGCAAGCGGGCAGCGCTGGCAGTCGCCGATGTAGGACCGCAGCTCCTCGAGCGTCTCGCACGCCTGAACCCGAGGGTGGTCCATCATCTCACCCGTGTCCGCTCGCACGCATCAGATCCACGTCGCAACCTCCTCGAGCGGCCTGCGCGACGGCCGTCGCGCAGATTCCGCTGAGTATCCGACCGGGAGCACTGCGATCGGCGTGATCGGAGACGTCACACCGATGGCCTCCGCGACCGCCTTCTCATCGAACGCACCGATCCAACACGAAGCCAGGCCGCGGTCGACCGCCGCCAACAGGATGTTCTCAACCGCTGCAGCGGTATCCTGGATGGAGTAGAGGTACTCTCCGCGATCGCCGTATCGGGCGGCGCACGGCCGCGGATCGACGCACACGACGATGACGACGGGCGCTGCGGACGCCCACGGCTGATGCAACGCCCCCTGCAGCCGCTGACGCGCCTCTGCAGAACGGACCACCACGAAACGCCACGGCTGGATGTTGCCTGCGCTCGGAGCCAGCGTCGCAGCGTCGAGCAACGCCCGGATGTCCTCGTCGCTCACGGTCAGCTTGGCGTTGAAGTGCCGGACGCTGCGGCGCTTCGCGATGACTTCGGAGAACTCCATCCGACCTTCCTCGACGACGGCAGTGAGGCCGGGTTCATTCTAGAGACGCTGCCCGCAAGGCACAACAACACCCTCCCGCGGGTTTGCAGGATGAAGCCGCAGTCCCGCCGAACAACACGCTGAGGAGGTGCTCATGGACTCCACACGACCCGATCTCAACGACGAAGACATCGGCATGCGGGCCTTCCAGGTCCGCAAGGCGAAGGCCGTCGAACGTGCGATGGACCGCCTCCGCCAGGGCCTCAAGCACCACTGGGGGATGCTGACCCCCAAGGACATCGACGACCTCGGCTGGATCTTCGGAGAACTGTGGGCGTTCGAGAAGCGCGCAGACTGGGAGGACCTCCACTTCAGCGCTCTGACCCCAGAAGACGTCCAGGCGATCCTCGGGATGGCTCGGACGCTTCGCGAAGCTCCGCGGGACACCGTCGAAACGCTCGAGCGCGTCGGCGACATCATCAGAGCGCGCAGCGTCTGAAGCACGGTCCGCGTGCCTGCTCGCCGGCCGCCGAGCGCACGCCCGCTGGCCGCCGCCGTCTTGTACGAAAGCACGCGTGGGGCGCCGCCACGGACCCCCCGGTGACGACGGCAGCGCCCCACCGCTTCGACGAGCGCCCGTCGGCTTTGCTAGGCTCGCTTGCCTGCCTCGCGGCGCTCGATCTTCTTCTTGACCTTCTTCAGGCGGAACAGGTCCTCGCGTGAGCGCTCGTCAAGGGTCTGCCTGATGTAGTTCACCTGCTCGCGCAGGGCGGGAATGGTGACTTGCTCCAGCGCGTTGACGCGCCGGTTCGTCTTCTGGATCTCCTCGCCCAGGCGCTTCAGGCGTGTCTCGATGTCTGCGTACTCGATGATCACATCGAGGATGCGCTCGAACTTGTCGGCGGTCTCGTCGATGCGGGAGGTCACTCCCGTGATCGCGTAGCCCCGGGTGAAGGGCGACCGGAGGGGGCTCTCGCCCTTCGTCACGACGGGGACGGAGACGCCCATGATCTTGGTGCCGGTCATGTCGATGGTGATGGAGCCCTTGGTCGCCAAGGCCGCCGACCGGACGCTGACGACGCCGTCCACGGACTTCGCGATGGCCAGGCTGTACTGCGCTTCCGAGGTCGTGCGCTGGAGGTCGTTGGACAACCGCAGGGTCTCATCCATCACGGACATGAACTCGATGAGCAGCGCATCGCGCTTTTGCTTCAGCAGGTCCATGCCCTGCTCCGCTAGCGTGATCTGCTGCTTTCGCTCGAGCAGCTCAGACCTGGTAGGACGTACTTCCTCCACCGCGCACCTCCTCTCACGCGCTCGTGCGTCTTCAGATGTCGCCGAGTTCGCTCGCGCCTGATTCCTTGGCCTTCGGGTGGTACTTGTCGATGAAGTCCCGCACGCGCTTGAGCTCGCTCATCGGCAGCTCGCTCAGGAGCTCCCAGCCGATGTCCAACGTCTCCTCGATGGTGCGGCCGACCTGGCCCTGGCCGATGATGTGCTTCTCGAACTCGTCCGCGAAGTGCAGGTAGCGACGGTCGGTGTCCGACAGCGCTTCCTCACCGACGATCGCGACCAGCCTGCGCAGGTCGCGGCCCTGGGCGTACGCTGCATAAAGCTGGTTCGCGACGGCGCGATGGTCCTCTCGCGTCTTCCCTTCGCCGATGCCGAGGTTCATCAGCCGCGAGAGGCACGGCAGCACGTCGATCGGCGGGTACACGCCGCGCCGATGCAGATGACGCGACAGGACGATCTGACCTTCGGTGATGTAGCCGGTGAGGTCAGGGATCGGGTGCGTGATGTCGTCGTCCGGCATCGACAGGATCGGCAGCTGCGTGACGGACCCCGTGCGGCCCTTGATGCGGCCCGCGCGTTCGTAGATGGTCGAGAGGTCCGTGTACATGTAGCCCGGGTAGCCGCGGCGCCCCGGCACCTCTTCGCGCGCCGTCGACACCTCACGCAGCGCCTCGCAGTAGTTCGTCATGTCGGACAGGACTACGAGCACCTGCATGTCCTTCTCGAACGCCAAGTACTCGGCGACGGTCAGTGCGGCGCGCGGGGTCAGCAGGCGTTCGACCGTCGGATCATCCGCGAGGTTGAGGAAGAACACGACGCGCTCGAGCGCGCCCGTGGTCTCGAACTGCTGCATGAAGTACGCCGCCTCGCGGTGCGTGATGCCCATCGCACCGAACACGATGGCGAACTGCTCGCCGGATACGACGCGGGCCTGCCGGATGATCTGCGCGGCAAGCTCGTTGGCAGGAAGGCCGGAGCCCGAGAAGATTGGGAGCTTCTGGCCCCGCACCAGCGTGTTCAGGCCGTCGATGGCGGAGATGCCGGTCTCGATGAAGTCGGCCGGCTGCTCGCGCATGTAGGGATTGATGGGAGAACCCGTGATTTCCAGCCGCTTCTCGGGGATGATGGGCGCGCCACCGTCAATCGGCTTGCCGGCACCGTTCAGGATGCGCCCGAGCATGTCAGTGGATACTCCGACCTTGGCGACTTCCTCAAGGAAGCGCACGCGCGTGGTGTCGACGTCGATCCCCTGCGTCCCCTCGAACACCTGGATGACCGCAGTGTCGCCAGACACCTCGAGCACCTGGCCGGAGCGTTCGCTGCCATCGGGCAGCACGATCGCGACCATCTCGTTGTACGAGACGCCATGGACGTTCTCGACGAAGATGAGCGGGCCGGTCACGTAGTCGACCGTCTGGTACTCGACGGTGAGCAGCGAGCGGTCCATCACTGATTCGCGAGCCATCTACAGCACCTCGATCCCTGCGATGTCGTCGGCGACCTGCGTGACCATCTGCTGCATCCGCGCGATGGCCTCGTCGTGCGGCGTCGTCTTGAGACCGGCGATCTCGTCACGCAGCGGCAGCTGCAGCACCTGGCGCAGCGACACTCCGCGTGACATGGCCTGCGTCGCCGCGTCGTAGAACGCAAGTATCACCTTGAGCAGCCAATACGCCTTCTTCGGAGGGCAGTACGCATCGACCGCGTCGAACGCAAACTGCTGCAGGAAGTCCTCGC
Organism: Coriobacteriia bacterium; assembly: GCA_026416035.1. Taxonomy (GTDB): domain Bacteria; phylum Actinomycetota; class Coriobacteriia; order Anaerosomatales; family Anaerosomataceae; genus Parvivirga. The sequence continues at coordinate 8,989 of JAOAFY010000036.1, read as the reverse complement.
GGAGCATGCGCGCGACCTCCAGGATGATCTTCTCCGTCTCCGGCAGCGCATCAGGACCGACGAGCTGCACGATCTCCTGGAGCTCCGTCTCCTTCTGGAGGAGGAACATGGCACGTTCCCTGACTTCCGCCCAGTCGTCGGCGACGTTCTCCTCGAACCACGGCCGCACCTGCCCGAGGAACAACGTGTATGACTTCGTCCACGAGATCGCCGGGAAGTGACGCCTGTGCGCCAGAGAGGTGTCGAGCGCCCAGAACGCGCCCGTGACTCGAAGCGAGTTCTGCGTCATCGGCTCGGACATGTCGCCGCCCGGAGGTGAGACCGCGCCGACCATCGTCACCGAGCCGATGCGCTCGTCGCTCCCGAGCGCCATGACGCGTCCGGAGCGCTCGTAGAATGCCGCGAGCCTCGTCGCCAGGTACGCCGGATACCCCTCTTCGCCAGGCATCTCCTCGAGTCGACCAGAGACCTCGCGCAATGCCTCGCCCCAGCGTGACGTGGAGTCCGCCATCATGGCCACGTTGTATCCCATGTCGCGGTAGTACTCCGCGAGGGTGACCCCCGTGTAGATGGATGCCTCGCGCGCCGCCACCGGCATGTTCGAGGTGTTCGCAACCAGGATGGTCCGGTCCATCAGCTTCGAACCGGTGCGCGGGTCCTCGAGCTCTGGGAACTCCTTGAGCACCTCTGTCATCTCGTTGCCGCGTTCGCCGCATCCCACGTACACGATGATGTCGACGTCGGCCCACTTGGCGAGCGACTGCTGAGTGACGGTCTTCCCAGTCCCGAAGCCGCCCGGGATGATAGCGTTGCCTCCCAGGGCGATCGGGAAGAAGGTGTCCAAGATGCGCATCCCCGTGAGGAATGGAGTCGTCGGATCGAGCTTGCGCTGGTAGGGCCGCCCGGTCCGCACGGGCCACTTCTGCGTCATCGTGATCTCGTACGTGTCATCGAGCACCGCGACGACGGTGTCGATGGTGTACTGCCCTTCAGGGATGATCTTCGTGACCCGACCCCGTAGCCCCGGCGGCACCATGATCTTGTGGGTGACCGTGGGACTCTCGGGAGTGGTTCCCAGCACGTCTCCAGCCACAACCTCCTGGCCGACCTCGACGGTCGGAGCGAAGTCCCACAGCCGTTCACGATCGAGGGCCGAGACGACCGTGCCACGCGCGATGAAGTCGCTGCCCGTCTGCGATGCGATTACCGGCAGGGGACGCTGGATGCCATCGTAGATCGATGAGAGCAGGCCTGGTCCGAGCTCGAGCATGAGCGGACCTTCGGTGGACTCCACCGGTTCGCCGACGCGCAGGCCGGAGGTGTCCTCGTACACCTGAATCGTCGCGAGATCCCCTTCGAGACGGATGACCTCGCCCATCAGCCCAGCAGCGCCCACGCGCACCACGTCGTACATCTTCACACCGGTCATGCCCTGCGCGATGACGACCGGGCCCGTGATCTTGCTCAGTGTTCCGACAATCATCAGCCTCGCCTCAGTGTGATGTCGAATCCGATCGCCCGTCGGATCAGGCGTGACAGATACGCCCTGTGGTCTTCTTCCGATACCAGCTTCTCCCGTATCGGCAGCGAGATGACGATCGGCCGATACGTGGAGTTGATCTTCTGCTGCGTCCGCTCGTCGATCTGAGACATGTACTCCTCGTTCACGGCGATGATGCCGCTGGAGTCGTCGTCGATGAGCTCGTTCAGACGGCGACGCGCCTCATCTGAAGAGTCGACCGACACGACATCGACCCCCGCCAGGCGGAACCCGTCGGCGGTGTCGCTGTCTGTGAGGACGACGAGCTTATACAAGGATGAGCTCCTCCTCCATGCGGCCGACCGGCATGCCGACCGACACGCCCTTCACGATGATCCGCAGGTTCGTGACCTCGTTGGCCTTCATCCACAGGTAGCTCACCATGACACCTGCGCCGAGCGGATCGCCCCTACCCATGACAAAGGCCTGTTTGGTCAGGTAGTCTTCGAGCGCCCGCTCGAAGACCGAGACGGATCCGGTCTCGACGTACTTGATTGCCACCGCCTCCACTGAACGGCCGTACGGGGTGCGCTTCAGCCGCTCGTAGATCTCGTCGACATCGGATTTCGAGACGAGATCTTTGAACAGCGCCTCGTCCACAACCGTGCCGCCAGGCAGAAAGAACGACATCGGGTCCTGGTCTCCTAAGTCCGCGTAAAGCAGGCGGATGGCGGTGACGAGGTCGATCGTGTCTACCTGCGCCCCGATGAACCGCTTCACCAGCTCCTTGTTGACGCCGCGGCCTTTGAGCCGGGATGACGCCCACTCGGTGTAGTACCGGTCCAACGCCAACTCCAACAAGGCGAGGTTGTGCGTCTCACCGTACTGCGGCATGACGGAGTTCAGCGGCTCTGCGAACGGAAGACGCCACGTCATCAGCGTGTCCGCGACGGCCTTCACCGACTCCTGACGCGAGAGCTCCTCCAAGTCGACGCGCGTCATCTGCCCGACGGGCATGACGCTGTCGAGGATCTCCTCTGATGACAGAGAGTGATGCTTGCCGCGCACGACCGTCTTCACGTTGAACAGATCCCAGCGGCCGAGCAGCACGACGAGCAGCTCGCGTGCTTCGTCGTTGGACAGGTCGTAGACCCGCCGGTAGGTCCGCACCATGTTGTCGCGGAGCGCAAGGTCGACCTGGTTCGCGGTCCTGCCATGCAGCAAGCGCTCCTCGAGGTCCGGCGCATACTCCGTCTCCATCAGCTTCTGGATGACGGAACCCAGATCGGCACAGCGCATGAGCTCGTCGAGGAAGGGCTTCTTGAGCAAGCGCGACCTCATGCCGCGGATCCGGGCATTCGTGTATCCGTAGTCTTTGCCGGTGGGACGGGGTCGTTCGACCCTTGCCGTCGCAGTCATCGCGTCAGGATCTCCGCAACCGCCGCTTCTGCTGTCTGCCGCACCTTCTCAAGCCGGGACTCGAACGTGTTCTTCCGGACCACCCGGCCGCCGTGCAAGGACACGGTCAGCCCTGCCCCCACGCCGGGGTCCCCCTGCACGTCCGCAGTCACACCCAGGTCGGCCAACACCTTCTTGGCCAACGCGACGTCTGCAGGATTGACCGTGACGACGCACGGTCCGTCTGCGCCCGCAAGCGCTTCCTCTGCAAGGTCCCGGAAGACGCGCTCGTACCCGGACTGATCCCTGAGCGATGCCAGCCGCGCAGAAGCCGCTTCGAACACCTCGTTCACGAGCTGCTCTCGCACGCCAGCAAGCGCCCTCTTGGCATCGAGCCGAGCGTCGTTGACGATCTTGCCTGCTCGGGCACGCAGCCCTTCCTCGATCGCGTCGAGTTTGCGCCGCTTGATGCGCTCGGCTTCAGCACGCGCTTCCTCCACGATCGAGGCGGCCTGGATGTCCGCCGCGTTCAGGATGTCCCTGCACTCGTCGTCGGCCTGCTGCTCGAGCGCTCGGAAGATGTCCTCAATCGCCATGCAGGTTCCTTCCGCTGCGTATCAGAGGTCTTCCTCCCGGACCGTGCGCCTACTGCATCACCATGAACGCGATGACGAAGCCGAGCAGGACGATGATCTCAGGAAGGGCCTGCAGGACGATGATGTTCGTGCCGACCTCGGGACGCTCGGCGAGCGTGCCCGCGCCTGCCGAACCGATCCGTGCCTGCGCGTACGCCGCGCTGAACGCCGACACGCTCATGGCCACCGCAGCCGCGGCCGCCTTGGCGATGCCGACCTTCGGGTCCTCGGCGGTCGCCTGACCGCCCTCTTCGGCGAACGCGACTGCACTGGCCGCGAGCACCGTGAGGAACGTGCTGCCGAACACCCACTTTGCGAGCCTGTTCTTGATCATGCGCTCTTCTCACCTCCGGTTTTCTGGAACGGCTTGTACTCGTTCTTGGTCGCCTCGTAGAACTTCCCGAAGAACTCCAGGAAGTTGAGACGCAGAGCGTGGATGGTCGGCGTGAACGCCGCCAGGATGAGGTGCAGCCCGTGCATGAGCACGAGCACGATGATCGTCACGGGCAACGGCATGCTCTTGCCGAGCTCGTTGATTGCGCTTGAGAAAATCGCGTCCGAGAGGCCGACGGCCATGATACGGATGTAGCTCGCGATGTTAGAAACCGTCTCCAGCGTCTCGACGAACCCCATGATGTTCCCGAAGGCGATCGCCGCGAACACGCCCGCAAGCATGATCAGCGCGCCGATCATCTGCCCGACGGGCTGCATCCCGGACGAGAGCAGCTGACCGGCCGCGACCAGGACTATCGCCCCGACGATGAACCCGGCGAGACCGCCCTTCACGTAGGCGTGCTTCATGTGCTTGGTCCGGATCGCGTTCACGACGCCGAGGATCAGACCGAACAGGATCTGCAGCACACCGAGACCGATCGCCATGCCTATCAGCGGCATGACCTCATGCTCCCTGTTGTACGGGATCGTGAAACCGAAGACCTCGAACGTCTTGATCCAGCCCGCCTGCCACAGCACGCCGCCGAAGAACTCGCCGTAGAAGAAGCCGAACAAGATCGCGCTCGTGGCTGCAGGGCCGAGGATGCTCGTGGCGAGCTGGACCCCTGGCTTGTCGCGGAACTTGAACCGCATCCAGAGGATGATCGCCAACATGATGGCGCCGTAGCCGATGTCGCCGACGATCATGCCGAAGATGAGCGGGTAGCTGAGCGCGAACACGATGGTGGGGTCTATCGTGCCGTACTGCGGCTTGCCGCCCATCAGATAGCCCATGAGCGGCTCGAAGGGCGCCGCCCACTTCGGGTTGCGCTGGGCGACGGGGGTCTCCTTGTACTCGTGCTCGTCGATCGCGAGCTGCTCTACGATGACGTCTGGACCGAAGTGCTCCATCATCGAACGCTCGAGCGCCTTGACCTGGTCCACCGGGATCCATCCGGTGATGACGAACGCGAACTCCGTCTGCCCGAATTTCGGTATCGCGCTCAGCTCGTCGATCTTGTCGGTCAGCACGTCGCGGATGGTGATCAGGCGCGTGTACCACTTCCGTGACATCTCGTGCAGACCCTCGCGCACCTCTTCGAGCTGCTTGGGGAGCAGCGCGCGCCGCTCGCGCAGGCGATCGTACGCGACGTCGAACGGCATGTCCTGGAACTCGGAAGGCAGCCGCACCTGGTTGACGTTCTCCATGGCCAGGAACTTGTGCACGGCCTCGGATGCGCGCTTCGGGAAGACGACGATGACCGCAGTGGTCTCCTCGTCCACGTCTGTCGAGACGATCTCGCACTGCGAGTCCGTGATCTTGTCCAGCTCCCGCTTGAGGTCTTCGAGAGCCGCCTTGTAGCGCCGCTCGACCAGCAGTGCCACCGAGTCGTAGGTTCCAGTGGTGACGATCTGCTTTGCCAGCGGCTGGATCTTCTGCAGGATCGGCTCATAGCGCGACAGCAGCGCGATCTCGGCCTCCATGGAGGCTTGCGTCTGTGCAAGGTTCGCGGTCCGCTCTTCGACCTGCTCGATCACGTCGGCCACTTCGCGGGACAAGTCCTTGCTGTCCTTGTTCCAGAGCTCGACATACATCTTGTCGCGCTCGGCTGGGTCGATCTCCTCGTCCGGCAGGTGCAGTGCCTTGAGGATCGAGCGCAGGCGTATCAGCAGCTCCTCCATGCGCTGCTTCTCGCGCTCCTGCTCCGCGACGACCTCCATCGGTCGCAGCGGGACCTCACCCTTGTCGATCTTCTTCGAGAGGTCCTCGATGTGCAGGGTTCCTTCTTCGTGGAGCAAGCTGAGGACGTCGAAGAACAGGTTCTTCGGGCCTATCACTTCGACTTTCGCCATCGGTACCAGCATGCTCGAACCCTCCCCCGGTGATCGGGTGTGGCCGTACTATCCGACGTCAGGCAGTCGTGACTGCCTCGATGACGAATCCCACCGCTTCTTCCAGCTTCGGCTCCAGCTGCGCCCGGAGCGCCGCGGCTTGCTCGGGGATGCTCGCGCGGATGTCCGCCGCCTCCTGCTCTGCTTGAGCGATGACCTCCTCGGTGTGCTTCTTCACCTGGCGGTCCGCCTCTGCTTCGGCGTCACGCAGGATGGCCTGCGCCTTCTTTCGCGCCTCCGCGACGATCTTCTCCGCCTGGCTACGGGCAGCGAGGACGCGCCCGGAGATCTCGAGCTCCTTTTGGCGGATGAGGTACAGGGGCGACTCGGTGTCCTTGTCGACGACTTCTTGCTGGAACCTGATCTCTTCGAGAACCTTCTCGTCCAAGGATCCGCTCCTCCCTGCTTCACCTCGCGACCCGATGACCCCTGGGTCGGCTCCGAACTTGGCGCAGCGCTGAGCGATGCGCCGCTACTGTGCAGTTCGGCGCGGGCTCGAAGGATTCCTGCAAGAAGGAGAAGCGTTTCAGCCGCGGGCGGAGATCCGCTTCAGCCGGCGGCCGAAGCCGCACGCGATCTCGTAGTTGATGGTCGACGCGTGCGTCGCAAGCTCGTCCATCACGACGTGCTCGCCTCCCTGCCTGCCCACGATCACGGCCTCGTCGCCGACCGCGACGTGCATGCCCTCCGGGACCTCGACCATCAGCTGGTCCATGCAGATGCGCCCGACCTGCCGACAGCGACGACCGCCGATCAGGACCTCCATCTTGTTCGAGGCAAGCCGCGGGACGCCATCGGCGTACCCGAGCGGCAGCGTCGCGATCGTCGTGGGGCCGGCCGCGTGGTAGGTGAAACCGTACGAGACGCCCTCGCCTAGCCCGATGCGCTTGACGAACGAAACACGAGCAACCACCCGCATCGCCGGCTCGAGGTCGACCCGTCCGTAGGTCGACGGGGCCGGATGCAGGCCATAGATCGCGATGCCGCATCGCACCATGTCCAGCCGGACATCAGGTCGCAGGACGGTAGCGGCGCTGTTCGCCGCATGCACTATGGTAGGCCTCACGCCCTCCGCCTGCATGCGCCCGATCGCGGCCGCCATCCGCTCGACCTGCCGTTCGAACTCCCAGTCACCCGGGCTGTCGGCGGTCGCGAAGTGCGTGAACGCCCCCTCCATGTGCAGTCCGGGCAATGCCTTCAGCCACAGGGCGAAGTCGGCGGCATCCTCGGCACGCACCCCGATGCGGTTCATCCCTGAATCGACCTTGAGGTGGTACGGGACGACGGCGCCTGCCGCCGATGCCGCCTTGCTGAGCGCGAGGGCGAACTGCTTCGTGCACACCGTCGGGACGACGCCGACTGCAACCAGGTCGGCAGCAGCCTCCGGCGGCGCTTCGCTGAGCAGGTGGATCGGCGCCTCGATTCCTGCCTCGCGCAGTTGCGCTGCCTCGTCGAGCGTGGCGACTCCGAGCCGGTCGGCCCCCGCCGACAACGCAGCCTGCGCGGCCACGACCGCCCCATGACCGTAGCCGTCTGCCTTGACGACGGCCATGAACAGCGTCGAGGGACCGGCGATCCCGCGCAGCGTTCGGACGTTGCGTGCGATCGCGCTCCGATCGATCTCGACCCACGCCCAGCGGCGCTCAGACATCGCCCGCTATCCCTCCGCAGCGAGAGAGCGGACGATGTCGGACTTGCTGATGATCCCGACGACTGCGTCTTCATCCATCACCGGAACGCGGCTGACGTCCCGGTCGACCATGAGCGTCGCCACGTCCTCGACAGGCGTGTCGACCGACACGGTCACCACTTTCCTCGTCATGACATCGCCGACTGTAGCCCCGACGGCCTTCTTGAGCTCGGTCTCGAAGCGCGCTGCCGCTGGGGGATACATGATGAAGCCGTCCAGCAGATGGATGTAGGTGGGGAACTGGACCTTGACGTCCTGCATGATGAGGTCGCCTTCGGTGACGATGCCTGCCAAGCGGCCGTCGCGCAGCACGAGCAGGGCCCCGATGCCTCGCTCAGCCATCAGCTTCGCCGCCTCGCGGACCGGCATGTCCTCGCTCACGGTCACCAGATCCGTCGTCATGATGTCACGCGCCAGCAGTCCCATCACGGCCTCCGCTCGCTCCGGCGAAAGATGTACCTCAGATTCTACCCGAGCGTTCATAGGCGACGACGAGGCAGGAGTTCGCGCACAGCGCCAGGGATGAATGCCGGCAGATCCTTCGAGGTAAGACAGACCTGCGTGAGCTCGTCCGCAGCAAGGTCGCCCGCACGCGCATGAAGATGTGCGGCGAGCACCGCAGACTCCAGCGGCGGCAGACCCTGGGCGAGCAGCGTCCCTGCCATGCCTGCCAGCACGTCACCCATCCCGGCCGTCGCCATGCCGGGATTCCCTGCCATCGTCACCACGGCGCGCCCGTTGCAGGCAACGACCGTCCGCGCCCCTTTGAGCACGCACGCGCACGCAGGACCAGACGCTCGCAGCGCCCACCTGATGCGGTCGGCCTGGACGTCTCGCGCCGTGACCCCCGACATACGCGCAAGCTCGCCAGGGTGGGGCGTGACCACGGTCGGCGCGGACCGCTCGCGCATGCGCTGCACCTCCTCAGGTCGAAGCGCGTTCAGACCGTCGGCGTCCAGCACGAGGGGGCCCGGGAGCTGCGTCACCAGCTGCCTGACCGCTGCCACCGCTGGCGCGTGCGTCGTGAGACCTGGCCCGAGCACGACAGCGTCGACGTCCTCGGCCAAGCGCGCGACGTGCTCCACGGCCCTTTCGCTGACCACTCCCTCCTCGGTCTCGCTCAGCCCGACGGCGATGACGTGCGGCAACGCGCTTTGCACGACGGGCACGATGGAGGCCGGCACTGCCGCGAAGACGTACCCCGCGCCCATGCGCATGGCTCCTGATGCCGCCAGCACGGACGCCCCGGCGTACAGACGAGAGCCCGCCACGACGAGCACGCTGCCGCGATCGCCCTTGTGTGCGTCCGGTGCCGGAAGCGGCAGGACCGCGGCGTGATCTGCAGCATCCCAGACCTCCACGCGGGGGCGTCGCATCGACGGCACCTGCAGCCCTAGGTCGACGACCGACACCTGCCCGGCGTGCTGTGCACCCGGATACAACAGAAGCCCGGGCTTCAGG
>JAOAFY010000035.1 GCA_026416035.1 Coriobacteriia bacterium | reverse complement strand
CTTCAGCGGTGCGATCAGGTCGAGAAGACTCTCGAACATCCCCTTCCCCCCCGCGCGCGATGAGTGGGCCGCTAGGCGAGCATCTGCCACACGGGGATGGTCACGACCGCAGCGACGGTCGTGACGAGGACGGCTGACGCGATCAGGTCGGTGTCCAAGTCGAAGCGGTGACCGACGATCACGGCCATCATCATCGTCGGGACGCTCGCTTCTAGCACGACGACGCGCGCAGACGCGTCGTCGTGGAGCAACAGCCGTGCTGCCAACAGCCCCACGAGCGGCAGCAGGACGAGCTTGATCGCCGCAGCGGCAGCAACCACCCCCGCATGGTCTTTGAGCTTCTGCGGCCTCAGCGACAGGCCGACCGAGATCATGATCAGCGGCACCACCAGCTTGCCGAGAGCGGCTAACCAATCCATGAACGCGATCGGAACGTCGATGCCTTTGCTGGCCAACGCCAGCACGAGCGCGACGAACGGCGGGAACGTCGCGATCTCCTTGACCGGATGCACCTGCGCATCGCGTCGCGCCATGCGTGCCGCCACGAGCGACCCGACCGAGACGATTGCGAGGGTGTTGCCGAACAGGTCGGAGATGATGGCGCGGACGAGGCCAGCATCGCCCAGCAGCGCGCTCGCAACCGGATACCCGATGTACGCCGTATTGCCGAACACAGCCGCCAGCACGAACGCGCCCGCTGTACGTGGCGGAAGCCGCATCGACCTCGCGAACAGCGCCGCAGCAGCAAGCCCTGCCCCGGCTGCTACCCACGCGAGCGCCGGAACGAGCGCGAGCGACCAGTCCACCTGCGCTCTGTGCACCGAGGAGAATACGAGCGCCGGCAGCCCCACATTGAGAAGCACCGCGTTCAGCGGCTTGGCGTCTTCCGGTCGCAGCACGCGTCCCACCCGCAACGCCACGCCGATCCCCACGTAGCCCAGGATCCCAGCGATCACGCCGACGAGCCCCCCGACCGGCACGTTGCCTCCCCTACAGCTCGTGTATGGCGCCCGAGCCGCAGCACGCATCTGCCAGCGACTGCTCATAGGGCGCTCGAGCCACGCCGCGCTCGGTGATGATAGCCGTCACGTACGAGGCGGGAGTGACGTCGAAGGCCGGGTTGAACACCTCGACGTTCGGAGGAGCCACGCGGAACCATCCGTCGAAGCGATACGCGGCACCCTTGCGCTCGATCACCATCTGGTGACCCTTCTGGATCGGCACGACCCAGGGTCCTTCCTCCGTGAGCGCGTCGAGCGCGCGCTGCACCGCGGGCGAATCCGGCTCGATGACGCCAGAGGCAGTCACGCCGAGCACCTCGCGCGGGTCGCGCTCCTCGATGACGATCTCGTCGCCGCTTGACAACGTCAAGTCCACCGTCGAGGTCGGCGCTGCCACGTAGAAGGGGATGCCGTGCTCCTTCGCGAGTACAGCCAGCCCGTACGTGCCGATCTTGTTCGCGACGTCGCCGTTGGCCGCGATGCGGTCGGCTCCCACGATGACGGCATCTACGAGCCCAGCACGCATGATGCTTGCAGCCATGTTGTCGGTGATGAGCTTGAACGGGACACCCGCTAGCTTCAGCTCCCAGGCCGTCAGGCGTGCGCCCTGCAGCACGGGCCGCGTTTCGTCCACCCAGACACCTTCGACCTTCCCTTGGCTGTGAGCCGCGAAGACGACACCCAGCGCCGTGCCGTAGTACGCGGTTGCGAGCGAGCCCGCGTTGCAGTGCGTCAGGATCCGGCTTGCCGGCGCTATAAGCTCGGCGCCGTTGCGCCCGATGGCCCGGTTGCGCTCCTCGTCCTCAGCGCGGATGCGGAGCGCTTCTTCGACGAGCAGGTCCCGCAACTCGCTCAGACCGACGTCTGCGTTGTCGTGAGCGAAACGCCGCATGCGCTCGGCGCCCCACGCGAGGTTCACGGCCGTCGGTCTGGTCGCCGCGACCTCGGCCGCCACGTCATCCAGACGCCTCAAGAACTCCTCGGCGTCCTCGATCTCAGCGCCCTCAGTGGTCGCCCACAGCGCCACCGCCATCGCCGCTGCCACGCCGAGCGCCGGCGCGCCACGCACTGCCATGCCCTTGATCGCGTGGCAGACACCCTCGTACGTGTTGCACGCGAGCAGGTCGCCCTGCAGCGGCAGGCGCGACTGGTCGACGAGCATGACGCGCCCGTCCTGCCACCAGATGGTGCGGGGGATGTCGTCGAGCGAAGGCATGGGCGGCTCCTACACCGTTCCCTCTTGCCACGACCGGAGGTAGCGCTCCTGCTCGTCTGTGAGGGTATCGATGCGCACGCCCATGGAGGCGAGTTTGAGGGCCGCGATGCGTTCGTCGATCTCGCGCGGAACGTCGTACACCCCCGGACTGAGCTCGCTTGCGTGCTTGACCATGTGCTCAGCGCACAGCGCTTGGTTCGCGAAGCTCATGTCCATGACCGACGCCGGATGGCCTTCGGCACACGCGAGGTTCACGAGCCGGCCGTCCGCGAGCAGGTAGATGCGGCGCCCATCGGCGAGCTCGAACTCCTCGACGAGCGGGCGCACTTCGCGCACCGACACCGCCTTCTCGCGCAGGTGCGGGATGTTGATCTCGACGTTGAAGTGGCCGGAGTTGCAGATGATCGCCCCGTCTTTCATGGCGTCGAAAGCCGGCGAATCGATGACGTTGATATCGCCAGTCACCGTCACCCAGACGTCGGCCTCGCGAGCCGCCTCGACCGCCGGCATCACGCGATACCCGTCCATCACGGCCTCGAGCGCGCGCAGAGGGTCGACCTCGCACACGATGACGTTCGCTCCGAGACCCGCTGCGCGCATGGCCACGCCACGCCCGCACCACCCGTAGCCGCTCACCACAAGGGTGCGACCCGCGATCAGGCGGTTCGTCGCGCGGATGATGCCGTCGATCGTGGACTGGCCTGTGCCATACCGGTTGTCGAACAGGTGCTTCGTGTCGGCTTCGTTCACGGCGATGATCGGGTACTTGAGCGCGCCTTCGGCTGCCATCGCCTTGAGGCGGATGACGCCGGTCGTCGTCTCCTCGGTGCCACCGATGATGTCCGCAAGCGCCTCGGTCCGCTCCGCGTGGATGCGCCCCACCACGTCCGCCCCGTCGTCCATCGTGATGTGCGGGCGATGGTCGATCGCCGCATCGATGTGCGCGTAGTACGTCTGAGTGTCCTCGCCCTTGACCGCGTAGGTGCGGATGCCGTAGCGGTCGACGAGCGCGGCTGCGACGTCATCCTGCGTCGAAAGCGGGTTGCTCGCACACAGCACCACATCGGCACCGCCGGCTGCGAGCGTGCGCACCAGGTTCGCAGTCTCAGTGGTGACGTGCAGGCACGCGCTCACACGCACACCGTCAAGCGGCTTCTCACGCTCGAACCGTTCGCGGATGCTCGCCAGGACCGGCATGTCCCGGTCCGCCCACTCGATGCGAGCGACGCCCGCGGATGCGAGCGACAGGTCTTTCACGTGGTGCTCCACGAGGAACCTCCTTATGCGAAGCCCGTGCAGGCCGCCTCAGTCCGAACCCGTGCAGTATACCAAGCGGGCGACTCTACGCGAGCAGACGATGAGACGGCTTCGCACGGCACATCTGGCCGGCGGGCATGCGCGAGCGCATCAGCTCATGGCTGCCAGGCAAGCGACGAAGGCCGTCATGAGGCGCTTCATGCGCTCGGCTGCCTGGACTCCCGCTTCGAGCACCTCTTGGTGCGAAAGGCCGATTCCTGCAGCTGCGTTGGTGACGAGGGAGAGCCCTACGACCCGCATCCCCAGGGCACGCGCGGCGATGACTTCTGGGACCGTCGACATCCCGACCACATCCGCACCGAGCTCGCGCAGCATGCGAACCTCGGCCGGCGTCTCGTAGGACGGACCCAGAAGTCCCGCGTACACCCCATCGCTGAGCACGATGCCGATGCTTCCTGCGGTCTCGCGCATGACCTCTCGAAGTCCCGGGTCGTAAGCGTCCCTCATCGGCACGAACGGGAACCCGCCCTCCGGACCCGGCCAGCCGACGAGCGGGTTCGTGCCCATCAGGTTCAGATGATCCGAGATCAGCACGAGGTCGCCCGGGCGCAGGTCCTCGCGGACTCCGCCGGCCGCATTCGTCACGACCAGCGTGTCGCACCCTGCCGCCGCAGCGAGCCGGGCAGGGTACGCTGCATCGAGCGCCGTCACACCCTGGTAGAGGTGCGCACGGCCCTGGAACAACAGCACGCGCGCGCCCGCGACCGTCCCAGCAACCAGACGTCCCGCATGCCCCGCAACCGCACCGACCCGAGGGAAGCCGTCGAGTGCGCCGTATGGCACGACGACTGCGTCCGCCGCCTCGTCGGCCAGCCCCGACAGTCCTGAACCGAGGACGATCGCAACCTTCGCGGGCGCGCCCAGCGCACCGCGCGCCTTGTCCACATCGCTCGCAGGGACGCCGAGCGAGACTTCGTCGCACGTCATCTCAACGCTCCTCCTTGCCGGTGTCGGTCGCCTGAGCCGTCGCTCATCCAGCCGCACTGTCTAGATCCCCGTCAGCAGTTGCGGCTCGTTCCACCGCAAGAATCACAGCGAGCATCTCACGTGCCTTGGCGTCGCAGCTCTCTGCTCGTGCGCGGCGGATGCACGCGTCGGTGCATCCATCCTTGCTCCGTGCGAGCACCTGCGCGATCGCCTGGGCGAGCTGCTCCGGCGCATCAGGATCGACGAGCACGCCGACCTCATCGTGGGAGATGATCTCGGGAATCCCGCCGACGCGGGTCCCCACGCATGGCGTCCCACAGGCCATCGCTTCCAGCAGGACGAGGCCGAGCCCTTCGCGCCGGCTCGGCAACACGACCACGTCGGCGGCACTGAACCACGCAGCAAGCACCTCCGCCGGGACCGGATCCACGAACCGGATAGACTCGCGCACAGACCCGCCAAACGACCCTCGCACCGTGGAATCAGCCTGGATCTCCAACGCCTCACGCTCCGGGCCGGATCCGATGATGACCAGCACGTCCGCGTGACCCTCCTCTGCGAGACGGCCGAACGCATCGATGAGCACGTCGACGCCCTTGGTCGGTACGAGGTTGCCCGCGAACGCCACGATCCGCGTACCCGCGTCGAGTCCGAGCCGTTGCCGAGCATCCGGCACGGGTTTGAACACACCCGTGTCCACGCCCATGTTGACGACCGCGGTGAGCTGTGGCGAGGCGAACAGGCTGCTGCGACGTGCCTCGTCGAGCAGCGCCGCGGAGACGGCGACCACCGCATCCGCGCTTCGCAGCGCCCGCCGGCACAACGAAGCGACCGGATCGCGCCGAAGCACCGACTGCACGTCCGTCCCATGGATGACGAGGACGAGCGGCCTTCGGGCGGATCGGGCGGCCACGAGACCGATGAGCGCCGTCGGATATGCGTAGTGCGCCACGATCACGGAGGGTCTGCGCCGGAGCACCTCGGCGACCGCAGCGAGCGTAAGCAAGAGGTAGCGAAGCGGCACGGGCATGCGTGCGAAACGCCGCGGCGCCACTACGGCCACCTCGGCTCCCGCCTTCCGAAGCGCTTCGACATGGCGGGCGACGAAGATCCCGAACATCGGTCTGCGCCGGGTCGGCCACATGTTGGATATCAACAAGACTCGACCCGTGCCAGCCCCGGCGCGTCCAGCCTCCCCGAGGCGTACGTCGACGAGGACTGCATCTGGCTTCGCTTCGCTCACCCGCGGTCCCAGGGTCCGTCGACGGCCCGCTTCAGCACGCTACGCCAGAGGGCCTTGCCGTCGGTGGCCGGTGACTGCACAAGGAGCCGCCTGGCCAAGCTTCCTCGCCACGCCCTCGCAGCGAGTTCTTGTGCACGGAGCACGGCTCTCACTGCCGCAGATCCCTGGACGACAGACGGCAACTGTCGTTTCGGAGCGGAAGGAACCGCAGGGGGCTCATCCCAGACCCGCGAGCCAAGACCCGCCTGAAGTCCGGCGAGCACGAAGAAGAACACCGCTCCTTGTGGATGCTGGAATGCATTGCTCGTCAAGGCGTTGATCGCGAACGCGATCATCCCAGCCGTGAGCAACGCGTTCTCCCAGCGCTCGGAGCGGTCCTTGAGACGCGGGTTGTAGTACAGACCGACTCGACACGCGGTCGCCACCAGAGCTGCAAAGGCCACGCCTCCGACGACGCCCGTTTCCGCGGCGATCTGCAAGTACGAGTTGTGGGCGCCGTAGTAGGCATAGCCGAAGGCGAGGCCAGGAGTCCTGTCGATGACATCCAGGAAGGCTTCGTAGAAGCGCCCCAGACCGTAGCCGAACACGGGACGTGAAGCAATGGCGGCCAGAGCCACACGCCACAGCTTGATGCGGAAGCCCGCAGAACCCGAGAGGGTGAACATCGAGCTCAGGCGTTGCACGACGCCGGGGATGAGAGGGGCCATCACGCCGATCAACATCACGGGGAGCACCGCGATCCTTGGATCGATCATGGATCCAGCAACGACGAGCCCCACCACGAGTGCCAGCCAGCTGCCACGGGTGTAGGTCAGCAGCAGCGCAGCCACCTGGATCGAGCACATTGTGATCCACAGGATGCGAAGCGCCCGACGGGAGGTCATCGCGAGAGCGGCAGTCACAGCGATGGTCATCACGAGGTACTCAGCGTAGAAGTTCGGATTGCTGAAGCTGGCGAAGACGCGCGCAGAGACGTCTGAGGCAATCTCCTGCATGCCGATGCGCACAGTCGGATGGCTGTACTGCCACAGCCCGTGCAGGGCCGTCACGGTCGCTGCTGCGGAGATCACGCCCATGACCGTCCGACGCAAACGCGGATCGACGGCGACCACGGCGACAGCGGCAACGAGCAACAGGTAGCTTCCGTATCGACCCAGAGTCATCAGCGAGCCGACTGGTGAGACGGAGAAGAGGATCCCAAGCGCAGCCCAGGCTATGAACCCTGCGCCCGCAACCGTCATCCCCACGCCAGGCAGGGCATCCCGGGCTGTCCTGCGCACCAGAGGCACCGCTGCGATCAGAGCGACGGCGACCGCGAGCATCACCACATCGATGCCGGAGACTGTGACGCTTGAGGCGTCCGGGACCAGCGGCACGACGACTGCAAGCCACGCTACCGCGCAGGCCGCGACGATCTGAGGGACAGTCATCCGAGCGCGACCTCTCACACTCAGTCAGCACTCCGGATCTCGACGACACGGCCGTCGAAGACCGCGCCAGGAAGCTCCAGCTTGACGACCTCGTTCAGACGGATGAACTCGTTGCCGACCGCGTATCCCTGATCTGTCCTGATGACCTTGGCGCGCACGGAGATCCGGACGTCCGCGAGAAGCAGGCTCTTGACGACGCGGAGCCTGCCGTCGCCATCGGCCACCTCGATCGTCGCCGGCTGGCTGGCGAAGTCAGACACGCGCCCCAACTCCACGCTCGATCCCTGCTTCTTGACCGGATCGCCTTTCGAGACATCGATCTGCAAGGCATTCGGAACGGTAGAAAGGAACACGATAGTCATGTCCTGTGCGTCTCGTGACCCGACTCCTGATCCTGCACCTATGTGGAGCAGCGCACCAGACCCTCCGGATACCGCGATGATGCTGACGACGACCAGAGCGATCGCCACCAGACCGACCAGGAAGTCGATGACATTGATCTTCCCGAAGAGCCTTCCCTGTTCGTCTAGCACACGCATGAGTCGTTGCCTCCTGTGTAGTCACCGACCTCTAAAGGGGCTGCCGCAGTGCAGCTCCCGCCTTCAACGGGCGCTGGCTGAAGCCCTGCGACGTTGCTCCGCCAGCATCCCGACGATCGACCTATCGCCCTGCGAGCTCGAACATCCTGAGGATGCACCCCTCCAGCCACCCCGACACGGAGCCGTCGCCTCCGGCGATGTGGACCATGTTGAGAGTGGAGGCCAACGAGCTCAGCGTGGCTTCCGTCGGGGATGTGAGGCTGTACGATCTGCAAAGCAGGATCGGATTCCGGTTGTACCCGGCCACAGGCCCGAGCGACAAGGCGTCGATGCACGCTTCCCCTGATGCGATGTAGATGCTGCCGAGGTTGAAACCGAGGTTGTCAACCGCAAACTGCCGTATCGCATCGGCAGTCGCATACCGGTCATCCCCCCCGACGCGTCGGGGGGCGGGAAGCGACTTGAGCACGACGTCATAGATGACCTTGTCTCCACCCACCACCAGAGTGGAAGTGGCACCGAGCGCGCGCAGCGCGTCCGCCGAGACCGTAGGCACCGCGCTCGGCGAAACGAGGATCACCGGCCACTTCTGAGAGTACGCCACCGCGCTTGCCACCAGACCGTCAGCATACGCGCTGCCATTCACTATCACGGCAGCCCTGGTGGCAGGGGCGAGCCGCTTCACCTCACGAGCCACCGCGCTTGCAGTGGCATAACGATCAGGACCCCACAGCCTGGTGACCGCGACTCCGGCGTTGGCGAGCTGCTCTTGCACAGAGTCCTGCACGATACCGGAGCCACCGACGATGTAGGCGTTGCGCACACCGAGCCGAGCGATCTCCTGCATGACTGACTCGGGGACCGAACGGGCGGTACAGAACAGGATCGGAGCCCCCCCGCACGCCCCTGCAAGCGCGGACGCGCTCATCGCGTCGACCGGTGCGTCACCATTCACGAGCACGACGTGGGCGGGCGTCACGAACTTGCCGAACACGCGCTGGCTCGCCGACACGGACGTCGCGTACCGATCCGGGCCTGCTATCCGGCTGGTGCGCGGATTCACGAAAATCAGGGTGTCCCTGAATCCGACCGCTCTTCGGAACGCGGCAATTTCGCCCGTCGAGTCGAGCAGCAGGCTCGGTCCGTCCGCTCCCAGAAGCTTCAGAGCCGTCAACCTGCCCGAGACGCCGCGCGTCTGTGCTCGTACCTGCGTGATGGTCGCGGGAACGGAGGCCTCAGGAATGCCTTGCGCGACGAGACGCTGCCGAAGCGTCGTCGCATCCAGCGTCACGCGGCTCCAGGAGTGCCACGGCGAGCCGGATCCCGCCTCGTACGGGTCAGGTACGCCTCGCAGGTACGGCAGGCCCGACGCCGGGAACCAGACGTTCTCGTTGTTCTCGGTGTGCCCACCGGACGTCGACATGAAGTAGGTACGGACGCGCGTGCCGTCGTACAGGACGCACAGCCCTGTCGTCGAGTCGACCGCATCATTCGTGCTTGCAGCCTCGTGCAGATCGGGGTTGTCGCGGTCGAAACCGCTCGAGTGGCCAGCATATGCCTGGTCACGGGTGTCCGTGTACAGCTCGGTGCGCGTGCTCGTCCACGCATAACCGCGCGCCGCTATCGCTTGCGCCCTCAACGCTTCAGCATGCCAGGTGCTCGGCATCTCGCGCGGCACCACGCCGTAGAGGTAGTCACGCATGGGCACACGGTTGACCAGCTTCAGCCGACCGGAACGGGCCGTGATCCGAAGCTCACCGCGATAGCGGATGTAGCCCTCGCCGTAGATCCCCGTTCCTTCGAGCACTTGCGTCAGCTTCGGCGTGCCCGTCGTCTCCCACACCGCGACGGTGCCGGGGAACGACATGCGGGTCTTGCCATCCGAAGTCGCCCACACGACCCGGTCTCCGTCAGCGGTGAAGTACGACCACGCAGCATCGGTGACGTACACCACGTTCTGCGAGTAGACGGCCAAGGAGCTTCCGGTGTGGCCCGGCCTGATGCTCCACTGCGTGCGGGTGAACCCGCCATTGCTGCCGTAATCCGCGCTTGGGTCAAGGTTGATGTCCCGCTTCGGCTCTGGTCCAGAAGTCCCGACCGTGCACCTCTCGTCCGTGCCGCCTGAACCGTAGTAGTGGCGCAGGATCGATTGGTAGCGGTAGCCTCTCTCGGCGAATCCCTTCGCGCCGTACTGGCTCATGCCAAGACCGTGACCGTTGCCGCGGCCTATGAACACGAACTGCTCCGCCGCAAATGCCGGAGAGCAATGGGCGGCAACCACGATCGTGCCCAAGATGACCGCCGCAGCGAGCGCCTGCCATCCGCACGCCCGAAGGACGTGCAACGCCCACCGCGCACGCGCCACGACCCGGCCGCGCCAGACGCGGTGGCTGCTCTCAACGACAGGGTTCCGCACGACGACGCCAGCTCCTCAGCGAATCAGGTTGTGCGAGTCCCGCGGCTTCGGCACACCCCAGTCACGACCTACTACGACCAGCACGTCTCCGTCGAACCGGTACATGCCACGAGAGCGGACGGTACGGCCCAAGCCTAGCACGGCGACCACGTTGTCGGCCAACCGAGAGTCCTCCTTGTACACGACGAGGGTCTCGTCGTAGACGAAAGATCCCATGTTGCCAACCTCGACTACCCGGTACCCCTCCCTCGTCAGACGACGGGCGGCGTCTGCCGCTACCCCTGCCACCCCGGCGCCGTTCCGCACGGCGACCTTCACGGACGCTGGGTCAGGGGTCGCCGTCGCTTCCTGCGTGCCTGGAGCCGCTTCGCCGTTGAACATCGCCTTGACCGATGCCCACTTCTCGTCGTCGAGGATCACGTACGATACGCCGCCGATCATCCGGGGAGTTCCGGGCACCACGTACGTTTGAAGCGCACCGAGGTCGGCGTTTCTGACGACATCAGCGATTTTGAGGATCCGACCCATCGTCATGTCCGTGCCGATGTGCTCGGCAGCTAGACGGACGAGGGAATTCAATCGGATCAACGTGCTCGGCTCCGACAGTTTCCGCGCGAGCGCCTTCAGGAACGCCTGCTGGTTCTCGATACGCTGGAAGTCGCCGCGCGGGTACGCTCGAGATCGCACGAAGGTGAGCGCGTGCGCGCCGTCGAGGGTCTGGACGCCCGCCGGTATCCGGGCGGCCGATCTCACGTAGTTCGCCGCCTTCAGGTCATCAACCTCGTGCGGCACGTCGACCGTGACTCCTCCAACTGCATCAACCAGTTCCTTGAAACCGGCGAAGTCGATCTCGACGTAATGATGGATAGGCAGACCGGTGAACTCCTTGACCGTCTTCACGGTCAGAGAAGGGCCACCGTAGGTGTGCGAATGGTTGATCTTCGTCTTGCCGTGCCCAGGGACCTCCACCCGGAGGTCGCGCGGTATCGACAGGAGCGAGATGGTACGCTTGGCCGGATCCAAACGGACCAGCATGATGGTGTCTGCACGCGAGGCCTCGTCCGGAGATCGGGAATCCACGCCCATCACGAGCAGGTACGTCGGTTCCTTGATGCCGTCATCCACAGGCGTCAGCTCATGCAGCAGCTTCTCGTCGTGGATTCGGGACTTCGTGACCGCCCGGTCGGCCGCCAGGATCGTGTATCCGACGTATGCCGCAGCCAGCGCGACCACGATGCCGAGTGCGCCCAGGACGCCTACGGCGATCCGCTTCCGGCGCATCCTTGCACGCGAAGCCCGATATGCCGAACGCGCTCCCGCTCTCGACGCCCCCGCCACGGGCAGCGAACGGTCGACCGGACCCGTTCGGACGCTCTCGATGCCCGGGGGACGGGAGGATCGTCTGCGATTCGCGGCCCTCAGCGCGCTGTCGCGCCTGCGTCTCGGACGTTCACGCACCATGATGCTCGCCCAGGATCCTGTCAACGAGAGAGGAAACGTCGCGCCGTACCCGTTCAGCTCCTGTGATGTCCTTCTTGGCCAGCCTTACATCGTCGAGCGAACGGACGACGATCAGCCGGCCTTGCTCCGCCAGCATCCGGTCCACGGCCCCGAGAACGCCCTGGAACACCGTATAGGCGGGAGTCCCAAGCGCGGCGGCCTCACGGTTCAGCGTACCGCCTCCCGAGATCACCGCGTCAGCGAAGTACGCCAGGCTCTGCGCATCCACGACGCGCTCAGGAACCACGATGTTGCGCGCAGAGATCCCATCCAGCAGCGAGATCTGATCCTGCGTGCGGAGAAGCAGCACCGCCTGCACGTCGTCACGTGAAGCCAAACCGGCAAGGATCTCTCGGAACAGCGGGTTGTCCATGCGGTGGTATGCAGCCATGCTCGGCGGGGTGCGCAACAGGACCAGTACCTTGTCGCGATCCAACCCGAGTTCGTCCAGAACGCTCTGATCGGGCTCGAAGTCAGAGAGGTAGTACTCTTCCTTCAGCCCCGGATACGTCACGACCTTCCGTTCATCGGCCCCGTACTGCCGGAGTGCCTCGAGGGGTATCGCATCGGGGACGACCACCCGCCGAGAGAGGCGGACGTTGATCGAGTGCGACAGGCGCGCGAACTCGTAGTCGAACATCGTCACGTGCGGAATCCGCAAAGCGGCGCATGCCACGGGTAGGTCGTTGCTCGCGTGCGAGATGCCGAGCGAGAAACCCTTCCCAGCACCGAACGCGATCATGGCTGCCGACCGGGCCACGAGCCCGAAAGCCTTGGCAGCCATGTTGCGGCCGCGGTGTCTGCCGATCACGACGTGCGGGATCGAGAAGCGCTCGAGAAGCGGCAGCGTCTGCGCGTACTCCCGAGCAGTCACCACCACGTCGTACCCTCGCCTCTGCAGCTCAGCGATGACTGGCCTCATCACCAACACGTGCGGCGAGTTGGTGAGGTCCACCCAGATGCGACGAGGGTTGTTGGCAGCTGCCATCACCTGCCGTACCTCCGCTCCAACTCGTCCACGATCTTAGGCGCGGCGTGACCGTCGCCGTACACGGGGGGTCGATCCGCCGGCCGCTGAAGGTGGACGGCCGCATCAGCGATTGCGTCAGGGTCGGTCCCGACGAGGCGGTTCCAGCCAAGCTCGACGGTCTCCACCCACTCGGTCTCCTCGCGCAACGTGACGCAGGGCACTCCGAAGAAGTACGCCTCCTTCTGGATACCCCCCGAATCGGTGAGCACGGCTGCCGCCTCGCGCAACAGCGCGACGAGCGTCGTGTATGGGACCGGGTCGACGACGATGATGCCGCTGGCGTCTCGCAGAGATCCTTCCAGGCCGCTCTGCCGCGCCGCATGCCTCGTGCGAGGATGGATCGGCCAGATGACCGGCATCGGGAGACGTGTGAATCCCTCGATGATCGACGCCAGAGCACGGGGGTCGTCGGTGTTCGACGCCCGATGCACCGTGGCGAGGAAGTAGCCGCCGGGCGTCAGACCGTGCTCGTGAACCGCTCGTGAATCGGACAGTTCGGCAACCGACCGAGCCACGTCGAGCATGACGTCGCCCACGACGGCGATACCATCAGTGATGCCCTCTCGCGCAAGGTTCTCGGCTGCCTGCTGCGTCGGACAGAACAGCACGTCGGCGACCCTGTCCACCAGAACTCGGTTCAACTCCTCAGGCATCGCCCGATTGAACGACCGCAGTCCCGCTTCGACGTGCGCCACAGGCACGCCGATCTTCACCGCGGCGAGACAGCCCGCCAACGTCGTGTTCGTGTCGCCGTACACGAGAACGACGTCGGGAGCCGTCTCGTCGATGACGGGCTCAAGCCGCTTCATGATCTCTGCGGTCTGGAACGCATGGCTGCCCGAACCGACACCAAGGTTGACATCCGGTTCAGGAATCCCGAGTTCCTCGAAGAAGACGTCAGACATCTCCGGGTCATAGTGCTGACCCGAATGGACGAGTATCTCCTGGTGCCTCTCGCGGAGCGCACGACATACGGGCGCAGCCTTGATGAACTGTGGGCGTGCGCCGACGACGGAGAGGACCCTCATGCCATCGCTCCCTTGACGACCTCGACCACCTCGCGCTGTTGCTCTGCTGTGATGCCGGGGTAGCAGGGCAACGCGAACGTCGCGCCATCGCACGACTCAGCAACCGGTAGCGACGGCTTCACGAATCCCGGCAGCGACGCGAGGGCCTCCTGCTCGTGCAGGGCAAGCGGGTAGTAGAGGGCCGTGCCGATCCCGGCCTCCTTCAAAGCAGCCATGACGCGCTGAGCGAGCTCCGCGTCACGCGCCTTCACGACGTAGAGGTGGTACACGGGCTCTCCGTACGGACGAACGGCCGGCAGGTCGAGCCCCTCCAGTCCGTCGAGCAGCTCGTCGTAGAGACGGGCAGCAGTGCGCCGTTGGGCGTTCCATGCGTCGAGGTGCGGAAGCTTGACGAGCAGGATGGCGGCCTGCAACGCGTCCAGACGCGAGTTGGTGCCGAATGCNTCGTGGAAGTACTTCTTGGTCGTTCCGTGCTGGGCCAGCTTCCGCACGGTCGCCGCGAGCGCCTCATCGTCGGTGGTGACGATGCCGCCGTCTCCTGCGCATCCGAGGTTCTTGCTCGGGAAGAACGAGAACGCCGCCGCTCGGGCAAGCGAACCCGCGCGACGACCCCGGTACGTGGCACCGATCGCCTGGCACGCATCCTCCACGACGACGAGCCCGTGGCGCTCGGCGAGCTTGAGGAGCGGATCCATGTCGACGCACTGCCCGAATATGTGCACGGGCAGGATCGCCTTCGTGCGCGGGGTGATGGCCGCTTCGACCTGAGAGACGTCCATGTTGTACGTCCCGGGCTCGATGTCGACGAACACCGGCGTCGCGCCGACATGCACGATCGCTTCGACCGTGGCGAAGAAGGTGAACGGCGTCGTGATGACCTCATCCCCACGACCGATGCCCAGCGCCGCCATGATGAGGAACAGCGCGTCCGTGCCGTTCCCGCAGGCGACGGCGTGCCTCGTGCCGACGTATGCCGCGATCGCCTCTTCGAGGGCCTTGACCTTCGGCCCCCCGATGAAGGCGGCGTTGTCCATCACCTCCGCGATCGCCGCATCGAGTTCAGGCTTGAGCTCTCGGTGCTGCGCCACGAGATCGAGCAAGGGGATGCCCACGTCTTCACGCTCCTCACGCACGGTCCAGGACACGTCATTCTCTCATGGACGGCCTTGTCGCCAGCAGGCCGTCACGGTCGCGTTACTGGTTCTCCAGAAGCTCTTCGTCAGGGACCTGGCGGACCGGCCTGGCCGGCACGCCCATCACGACGGTGCGCGGGGGGACATCCCTGGTCACGATCGCGCCTGTCGCGACGAACGCTTCCTCACCGATCTCGACCCCCGGCAACACATGCGCACCGCCGCCGACACGTGCGCCGCGCCGGATGGTGCAGCCCTTCAGCAGCGCGAACCGCTTCTCGGTGCGCCCCATGAAGTTGTCGTTCGTCGTCACCACCATCGGCGCGACGAAGACGTCGTCTTCGATGGTCACATATGCGGTGATGTACGCGCCGCTCTGGACCTTCGTCCGTGAGCCGATGGCCGTGTCGTTCTCGACGGTGACCGCGCGGCCGATGACGACGCCCTCTCCGATGCGGCAGCGCTCCCTCACGCCAGCGTTGTCACCGATGATGCATCCAGAGCCGAACGTCGTGCCGGCCATCAGCAC
>JAOAFY010000034.1 GCA_026416035.1 Coriobacteriia bacterium | reverse complement strand
GGCCAGGCGGTGGTCCCGCTGCGCTGGCGTACGAGGAGCGCACCGGCATCAAGGCGCCGCGCATCATCGCGTGGGAGATCACGCGTTCGTGCAACCTGTCGTGCGCGCACTGCCGAGCGGCGGCCGAGTTCGGCTACTACCCGGGCGAGCTCTCGCTCGACCAGATCAAGGCGGTCATCGACGACATCGCCACCATCAGCAACCCGATCCTGATCCTCACTGGTGGCGAGCCGCTGATGCGCCCCGACATCTGGGACATCGTCGACTACGCGCACGAGAAGGGCTGCATGCCGGTCATCGGCACCAACGCCACGCTCATCACCGATGAGATCGCCGCGAAGATGGCCGAGCACAAGATCCCGCGCATCTCGGTGTCGATCGACTTCCCGACTGCCGAGGAGCACGACGCATTCCGTGGCCAGCCGGGATGCTTCGACGCGAGCATCGAGGGGATCAGGATCGCCAAGCGGCACGGCATCGGCGTGCAGATCAACATGACCGTCACCACCCTCAACCACACGAAGGTGGCCGAAGTGCACGACCTCGCCGAGTCGCTCGGCGTGGACGCCTTCCACATCTTCATGCTCGTGCCGACGGGCCGCGGTGCCGACCTGCTCGACAAGGAGCTGCCGCCGGAGGAGTACGAGCGCGTGCTCACCTGGGCGTATCACCGTCAGAAGACGAGCCCGCTGCACTTCAAGCCGACCGACTCGCCGCACTACTACCGGATCATCCGCCAGCTGGCGAAGGCTGAAGGCAAGAAGGTCACACGAGAGGAGTACGGGCTGGACGCGATGACGCGCGGGTGCCTGGGCGGCATCACCTTCGCGTTCATCAGCCATACCGGCGACGTCCAGCCGTGCGGGTACTTCGACATGCAGCTCGGCAACGTGAAGGAGACGCCGTTCTCGACCATCTGGACCGAGTCGCCCGTCTTCAACGACCTGCGCGACTACAGCAAGCTCAAGGGCAAGTGCGGCGCGTGCGAGTACAAGGCGGTGTGCGGCGGGTGCCGCGCCCGGGCGCTCGAGATCACCGGAGACTACCTGGAAGCCGAGCCGTACTGCGTGTACGAGCCGAAGCCGGGAGCCGTGGTCGACACGCAGAGCCAGTAGGCGGAGCGGCGGGGGCTTGCGGGCGTGCACCGTCCGTCGCCTGACGGTCAGGCGCTGGGAGCACCCGCGCTCACTGCCGTAAGAAGTGCTGCACGCGGACGTTGCCGGTGCCGGGGTCCAGCCCCACCGTCATGCCCTTTCGGGTGCCCTGCCGCTCCATGAGGGCGTACGCGGCCTCGGTCGTCGACCAGCTCGCGAAGTTCCGGTGCGCGTAGTAGACGACCTGGGGCCCGGTCATCGCGCCCTGCCACGGCTCGAAGCCAGCGAAGTCGCCAGCGCGCAGGAAGACGGTCTCGTCAGGGGCGGCTTCGGTGGCGATGATCTCACCCAGCCGCTCGTACGCGTCGAAGCGGGTCTCCTCGGCGATGGATCGGTAGTTCGCGACCTGGGCCGCCGCAATCGCGATCATCCCGACGGCCAGCGCTGATGCGAACAGCGTCGCGCTGTGGGCGGGGGCGCGTGTCTGCAGCCAGGCGATGATGCACGAAGCACCGATCCCTGCCGCGAGCGCGAGCACGACAGCCGCCTTCAGCACCGAGAAGAAGTGCACCGCGGTGAAGTCGAAGAACACCAGGTGGTGCAGCAAGACGGGCGCTGCTGCGAGCACGAGCGCCAGGCGGGCTCGGCGCGCGAGCCCGACGGGACGCGACGAGGCGTCGGTGGCTCGATACGCCGCGAAGCCGATAACGCACAGCAGCGCAACCGCGAGGAGCAAGACGGGCCCGTACCCGAATCCGGTGTAGTGCCATCCGATGCGCTGCCACGAGATCGGATTGTCGATGGGGAAGTTCGAGGTCGCGCTGACGCCGGATCTGATCGCGTACTTCGCGTACGAGGCCTTCCAGAGGCCGGCGAGCCCGTCGATGAGCGAGTAGTGGCCGACATAGAGCGCGACGCCGCCGATGCCGCCTGCGATCGACGCTGCGAACAGCCGACGCACGGCCTTCCGCCTCCAGTGCGCGACGGCATATCCTGCCAGCGTCGCGGCGAAGAAGACCCCGAGCCACTCCGTCCACACCGCAAGCGCGATCGCGGCGGCGATCGCGGCGGGCTTGCGCCACCCGACGCCCGGCGCGTCCGCGTACCGGAACACCAGAAGGATGCACAGCACCCACAGCGGCTGCACGAACATGTCCGACATGTACACGTTCGAGTGCAGCCACAGCGTGGCGGTGGTGAACGTGTACAGCGCGTAGGCGAACAGCGCCGGAGCGTACTCGACGGGGCGCCTCGGGCGCGTCACCTCCACGACGACGAGGAACAACAGCACGGCTGTGGCCAGGTGTACCGCGAGATTGAACCGCTGGATGCCGATCACCGTCACGGGCTGCCCGAGCGCCTTCAAGGCGAGGTACGGGGCGATGTACGCGAACGGGCCGTACGAGGTGTAGTAGTAGTTGCCCTGCGCGTCCATGTGGTCTGAGCCCTGGTTGTTGATGTACCTGTTGGCTGCGCCGGGGTAGGTGAAGATGGGCAAGAAGCGGTGCTTCAACGCGCCGTCTCGCTCCCAGATCTCGAGGTTTCGTGCCACGGTCGAGGTCAGCCACTCGTGCCCCTCGCCGAGCGGTCGGCCCATGTTCGGCAGCCGCACCCATACGCTCGCAGCGAACAGCGCGAGCATCGCAAGCGCGATGGCGGCGCGAAGCGGCCAGTCTGCCGCTCCGCGCTCCGCGCTACGCCTGCTCGTGGTACTCGGCATCCGTGTTCACCTCCCACACGTCGCGCTTGTTGCCGTCGAGGATCGAGCGGGCGGCGAGCAGCCCTGTCATCATCGCGTGGTCCATGTTGTTGTACCGGTGCTGGCCGTTCCGCCCGACGCACCACAGCCCGGGCACGGATCCGAGCCAGTCGCGAAGCGGGCGCATGAACCCCTCGTGGTCGGTCTCGTAGACCGGGTATGCGTCGGGCACGCGCACCACGCGGTGGAGGAGCGGCCGGCCGCGCGTGACGAGTCCGATCGCACGCACCTCACGCACGGCGAGCTCGGCGAGATCGGCGTCTTCCATGCTCCACAGCGCGTCTTCGGGATCTGCGAAGTACTCCATGCCCAGGCAGCTCGCGCCTGGGTCAGGCACCATGCGCTCGCTCCAGTTGCCGAAGTTCTGAACGCGGCCCAGACGGACCTCGGGGCTGTGCACGTACACCCAGTTGTCCGGGAACAGCCCGGGTTCGTCGAAGGCGATCGCCACCATGATGAACCCGCGGTAGCGCAAGGCCCGCGCCCGCTCGCGCACCGGCTCCGGTGCGCCGTCGATCGCGGCGACGAGGTCGCGGATGGGCACGCTGCTCACGAGGTGCTCGGCGCGCACCTCGCTGCGGCCTGTCGGGCCTTCGAGCGCGACCGTGAACCCGCCTCGCTCGCGGCGCACCGCGACCGCCCGGGTCTTGAGCGCTATCACCGCCCCGGCATCCGTGGCGCGGCGCGCGCAGTCGTTCCACAGCTGGCCTGGCCCGAGGGCCGGGTAGCGGAACTGCTCGATCAGCGTCTTGACGGTGTTGCCGCGCCCGCCCCTCAGCGCGTTGCGCACCGCCTCGCCGAGCGACAGCCCCTTGATGCGCTGCGCCGCCCACTCCGCGGAGATCTCCGAGCACGGGATGCCCCAGACCTTCTCCGTGTAGCTCTTGAAGAACATCTCGTACAGCCGCCTGCCGAACCGGTTGGAGACCCATGCCTCGAAGGTGTCCTCGGGTCGGACGGGCGCGACGCGGGCCTTGAGGTAGCTGGCCAGGATGGCAGCCGCCGTCACGGGACCGACGTTGGCAAGCGCGTTGAGGGGCCGGAGCGGGTAGTAGTAGAACTTGCCTCCGTAAAAGATGCGCGAGAGCCTCGGCCGCACGAGCAGCGGCTCGAAGGCGATCTCGTCCCACAGGCGCTCGATCTCCTCGGACTTGGAGAAGAAGCGGTGGCCGCCCAGGTCGAAGCGATACCCCTCGAACTCGACGGTGCGGGAGATGCCGCCGACGTCGTCGAGGGCCTCGACGACGAGCGGGGCTGCGCCGTTGCGTGCGAGCTCGTAGGCGCACGTGAGCCCGGCGGGGCCTGCGCCGACGATGATGCACGAGGTCGTCTCAGGAAGCGTCATGCCGTCACCTTCCGGGCGTACACGAGGTGCTTGCGGGCGAGGTAGTTCCAGGCGAACACGATGGCGAGCGCGGCCGCCTTCGACGCGGCCAGCGGCGCGCCCACAAGATCGATGCCGATGAAGAGCACCGCTTCGGTGAGCAGGACCCCTGCGACGCCGATCGCCGCGTACGCGCCGAACTCGGCCGAGAGGGGAAGCGCGGTAGGTCCGAACACCCAGCGCCTGGCGAGCACGAAGTTCACCATGAGTCCTACTAAGAACGCGACTGCGGCTGCAGGAGCGTAGTGGATCCCGAGTCCCTGGACGAGCACGAACAGCGTGCCCGTGTCAGCCGCCGCGGCGATCACTGCGACGACCAGGTAGCGGGCGACTCCGAATCTGAAGGCACGATTCGCTCCCACGCGGTCAGCGCCCCTCCTTCGCGGGACCGGGCAGTGGCCTGCCGTGCGGGCAGGCGCGGACAGCGTATCACGCTCCGCGCACGCCGTCCGCTGCTATACTCGCTACTCGACCGCACCGATCGATACGAGGGAGTCTGACGGCATGCAGCACGACCGTTCGCACGAACTTCTCGAGCGCGCGAAGCGCGTCATCCCTGGCGGCGTGAACTCACCTGTCCGTGCGTTCAAGAGCGTCGGCGGAGAGCCGGTGTTCTACGAGCGCGCCAAAGGCTCGCGCGTGTGGGACGCCGACGGCAACGAGTACGTCGACTTCGTGGCGTCGTGGGGGCCGATGATCCTCGGCCACGCCCCCGAGGCCGTGCTCGATGCGGTGCGGGCGCAGCTCGAGCGCGGGACTTCGTACGGTGCGCCGTGCGAGGCAGAGGTGCTGATGGCCGAGGCCGTGTGCGATGCGGTGCCCTCCATCGAGATGGTGCGGATGGTCTCGAGCGGCACCGAGGCGACGATGAGCGCCATCCGGCTCGCGCGCGGCTACACCGGTCGCGAGAAGTTCATCAAGTTCGACGGCTGCTATCACGGCCACTCAGACGCGCTGCTGGTCGCTGCCGGAAGCGGGCTCGTCACCCTGGGCATCCCGAGCACGCCGGGCGTGACGAAGGGCGCCGCCGCGGACACCATCGTGCTGCCGTACAACGACCTCGACGCCGTGCGCGACGCGTTCGCCGCGCAGGGAGAGCAGATCGCCGCGGTCATCGTCGAGCCGGTGGCCGGCAACATGGGCGTCGTCCCGCCGGAGCCCGGATTCCTCGAAGGGCTGCGGGCGGTGTGCGACGAGCACGGAGCGCTGCTGATCTTCGACGAGGTCATCACTGGGTTCAGGGTCGCGCTCGGCGGTGCGCAGGAGCGGTACGGCGTGATGCCGGACCTCACGACGCTCGGCAAGATCATCGGTGGCGGCTTCCCCGTGGGTGCGTTCGGTGGCAGACGCGAGGTCATGGAGCACCTGGCGCCGGTCGGCCCGGTGTACCAGGCGGGCACGCTGTCGGGCAACCCGGTGGCGATGGTTGCCGGTCTTGCGCTCGTCGAGGCCCTCAGGCAGCCGGGTGTCTACGACGAGCTGGAGCGGCTTGGCGCACGCCTCGAGGCGGGCCTGCGCGCTGCCCTCGAGGAGGCAGGCATCGAGGCGTGCCTGACCCGCGTGGGCTCGATGGCGTGCATGTTCTTCACGAGCGAACGCGTCAGAGACTGGTCGACCGCAGCTACGAGCGACACCGAGCGTTACGCGCGCTACTTCCGTGGGATGCTCGAGCGTGGGATCATGCTCGCCCCGAGCCAGTTCGAGGCCACCTTCGTCGGGCTCGCGCACACAGATGCTGACATCGATGCGATGACTGAGGCCGCGGCCGAGGTGCTCAAGACGCTCGCGTGACGGGTCCGTACCGGATGCGCTCGCGGTGGTGTACCCTGTGTTGGTTGCCGTTCGTGCTGCGTACGCAGCGCTGCGCGTGAAGGTGTGAGGTGTCATCCGATGAAGGCGATCATTCCAGCCGCAGGCCTCGGCACGCGGTTCTTGCCGGCGACGAAGGCGCAGCCCAAGGAGATGCTGCCCGTGCTGTCGAAGCCGGTCATCCAGTACGTGGTCGAGGAGGCGGTGGCCGCGGGCGTCACCGACGTGCTCATCGTCACGGGTCGCGGCAAGCGCGCCATCGAGGACCACTTCGATCGCTCGGTGGAGCTGGAGGACCTGCTGGAGCGGGCGGGCGACACGGAGAAGCTCCGCCAGGTGCGGTCCATCTCGGAGCTCGCCGAGGTGTTCTACGTGCGCCAGAAGCGCCCGCGCGGACTCGGGCACGCGGTGCTCTGCGGTCGCGCGCATACGGGCGGCGAGCCGTTCTACGTGCTCCTGGGCGACGTGATCGTGCCGAACCCGTCGTGCCTGAAGCGCCTCCGCGAGGTCCATGAGCGTTACGGGGCTTCGGTCCTTGCCGTGACGCCCGTAGAGGAGCACCTCGTGAGCCGATACGGGGTCATCGCCGGTCACGAGGTGGAGCCGGGCGTGTGGAAGGTGACCGACTTGGTCGAGAAGCCGGCCGTGAACACGGCTCCGAGCAACCTGGCGATCTTCGGCCGCTACCTGCTCACCCCCAAGGTGATGGAGGTGCTGCCTCACATCGAACCCGGCCGGGGCGGCGAGATCCAGCTGACGGATGCGTTGCGCGAGCTGCTCAAGAGCGAGGAGCTGTACGCGATCTCCCTGGAGTGCGACGGCTACGACACGGGCAACGTGCTTGCATGGCTGCACGCGAACATCGCCCTTGGTCTCGAAAGCCCGGAGCTGGGAGCAGACCTCCGGGAGATGCTCGAGCGGATCCTTCAGTAGACGCCAGCTCGGAGAGGAGCCGTATGGAGCCGCTCGTCAGCGTGGTCATCCCGATGCACGACGAGGAGGAGAACGCTGCAGGCACGATCGCGGCTGCCAGCGCATCCCTCGAAGCGGAGGCGTGGTCGTACGAGATCGTGCCGGTGAGCGACGGCTCTACCGATGGAACCGCCGATGTCCTCGAGCAGGTTGCGCGCCAAGACGCCCGGGTGCGTCCGATTGCGTACGGAGCGAACCGCGGCAGAGGATACGCACTGCGCCAGGGATTCGCGCACGCTCGCGGCGAGTTCGTGGTGACTC
Organism: Coriobacteriia bacterium; assembly: GCA_026416035.1. Classification (GTDB taxonomy): domain Bacteria; phylum Actinomycetota; class Coriobacteriia; order Anaerosomatales; family Anaerosomataceae; genus Parvivirga. Next base: position 8,663 of record JAOAFY010000034.1, on the reverse strand, counting down.
TCGATGCGGACCTGAGCTACTCCCCGGAAGTCGCCGTCGCCATGATCCGAACGCTTCAGGCGGATCCGGACCTCGACATGGTCCTGGCTTCTCCGTACATGCCTGGCGGGGCCGTCGATGGCGTGCCGCTCGTGAGGCTGGCCTTGTCGCGTGTCGGCAACGTGGTGCTCAGACGTGCGCTTCCGAGGCCGATATGGACGAGCACCGGCATCGCCCGCGCATACCGCGCCAGGGCGCTGCGACGGCTTCCGCTTGCTGCCGACGGCAAAGAGATCCACCTCGAGATCCTGTCCGGCGCGATGGCGCTTGGAATGCGCATCGCGGAGGTTCCCGCAGTGCTGCGCGCACGCCGAAAGGGCAGGTCGAAGTTCCGCCCCAAAGCGACCGTGGCGAGCCACCTGCTCTTCAGCGTGCTGTCTCGTCCAGCCGACCTGCTGTCATACCTGGGCCTCCTCGTGCTGGCCTCTGGGATTGCAGTCGGTGCGTACCTGTTCTCCGTGTACCTTGCCGGCACGCTCAATCCCGAGCGGCCGCTCATGACCATCATGCTGCTCCTTCTGATCGGCGGCGCAATACTGCTGAGCTTCTCGCTGCTGGCAGCGCAGATCGTGGAGCTGCGCAAGGCGGTCATCCGGCTTCACGCGGACGTGAACGAGTCGCGCGCGCGGAGCGGGGATGCCTACCGGGGGTCCGACACGCGCTCGTAGGACGAAACCAGCGCCTGCCCGACTGCTGCCCAGGTGAACCGCGCCGCCACGTTCGCTCGTGCTCTGGCCGCGGCCGACGAGGCGGCCACCCGGTCTTCGAGCGCACGGGAAAGCAGCCGTGCCAAGGCAGAGGTTTCGCCAGGCGACAGCAGCCACTCGTCCCCGCCGAGGATGTCGGCGATCGCGCCTACCGCGCTGGCGACCACCGGCGTGCCGAGTGCAGCAGCCTCGAGCACCGACACAGGGCAGCCCTCGCTGTACGAAGGGAGCGCGAACACTGCGGCCTGGGAGATGTGCTCAAGCGTCTCATCGTGGGGCAGAGGACCAGTGAAGATGATCCGGTCCCGGACTGCGAGCGAGGTCGCGAGACGTTCCAGCGGCGTAGGATCGCCCGCGCCGATCATCGTGGCCGACACGGGCTCGGGGAGCAGAGCGAGCGCCCTCACCAAGTCGAACGCTCCCTTCTCCTGGGTCAGGCGGCCGACGAACACGATGCCGCTCCGCTGCTCGTCAGGAACGGTGCGGGACAGCAGCGAAGCATCGATCCCGTTGCCGATCACCGCGATGCGCTCCGCAGGGAGTCCAGGGACGAGCTCCCGGACCTGCTGCGCCATCGTCTCAGAGACCGGTACGACGAGCGAAGCACGGGTGCACGCATAGCGCAGCGCCGCTCTCCAGATGCCTCCGCGCCTTGCCAGGGCCACGTCGGTGCCGTGCAGGGTCACGACGAGCGGAGCGCGTCGCCTGGATGCAGCGGCGGCGATGGCTCCGACGGGTGCGAAGTGAGCGTGGACGACCTGGGAGTCCTGCGCGGCGCGGCGTGCGGCACGCCAGAACCCCAACGCGAAGAACGGCAGCGCCGCTGCGGCGAGGCAATTCCGGCGGAGGGCCTCCGGCAAGCCCAAAGCGCCGTACCCCAGCCGTTCGAGAGGGTCTGGCAGGTATCTGAAGCGCTCGACTTCGACCTCGTCGACGTGCTCTGCGCGCGCAAGCCCTGGCGCGTGCGGAGCGACGACCGTCACGCACCAGCCGACGCCTGCGACTGCGCGTGCAGCCCCGAGCACGAAGTTCCCAGTACCGTCGCCTTCGAAGCGCGGGAAGACGGTCGTGAGCATGGTGACTCCCCGGCGGTAGGCTTCCCGGCCTGAACGCGCAACCGGCTCGGATCCACGCAGCGCGTACAGTGCGGCGCCGGCAAGCGGCGCGAGGAGAGAGACGGGCAGCTGCACGAGCGCTGCGCGTGTCGCAATCGGCTCCGGGACTCCCTGAGCAACGAGCATGGCAGCGAGGGTGGCCTGCGAGACCCCGATGCCCGCAAGTGAGATCGGGAGCATCCCGGCGATGGTCATGACGGGGCCGATGGCCAGCATCGTGAGCGGGGGCAGGCGTACCCCGGCAGCCTCCACGCAGGCGTACACCATCGCGTACGTCAGCGTCCAGCCGAGCACCGAGACGGCGACGACGCCTGCCAGGAGCGGTCGTGGAATGGCGATCGCATCTTGAAGCGCCTCTGTGCGAACATCCGCACGAAGAGCGATGGCTTTCGTCAGCAGCCGCCACGGGATGAGCCGCGGAACGAGCAGAAGCACGAGGCTCGCGATGCTCAGGGTCGCCGAAGCCAAGGCGAACGCCGGTGCGCCGAGCAACAGCGAACCCGCCGTCCCCATGATCGCCACGGCGACGAGCGACGTGATCTTGTCGAGCACTGTGGAGACCGCGAGGTGCTCGGGGGCATCCAGCGTCTTGCCGGCGACGTGGGCCTTGACGAGCTCACCCATCCCGCTGGGGACGACCAAAGACGCCGCCGCCCCGACGAGCGTCAAGTAGGTCGCGTGAGCGAAGCCGATCACTCTGCCGCGGTGGTTCGTGACCAGCATGAAGCTCCAGGCGCGCACCGCCGTGGCGGCGGCGAGCAGCACGACCGCCGCGGCGATCCATCGCGGGTCGATGCGAGCGCCTGCGCCGAGCAGCGCCCGGGCGTCAACCCTCGCCGCGAGCGCCGCGAGCGCGAGTGCCGACAACCCGAGCCGCGCGAGATAGCGCAGGCGTCTACTGCGCATCGACTGCCCCCGGAGTGGCGGAGGGCGCCGCGCTGGCGAGTGCGTCGGCGAAGACGGCCCTGACCAGTGCGCGTTCGTCCTCGTTATCGGTGATGAAGGCGTGCCACACCAGGTTGTATACGATGAGGTAGACGCGCCCTCGTCCGATGCGGCGCATCGCGACGGCGGGCCGCCCGTCCACGGTGGCGAGCACGGTGAGGTCGGCGCTCCCGGGAAGGGGCGCGTAGTCGGCTCCGAACCAACGGCCGCCTGTCTCGTTCACGAAGGGGGCTGCTCGGACTTCAGAAAGCCGCCCGTCACGAGCGACGAGCGTGCTCCCGACTCTGATCTGGGCGTCAGGAGGCAGCGCCGCGCGCCTGACGACCGTGTCGAAGACGACCGTGTCGGCAAGGTCATACGGCATGACGCCCAGGTTCGCGGAAGCGTCGAGAACGACGCTGCCGCCGTTGCGCACGTAGTCCAACAGCGCCGCTTCTCCGTGCGCTCGCGAACGCCATCTGACTCCATACACGGCCACGGCGTCCCACTTTGCCAGTTCCTTTGGGCCGTACGCGTCGAGGAAGGCCGTCCCTTCCCAGCCGTACTGGCCTGCATCGCCGTCGAGGTAGAAGTCGAAGCCGGTCACGCGCTCGAGGTAGTTGTCCCACGCCTTCCCGAGGTACAAGACCCGAGGCAGCGTTCGCGGAGCCGGCTGCGTCCTGACCAGGACCCGCGCAGTGCCGAACGTCGCTGCGGCCGCGTAGCCAGAGAACGCGCGGTTCCTGATCGTCACGTAGTAGTCCACCGCGCTCTTGTCGAGCGCGTGCTGCATCTCCTCGACGGACTTGAAGAACGGCATGGGTTTCACCGACGTCCGCGCGTACCACGCGGTGAGCGGCCATATGTCGGAGAACACGACCGCGTCGCGGATACCTGGACGCTGCGCAAGCCAGCGAGCGGATTCCTCGGCTGCACGGTTGATGCCCGAGCGCTCCCATGTCGTCTCGGCGACATGGGCGGAAAGCGCTCCTGCGGCCAGCACCGCGAGGAGCGTAGGAGCCACCAACATCAGCCCAGCCCTCGGGGCGTGGCTGCGTGCGGCGCCGTGCGGTGCGAGGGTGCGATGGATGTCCAGGAAGAAGGCCTGGAATCCGTACAGCATCAAGAAGAGGATCCCGGGAAGCATCGGGATGAGGTACCGGGCCACCTGGATGGTCTGGTGCCCGTGGAAGTCCAGGTAAGCGAGCAGCCACGCCACGAGCGACGCACCGACTGCGGCGGTCGCGGTGACTCTGCGGGTCTCGTCGTCGGGGTCGTATGGGCCGAGCGCCCGCCAGACGCCGAGCACTGCGATCGGGATCGTGAGCTGGCGGAGCACCATGCCTCCTCCGACCTGCGCGAGCAGTGCGGGCAGGCATGCGGCGACCGCCGTGGCCACGCGGGAGGGTCTCGGGGTGCGGGACTGGAGGTACGTCCCCACACCGAGCACGATGCCGACGGCCGCCAGCAGCAAGGCGAGCACTCCGAGCCAGGCGAGGCGCTGACCTGTGAGGAACGCAGGCAGCTTCTGGAGGTACCACACCGCAGTCGAGCTGGCGATCGAGCGGTCCGTCTGCACGCTCACGTTCTCAGAGACCGAGAATGCGAGGATGAAGGGGAACAGGACGTCTCCGAAGCGCTCCTGGTAGAGCCGGGCCGCAGGCAGGTACGCGGCGGCGCTCAGCGCGATGGCGCCGAGCAGGTGCTTGGCGTGGTAGAACGGACGCCAGCGCAGAAGGAGGAATACCATCACCGGGAACGCGGCAAGCAGCGCAGTGTAGCGGGTCATCGTCGCGGCGACGAACAGCGGCCCTGCGAGAAGGTACCACCGAGGATCCGATTCCGTGGCCTTCATGCAGATCCACAAGACCCACAGCGAGAGCGCGACGGACGGGAAGTCGGTATACCCGCTTCCGAGGTACGCCCACAGGGGCTGGACGCCAAGGGCAGAAAGCGCCCCCACCGCTGACAGGGCCGGTCGGAATCGCGTGCGGAACACGAGGTACAGGGCAAGCACGCCCGATGCGGAGAGCGCCCCGTCGATCCACTGGATCACGGATTCGTGCAGCGGCGCCCCGCCCCTGAACGCGAGCGCCGTCAGCGCGGACAGAAGTGGCGGCCGGTGCAGCTCGGTGTAGCCATAGCCCTTCCCGGCGAACTCGGCCGCGTTCGCTAAGAACGCGTACGTGTCCCATCCGGGCCCGGACGCCACAGCCGCGGCAACCCGGTAAACGACGAGACCGACCGAGGCCAGGCCGACAAGGGCCACGACGACCCTCTCGACACCGGCGAGCCTGCTGGCTCTCGCCGCAGTCCGCACTTACGCGCCTCTCCTCGTCCCGAGCCAGCGCGCGATGAGGACATAGCCGAGGATGAGCGGCGTGACCGCAGCGGTGGCGATGCGTACCGCGCGGATCCAGGTCGCACCGACGATCGTCAGCAGGCCGGTCATGATCTCGATGGAGCGCAAGCGCAGCTGGCGGAGGTCGTCGGTCGCCTGGCGGAGCGGCCCCGCCATCGTCCACTGCTGTTCTTCAGTCAACGCCACGAGATAGCCGGAGAAGCGGAAATGGAACACGATGAAACGGTACAACGGCAGCCCTGCGAGCGTCCACACGCTGCGCTCGATCCTGTTCCGCGTGTGCTCGTCGGAAAGCGAGAACACCGCAAGCGTGTTGATGGTCTCTATGGCGAGGTAGAAGAGGTACATCCCGAGAACGGCAAGCGCGACGATGCGCATCGGGTATCCGATGATGGGGAAGAATGCCAGCAGCGGTGCCCATATCAGGCGCGGGAATGCCAGCGTGTGGTCGAACAAGAGCATCTTCGGCAACGCGAGGCGTCCGATGCGGCCGTGCTCGCGGGCGCCGATCATGTCCTCGTTCACGCCGCAGACTTCAAGCTGGCCGCGCGCCCACCTCACGCGCTGGGCGTACAGGGCGTCCCATTCGACCACCGGCTCGAGGTAGACCTTCGCGTCGTCCACGAAGCCGATCTTCACGCCGCTGCGGTGGAGCGCGAAGGTCAGGTGCGTGTCCTCGGAGACCGTCGTGTCATCGTAGGCGAATCCGTTCTCGATGACGCTCCGTCTGAATGCCGAGCACGCTCCGGCCAGCGTGTACATCGTGTCGGTCAGCGACTGAGCGCGCCGTCCGAGGTCGAACGAGGAGAGGTACTCGAGGAACTGCGAACGGGCAAGGAAGCTCGCCATCGGGCCGAGCTTCCTCTGCTGGATGTCGCCGTTCTCGTCGAGCACGAGACGGCCCTCCGAGTCGCGGGCTTCGAGCATCTCCCAGTCGACTTCGATGTTGCCAGTCGCCGCTCCCATCTCCGGGCGACGGATGAAAGCGCACGCGATGCTTCGGATCGCAGTCGGCGACAGAGCGACGTCGCTGTCGATGTTGACGATGATCTCGCCTGTCGATGCCGCAAACCCCGCATTCAGCGCATGGGCCTTGCCGTGACGGCCGTTGCGGATCAGCGCGAGCGTGCCGGCGAATGGACCGACCCTGATCGGCGTCCCACGGATGAGGAGCGTGCCGTTCCCGTTGCCATCGTAGGTGTGCGTGCCGTTGACGTGTTCCTCGACGCGGCGAGCCGTGTCGTCCGTCGAGCCATCGTCAACCACGATGATCTCGAGCTTGTCGTGGGGGTAGTCCTGGGTCTTGATCGAGTTGAGACAGCGATCGATGACGGCGGCCTCGTTGTGTGCTGGCACCACGACGCTCACCGTGGGGAGCTCGTCGTCAGTGCACGCGGCTTCGTGCGAGAGTTCCCGGCGACGGGAGGCCACGCGGGCGACACGCCCGATGGCCTCGACGCCGTCGACGAGGACCGGGGTGATGAGCCATACGCCCCACACGAGGATGAAGGTCCAGATGCTATCCACTGGATCCCTCCCCGAGCGCGGTCCGGACCACTCCGACGGTCGGTCGCGTCACGAGCCACCAGTACAGCGCGACGGTCCCGATGAAGAACACGACACGCCCGAACACGGCGTGCGCGGCGAACACCCATCCGGTCCCGTACGCATTGATGATGAGCACGATGACCATGATCCGAAGCATGTTGATCGCGAAGGTCGTCGTGATGCCGACGACGGTGTTGACTGCCTTACGCGCAGGATCGAAGGCGGGGTAGAAGACCGTGAGGCCGACGATGGCGGCCATCTCGATCAAGGCAGAACACTCTATCCCGACGTCGAAGACGGCCCACCCTGTGTGGTTCGGGATGGCGAGCCCGGTGGCCCCCAGCTGCGAGAGCGCGATACCTGCAACCGAGGCGATGCCGACCGCCAGCTTCGCCTCGAAGGCCTCGAGGACGTCGTCAAGGCCGAAACGTGAGGCCCAGAAGAGCACCACGAGCACAAATCCGAGGCCGCCGAGCAGGTAGAAGAGCAGCCAGTAGCGCGCCCGACGCAATGCCGCCACGACGAGCGCCCACGCTGCCGTGCCGGCGACCAGGATGCCCATGCCGACTGTCACGCCTGCCCACCCCCGTCGCTGCTGGCGCGCCTGCGCCACAGGGCATAGGCCGCTCCCGCGAGCGTGGCCGCGAGCAACGGCCAGCCGAGCGTCGGGATGGAGTACAGCTGAGTGGTGGCCACGTCGATCACGCGCCCCGTCGACGTCTTCCAAGTCGCGGTGACGCGGTACGTCCCCTGATTCGGGAAACCGGTATTCGGCATCGTCCAGGGTCGGCTCTCGGACCAGGTGCCGCCCCCTGCGACGGTGATGCCCGTCGTGACGTGCGTGCTGACGGAAGTCGAACCGTCCCACGCCCGTGGCTTGCCGGCGCCGTCGATGTAGGTGTCGCCGGCGCCGAAGGTGCCGTCGCCATTCGTGTCCCACCAGATGACGTACGTCATCGTGGAGTTCGAGATGGGCGTCGGGTTGCGGTTCACCGTCGAAGATGTGACGGCGATGCGGTCGCCGACTTTCGGAGCATCGGTCGCCGAGAGGGTGGTTATCTCAGCGTCGTACATCACGACGAACGGAGCGCGCTCGAGGAGGGTGCCGCCAGACGAGTAGAGCTCGACGACCCAGTCGCCGACCGGGTGGGTGCCGAGCGTCACGCACTGGTCGAACGCCATGCCCTGCGTGTCTACCGTGCGCAGAGGCGTGGTACGCACGATGGCGCCGTTGGCGTCCTTGAACACGAAGTAGACGCTGCTGCCAGGGCTCAACCCGGTGGCCCGGGCGTAGACGGTATCGCCGAGGACGAAGCTGCTCGACTGGTTGACGAAGCCGCCATCCTCGTAGGTGAGCAGCCGGCGAACGATGGTGCGGTCGATGACCGACGCGCTCGTGCCGCTCACCGACGCCGTCACCGTCGTCTGGTCCTGCGCGCCGCTCGCAGCGCCAGCGGGGATGAAGATGCGCACGATCACGTTGCCCGATGCCCCGTTCGGCCCGAGTGTAATCTGGCTGATCTGCGTGACCCCGTCGGAGGCGAAGATCCGGGCGGTCCAGCCCAGCGAGGAAGCTGCCGACAGCGAGATGGTGCGGGTGGTCGGCCAACTGTTCGTAACGGTGTGCGTGTACTGCACGAACGAGCCGGCGCCGCCGTATCCGGTCTGGCTCGGGACGATGGTCAGGCCCTGCTGCACCGTGGTGACGGCAGTCGCGGAGCTGCTCACCGCAGGCGATCCCTGAAGCGTCGCCGTCAGCCTCGTGACGTCCTGCGCGCCGACCGCCGCGGAGGTCGGGACCTGCATGCGCACGCGGACGACCTTGCTCTGGCCGGGCCCGAGCGCGAGCGTGGATATCGGATTCCCGCTTGTGTCGGTCACGGTGTTGGGCCAGCCGAGCGTGGAACTTGTCAGCAAGTCGAAGACGCCGCTTGTCGGCGTGTTGTTACGGACGGTGAACTCGTAGGT
>JAOAFY010000033.1 GCA_026416035.1 Coriobacteriia bacterium | reverse complement strand
CCCTCGAGCAGACGGGTATCTTCCCCGGGATGGTTGTCCAGATGATCGCCGTGGGCGAGGCCACGGGCGCCATGGACCAGATGCTCGCCAAGATCGCCGACTTCTACGACGAGGAAGTGAGCACAACAGTCGACGGACTGACCTCCGTCATCGAGCCGATCATGATGGCGACGCTCGCCGTCGTCGTCGGCGGCATCGTCATCGCGCTGTACATGCCGATGTTCCAAATCATCACGCTGGTCAAATGATTCCGCAAACCAGTTTCCGGGAATCTAGCATCTTGTGGCTCAAGCATCGCGTGTGAATGCCGATACAAGAGCGCGTAGGCAAAGTGGGGCGGGAGCCCCGAAAGCAAGGAGGTGGGCATCCATGAGGATGTTCAGAAGGGACGAGGGCTTCACTCTCGTCGAGCTCATGGTCGTCGTGCTTATTATCGGTATCCTTGTCGCCATCGCCATCCCTGTGTTCAACGCTGCATCGGCGTCCGCGCGCAAGCGTGCGTGCCAGGCCAACCTGCGCACTCTGGATGGAGCGGTCGAGCAGTGGGTCGCCGCGAACCCGAACAATGACAAGACCACTCTCGACGATCTCACCGCGGCCGCTGCTGCGCTCAACACGCCCGACCCTGGCACCGGTGCCAGCGGCGTGTACGTGAAGGACTGGGTCAAGGCGACGACCTGCCCGGCTGACAGCACGATTCGGTACACTGTCACCGACGGCAAGTGGGCCTGCAGCTACAATGGTCCGGGATCTCCTCACGCGTACTAGACCTACAGGTATGACGTGTGCGACGAAGGAGGCCGGTTCTCGCCGGCCTCCTTCCTTGTGGGTGGTCTGAAGGGATCGTGTTTGGTGGAGCGGGTCGTGTTCCTACAGGTCGTCGTCGCAGGAGCAGTCGGCGCGGTCTTCGGCTCGTTCGCGAACGTCGTCATTTGGCGGCTGCCTCGCGGCGAGTCGCTCGTGGCGCCCGGGTCGCACTGCCCGCGGTGCGGATTGCGCATCGCGTGGTATGACAATGTCCCGGTGCTCGCGTGGTTCCTGCTGCGCGGTCGGTGTCGCGCATGCGGTGAGCCGATCTCCTGGCGATATCCCCTGGTGGAAGCTGCTTCCGGCTTGCTGTGGGCAGCCGCTGTGCTGACGTGGGGACAATCCCTTCGAGCGCTTCTCGGTATCGTGCTGTTCTACCTGTCCTTGATCCTTGCTGCGATCGACTTCGACCATCGTCGTCTGCCGAACGTCCTCGTCGGTATCCTCGCGGCGGCGGGTCTGGGAGGGGCTGTGGCTGCCGCAGCTGGCGTCCCGGCGTGTCCGCTCGTCGGGTCTGCTCGAGGTGCCGGCGCGGTGTTGCAAGCCGGAGCCGGGGTCTTCTTGGGTGGCGGTGTGCCGTTGGTGGCTGCATTGGTATACGAGCGGGTCCGCGGTCGGGCGGGGCTGGGGATGGGGGACGTTAAGCTCCTCGCTGCGTACGGGCTGTTCCTCGGGCCGTACGTGCTGATGGTGCTGTTCATCGGAAGCATCGCTGGTGCGGCGTTCGGCCTTGCGGCTCCACGTCGTGCGCGTGATGCGGCAATCCCGTTCGGCCCCTTCCTCGCTCTAGGTGCGGTGACGACGGCGCTGTGGGGCGAGCATCTGCTGGTCGCGTACTTACGGTTGGCGGGACTTCGCTGAACTGGCAGGGTAGAATCGGTATTGAGAGTGTGTTGAGCGTCACTGTTCGCTCAAGCGGCAGGCACTGAGCGCCGATACTGTGTGAAGCGACGTGGACGAGCACCAGGGGCGATAGCCATGTTCAGGAGGAGCGTCATCAGGCGTCTGGCTGCCGAAGACGGTCTCGGCATGCTCGAGATCGTGGTCTCGGCTGTCATCTTCTTCTTCGTGCTCACGGCGGTTCTCGGCCTGTTGGGCACCACCACCCAGATGAGCCTGTCCGCGAAGCAGCGTGCCGTGATGACGAACGCGATCAATGCCTACGTCGAGCGTGTGAGCGCGATGCCGTTCTCGCAGGTGAAGCTGGTTAGCGAGGGCGGTGCGCTTCCAGCGGAGGAAACGCAGACGGTAGGGGAGTACCGGATCGTCATCCGCCCGACGATCTCGATTCCGACCACGCTCACCTCTGCGACCAACCCCAACCTCAAGCGGCTGCGCATCTCCATCACCGTGACGCGGGGAACCGCGAACCCGATGTCCTACACGACCGAGGTGCTCATCCGTGACAGGAACCAGTTCCTGACCCAGGCGGTGAGTTCTCCGCAGACCGATCCAACGATCGCGTTCACGAACACCACGCCCCCGGAAGGCACGGTCGTCTGGGGTAGCCAGCATGCTGGAGGAGCGCTGACCTTGGGAGCGGTGGCAGAGGCCGGTTCCGGCCGCACCATCAGCTCCGTCATCCTGTGGTGCGACGACCAATACATCCTCAAGGACACGATGGACAACCTCGGCTCGTGGACGAACATCGACCAGCAGTCGTTCACCACGCCCACGTTCATTTGGAACACGCTGCAGACTGACGAGCTGTCCCAACAGGTCATTGCCGACGGGTATCGGACGATCAGCGCCTACGTGCTGGATTCGGGAGGCATCAGCAAGTACACGGTGCGACACTTCCTCGTGGACAACTACGCGCCGCCGCTTCCCACGACATCGACGGTGCAGGCGGTGACCTCGACGCAGACCGTGGTGAGCTGGGGCCAGGTGATGGACGGTACCACGCCGGCAGACCACTACCGTGTCGAGTGCTACGTGCAGACCGCTACGGCGGACGTGTGGACTGGGCCGACGTTCGTCGGCGGCACGTACCTGTACCAGGGCCTTTCTGGCCCCGTCGTGACGGCGCCGTTTTCCCGGTACTACATGCGGATGCAGGCTCACAGCGCGCGCAACCTGCAACCGCCAAGCACGAGCTGGTACTACCATCCTCAGGCGTGGGTGAGCAGACCGGAGCTGAGCGCGACGATGTCGACGAGCGGCTCTAACCGGTCGGTCGTGCTTACGTGCAGCACGCCACGCTTCCCGTACGTAGCGGGCAGCCTCACGTACAGGATCCGCTACGGCACGAGCCCGACCGCCCTCACAAACGTGATCGCGGGCGCTACCAATCCGTACACCCATACGTACAAGAAGACCGATGGGGACTACTACTACCAGTTCGAAGTCACGGTCACGCCCACTGGCACGGCTGGCGGCATCCTGCCAACTCCGACGCCGGTGACGGTGCGGTCGAACATCGTGGGCCCGAACAACATCTCACCGCTGCCGGTGTACGGGTGGTGATGGCGATGAGGCCCGTGCGTTCGGACGAAGGATTCACGCTTTCTGAGCTTGTTGCAGCGCTCGGCTTGCTCGGCATCATACTCGCTGCCACCTGGGCCGGCTTCCAGGCATCCGTTTCGTACAGCAGGCTCTCGGACCGTCAGGGCTGGTTTGCGCGCGAGGTGAGCGCCCCGCTCCTGCAGATCGAGCGGGTGATGCAGCAGCAGTACTACATCGACTCCAGCTACCCCGGCCCGACGGCGTATCGCATCAAGGCGAAGACGGACGCCGACTCTGACGGCAACGATGAGGTGTGGGAGATCCAGGCGACGTCGGACAGGCGGCTGGTCATCTCCAACTACGAGATCCGTCAGAACGGGACGTATGAGCGGAGCCCCACGACCTATGCGTGGTCCACACACAACTACAACGTGCAGGCTGGTCGGCCATTGTTCCGGTACTACGACAAGGCGGGGAACGAGATAACCAACATGGGCGACGTCCCCTCGAAGGCCGTTCGGGTGGTCGTGACAGTCGTGACGATGTATGACAACAGGCAGTTCTCAGACTCCAGGACAGTCCTGTTCCGCAACTACTGATGGAGCGTGGTGGACATGATGGGAGTGGTGCGGAAGAGGATCCGCGAAGACTCTGGCGTCGCGATGATCACCGTGCTGGGCGTCATCGCGATCATCACCGTGCTTGCAGTCGGATCGTACGCGATAGCGAGCCAATCGCTGCATGAGACGCGGCGTGTCGAGAGCGAGTCGAAGGCGTTCCGCACGGCTAACACCGGCCTGGAGCGGGTGCTTGCCTCTTTCAGCGAACAGAGCATCACGAACGGCTCGTTCCCGCTCGTCGGCTCGACGCCCGATGGCACCTACACCGTGACGATCCAGGACATCGATCCCGGCTACGGAGAGTACCGTCTGACGTCGGTCGGAATCGGCAGAGACGGCACTTCGGAGACCGTGGCGCAGCACTTCTACTACATGAACCTGTGGAAGATGAACTTCGCCGGCACGGGTGACCAGACGCTCATCAGCGGGTCAGGCGGACTCAAGGGGTCGAGCAACATCGTCGGGCCGTTCTACATGAAGGGCAATCTCGCCATCGGAGCCAACATGAAGGTGCTCGAGGGCCCCCTGTTCGTGAAGAACGGCAGCATCACAGTCGCTTCCAGCGGGCAGCTAGGGACCTCCACGCAGTACGTCCGCGTCTTCTGCGACGGCAACGTCCCTCCGAACGACACCAAGGGTGGTGCGGGGGGCGTGTTCGTGAGCCAGGTCTCGCGATCGGTGCCAGACATCACGCTGCCGAGCATCTCACAAGGTCAGCTGGAACAGTGGGCGACGAAGGCGCAGGCCGAGTCCGTCGACAACATCATGGGGCCTGTCGACCGGTCGACGGCGGTCAACCTCGAGTGCGTCAATGGCGATCCGAACACGTACACGACGATGCAGCCGCCCAACAGCGGCACGACCGTGCGGCAGTATGCCGACACGCGCGCAGGGCGTCACGCGTGCTACAAGTTCATCGGAAACTCCAACGGCACGATTTCTGCGAAGGGTCAGGGAACGTACGGACTGACGATCGGCGGCCGCTCGTTCGGTGCGTGGGGGTCGCTCACCACGACGGGCACGAACCTCACGACGACGTGGACGACCTACACTGCGAACCGGCACGATGACTTCGCATACGACAACACGCGGAAAATCCTGTTCGTCGAAGGTACCGTGTTCGTCGACGGGCCGGTGACCTTCAACGAAGACATGTACTACATCGGCAACGGCACGATTGTCGCGAACGGGAACATCACGATAAACGGCACGCTGCGCCCCTACGGCAGCACCACCGCGGACGGCTCTGGCAACTACAACTGGATCGGCGAGCAGAACAAGTGGGCGCTCGGCCTTGCCACGCCCGGGAACATCATCGTGGCGACGCAGGACAGCAATCCGCTCGGCGGGAACTCGGCTTTGGAGCAGGCACGCAAGGCATCGCCCACGGGGGCTGGCGCCTTCTACGCTGAGGGCGTCGTCACCTTCCAGCACAACGTGCTCATGCGCGGGTCCGTCATCGCAGGTCGCATCGACTCTGCGCACCCGAACATGTGCCTCGTCACGAACCCATTGCTGCCGACGTATCTGCCGCAGTCTCTGCCGGGAGTCGATACCGGCCTGCTGATGCCGGGCTTGTGGACGCGCCGATGAGCGGCGCAGGGCCGGAATCTGTATTGACAATCCTCGGGCTGTGCGGTTCGATGTATCAGAACGGATTCACATGGCCGCTCGCTCGTAGGGCCTGATGGAACCACGAGGGGGTACACGCAGCACACTGCCAGCACCGGTCGCAGCTTCGTCGTGGCACTGTTGAAGGAGGGTCGCGTGGTCTCCGTCTCCTTGGGTGGCGGGTCCGCCGCCATAGGTCTCGACATCGGGACCGATCACGTCAGGGTCGCTCAGCTCCGTCCAGCCGGTGCGGGCTTCGCGGTGTCCGCGTACGGCATGGTGGACGTCCCGATGGGTGCGGTCGTCGCTGGCGAAATCGTCGCTCCAGAAAGCGTCTCTGCGGCCATCAAGGAGCTCTGGCGCCGTTCTGGCGTTCGTGGAAAAGACGTGTGCGTCGGCGTGGCCAATCAGAAGGTGGTCGTGCGCCTCATCGACCTCCCATTCATGGAGCGAGCCGAGCTCGAAGGCGCTATCCAGTACCAGGCGCAGGACTACATCCCGATGGCGGTCGAGGAGAGCATCCTCGACTTCCAGATCCTCGGCGACTACATGACGCCGTCTGACGAGCACATGATGGAAGTGCTGCTCGTGGCTGCGCAGCGGGACATGATCGCGAACGTCGTCGCTGCGGTGGAGGGTGCCGGGTTGCGGCTCAAGCAGATCGACGTCAATTCCTTCGCCATCGTGCGAGCGCTCTTAGGCGGGCAGCAAGGATTCTTCGAGGACGAATCCGGTGCCACCGGCGTCGTGCACATAGCGTCTGACATCACGAACATCACAGTAGTCGAGCGCGGCATCCCGCGCTTCAACCGCATCTCGTCGCTTGCCGGAGAACAGTTCACCAATGCGATCGCAAACGCGCTTGGCCTGACGTTCGACGAGGCGGAGGCGCTGAAGATCAAGGTCGGTCTTCCGGACATCGCAACGGGAACAGGCGATGTTCCTCCTGAGGTCGATCCTCAGACTGCTCAGGCAGTCCAGGATGCGCTTGAGCGAGAGGTCAACAAGTTCATCGCCGAGGTCCGCCGCTCGCTTGACTACTACCTGACGCAGACGTCGCAGGTCCGTTCGATTCAGAACATCGTCGTCACGGGCAGCGGCGCGAAGCTCAAGAACCTCGTCGGATACCTGGAGAAGGGGCTTCAGGCGAGCGTCGTTCCCGGTGATCCGCTCGCTCGGCTTCAGATTCCAGGCGGGTTGCAGGCGACGCTCATCGAGGACCGCATGGGATGCGTGACTGCGGTCGGTCTGGCGATGGGGGGGCTGCAGGTATGATCCGCGTCAACCTGCTTCCTCCGGAGATACTTGAAAAGCGCAAGGCGGAACGGCGGATCGCGTACCTCGTCGCTGCGCTTGTCGCAGTCTCTCTCGTGCTTGTGGGCGTGTGGGGCTTCGCGTTCACGCGGGCGAATGCGAAGCAGCGCGACCTGGAAGCGAAGCAGCAGGAACTGCAGCAGGTGACGCAGCAGGCCGCATCTCTTGAGATCTTCGAGGTCCAGCAGGCGGAGCTCGCCCGAAGGCGTTCTGTCGCGCAGATGGCGTTGGACGCCAGGCAGAATTGGGCCAAGCTGTTCGACGAGATCTCCTTGGTGCTGCCATCGGACATGTGGTTGTCGGCGCTTGCGGCCACCGCTCCCACGAAGCCGCAGCTCGAAGGGTATTCAGGCGTCACGACTGACCCGCCCGACTATGGACACAAGACCGTCGCGAAGTTGCTGGTTCGGCTCGCGGAGCTCGAACAGTTGGCTGACGTATGGCTGTCGAACTCAGTGAAGACGGAGGTCGAGGCGCAGCCGGCCCTGCAGTTCTCGATCACGGCTGCGGTCGTGAAGCCGGCGTCGTCGGCGAGCGGCACCGCTGAGGCGGGAAGCAGGTGATGAGGTGAACAGGCTCTCGGCGCAGAACCAGCTCATCATCGGCATCGTAATCATCGTCGCCGTCTCGCTTGCGGGGATCTTCCTCGCCATCAAGCCGCAGTTCGAGCGTGCCACGCGCATCGATGGCGAGATCTCGCAGGTCGAGAGCGATATCCAGGCGCAGCGCGCCATCGTCGCGCGCCGCTTGAGCGCCAAGGCCCAGGCGGCCGATGCGCAGGTGGAGATGCTTCGCATAGCGAACGAAGTGCCCGAGGGTCCCGAGCTGCCGACGGTGATCGTGAACCTTCAGGACGTGGCGAACGCTGCAGGGCTGACATTCGCCCAGATCGCCCCGGGCGAGCCCGCGCCGGCTGTCGACGCGACCGGCAAGCAGCTCGGCTACACGAAGATCCCGATCACGGTGACCGTTCAGGGCAAGTGGGACGATCACATCGAGTACCTGCGGCGGATAGCCAAACTCGAGCGTGGAGTGCGCATCACCGATGCGTCGTACACCTACGTGGCGCCGACCGACACGAAGGACGCGTATGTCGAGGGCGTCATCAAGCTCGAGGTCTACACGATGTCCATCGTGCAGCCGTCTGTCTCGACGGGCGGCGCGCAATCCTCGACGCCGGCTACGCCGCCTGCGGGCGCGACGCAATCCGGACAGTGACCGCGGGAGGCCACCGTGGCTGACGAGAGCATCCAGAATCCACAACCTGCCGCAGCGAAGCCCAGCTTCTTCGCGACGTCGACGGGCAAGCTCGTGATGGTCGTCGCAGCGCTGGCCGTGCTGGCCGTGGTCGTCGGCGTCGCGGCCGCAGTCGTGCTCAAGTTCGTGTTGCCGCAGCCGCAGGACATCGAGATCAGGGTGCCAGAGCAGCGGCAACCGAGCGCCACGACGACTCAGACTGCCGGCGGCGAGAAAGCCGAGGGTCCTGCGCCCGCCGTGTCCTACGATCAGGTGTTCCGCTTCCGTGACATCTTCGATCCGCTGATCAAGCCCGCCGAGGAGACGACTGCGGAGCCGGCTCCGAGCGAGACGGCCACCGACACCGGAGACGCCACGCAGTACTCGCCGAACACGCTGTACCTGATCAGCATCTCCTCCGATGCAGGGACGCCCTCCGCCGTCATGGTGTGGGATCAGCAGCAGTACACCCTTGAGGAGGGCGATTCGATCCCGAACTCGCCGTGGCGTCTGCTCGACATCCGGACCTCCTCTGTCGTGATGCTGTATGGCGACCAACAGGTCGTCCTGGGCATCGGGCAAGGCATCCAGAAGTAGGTTCTCGCACGACGCATTGCATGAAGCAGTCCCGGGTGCCCCGCCCGGTACCAGGACCCCGTGAGCGCCGCGTCTGCGGCGCTCCGCGTTTCCGGTAGAATCAGTCGCGAGGAGGGGTCATGCGGTACGTGACAGCAGGCGAATCGCACGGAAGAGCGCTCGTCGCGATTGTGAGCGACGTCCCGGCGGGCGTTCCCTTGGATGCTGCGGCGATCGACCGGGACCTCGCCCGGCGCCAGCACGGGTACGGGCGCGGCGGTCGCATGGCCATCGAACGCGACGCGGTGCAGATCCTGTCAGGAGTGCGGTTCGGGAGAACGATCGGCTCGCCCGTCGCGCTCGTCATCGCCAACCGCGACTGGGACCAGTGGCTGGACGTCATGGCCGTCTCCGGGGAGCCAAATCCCCGCGCCAGGGTGACCGCGCCGCGGCCAGGCCATGCCGACCTCGCCGGTGTGCTGCGCATAGGTGCGGACGACGTGCGTGACGTGCTCGAACGGGCGAGCGCCCGCGAAACGGCCGCACGGGTTGCGGCAGGCGCCGTCGCCAAGTCGCTCCTCGCCGAGCTCGGAGTGCGCGTGGTCTCATTCGTGACGAGGATCGGGGGCGTTGCGTTGGAGACGGAGCCCGACCCCCGAGAGGTCGACCAATCGGCAGTGGACGGTTCGCCTGTTCGCTGCCCCGACGAGGGCGTCTCGGCCGCGATGCAGGCCGAGATCGATGCCGCCCGCGCTGATGGCGAAAGCCTCGGCGGAGTGTTCGTCGTGGCCGCGGTGGGCGTGGTCCCCGGGCTCGGCGGCTACGCGGAGGCGGGTCAGCGGCTCGATGCACGCATCGGTTCGGCCATCCTCTCGATCCCGGCGATCAAAGGTGTCGAGATCGGCGACGGCTTCGCGTCGGCCTCAAGACCTGGCTCGGCTGTGCACGATTCGATCCTGTACGAGGAAGGTCGAGGTATCGTGCGCCCGACCAACCGGGCAGGCGGTATAGAGGGAGGCATGACGAACGGAGAACCGGTGGTAGTCCGCGCCGCCATGAAGCCGATCCCCACGCTCATGCGCCCGCTTCCGAGCGTGGATCTGGACACCATGAAACCGGTGGATGCGGCGAAGGAACGCTCAGATGTGTGCGCGGTACCCGCCGCCGCGGTCGTCGCCGAGGCCGAACTCGCGATGGTGCTCGCAGACGCATACCAGGATGCGTTCGGTCGGAGGAGCGTCGCTGAGATGCGCGAGGCGCTCGAACGCTTCAGGGACGGGCTTCCACGATGAGCCGCGTGTTCCTGATCGGCTTCATGGGGTCGGGCAAGTCCACCGTCGGACGGATGGTCGCCGACCGGCTTGGCATGCCGTTCGTCGATCTGGATCAGGAGGTCTCCCGCCGAGCGGGGGCGAGCATCGCTGAGATATTCGCCAGATCTGGCGAGGAGGGCTTCAGAGCGTTGGAGCACGAGACGCTCAGAGCGGTCGCAGAGGGTCCTGATGCGGTCGTCGCCTGCGGCGGCGGCGTGGTGCTGCGCGACGAGAACCGCCAGCTGCTCAAGCGCTCCGGAACGGTCGTCTACCTGGCCGTATCTGCAGAAGAGGCGTTGGCACGCATCGGGGACGTCTCAGGCCGTCCCTTGCTTGCAGGTGATGCGCGGGCGATCGCTCCTCGCATCCTGGCTGCTCGGCTTGCGCTGTACCGTGCGACGGCGGACATCACCGTGGACACGATGGCGCGCACTCCTCAGGAAGTGGTCGAGGAGGTCGTGCTGCAGCTCGCGGGGCGTGCGAGACGCGTCGTGCGGGTGGAGGTCGACCCGCCCTACGACGTGGTGCTGGGGATGGGCGTGGCGGACGAGGTGCCTGACGTCGTTGCACCGTTGGCGAGCAGCGGCACCGTAGCTGTGATCAGCGACGAGAACGTTGCGGATCTCCACGGTCAAGGAGTCCTCGACGCCCTCGTCCGGCGGGGGCTGCGGGCGTTTCTCGTGCGAGTGCCGCCGGGCGAAGGCGCGAAGTCCTGGAACGGTGCCGGAGAGTTGCTGGAACGCTTCGCAGCACTTGGCCTCGACCGCGGCAGCGTCGTGGTGGCCGTGGGGGGCGGCGTCGTGGGCGACCTTGCCGGCTTCGTGGCGTCGGTGTACATGCGCGGCATCCCCGTCGTGCAGGTTCCGACGACCCTGCTCGCCCAGGTCGACAGCTCAATCGGTGGCAAGACCGGGGTCGACCTGGCGGCGGGGAAGAATCTCGCAGGTACCTTCTGGCAGCCGCACGCAGTCGTGTCGGACCAGGCAGTGCTCCACACGCTTCCTGACGCAGAGTGGGCGAACGGGTGGGCTGAAGTGGTGAAGACGGCCCTGCTGGCAGGTGGGGCCTTGTGGGACCTGGCATCGACGTCTGCTGAGCACCTTGCTGCGCGCGACGACCGCGCAGTGGGCACTGCCGTCGAGGGGTGCGTGCGGTTCAAAGCGTGCGTCGTCGCCGCTGACCAAGGCGAGTCGCTCGGTTTCAGGGAGTGCCTCAACCTCGGCCATACGCTCGGGCACGCCATCGAGCGCGAGGCGGGTTACGGCACCGTGCCCCACGGGATAGCCGTAGCGGAAGGCCTTCGCTTCGCGAGCCGGATAAGCGTCACGCTGGCGGGTGCCGATGCTGGCCTGCCGGATGAGGTGGGGCGTATCCTCGATGAGCTTGGCGTTCCGCGTGCACCGCTCGGCTCGATGTCCGCTGATGCGCTTGTCGATGCGATGCGTGCGGACAAGAAGGCACGTGGCGGAGCCATCCGTCTCGTGTTGTTGCGTGCGCCCGGTGATTGGACCGTCGCGCCGGTGCCGGAGGACCGGCTCCGTGCCGAGGTCCAGCGATTCTTGGCGGAGGGAGGCGACGCCCGATGAGACGCGTCGTGATCGTGAACGGTCCGAACCTGAACTTGCTCGGCACCCGCGAGCCAGACGTGTACGGTCGGACGACGCTTGCGGAGATCGAGGCGGACCTCGTCCGGCTCGCCGAGATGCTTGGCGTGCAGGTCTCGTTCGTGCAGTCGAATCACGAGGGAGAGCTGATAGACGCGATACACGCCGCCTCTTCCGAGGCAGATGCCTTGGTGGTCAACCCTGGTGCGTTCACCCACTACTCGTATGCGTTGCGGGATGCCATCGTGGCGGCCGGCATCCCCGCTGTGGAGGTCCACCTGAGCAACATCCATGCGCGTGAGGACTTCCGCTCGGTGAGCGTGACGGCACCGGCGTGCATCGGCGTGATCACAGGTTTCGGTCCGCGGTCGTACGCTCTCGCGCTGCGAGCGGCAGTGGAGATCCTCGAGGAGGCGGAGCGATGAACGCCGAGCACCGCCTCGCGGCCGTCCGCAGGACCCTCCTGGCTGAGGGCATCCCCGCGATGCTCATCACGGACGCATCGAACATGCGGTACCTGACGGGATTCGATGACGTGTTCGACGACGGCATCAACGCGGCATGTCTCGTCACGGCTGAGCGGGCGCGCTTCTACACGGATGCGCGGTATCGTGAGGCCGCGGCCCAGGCTGCCATCGGCACGCCGTGGTCGGTGCGCTGCGAGTCTGGGTCGCTGTACATCGACATCTGTCGCGAGCTGCAAGCCGAGGGTGTGAGCGAGCTCGGACTCGAGAGTTCCGTCCCGTATGGTCGCTTCAAGTTCATCTCAGAGCAGTTCGTCGGGTCCGTGCGCGTGCTCGACGGGTTGGTGGAAGGAGTGCGCCAGACGAAAGACGCGGCCGAGATCGAGCGCATCGAGGAGGCGGCGAGGGTCACGGACGCGGCGTTCGAGCACGCGTTGGGTTTCATCAAGCCGGGACGCACCGAGCGAGAGGTGGCTCTCGAGATCGAGTTCTGGATGCGGACGCACGGAGCGGATGCGGTCGCCTTCCAGCCGATCGTAGCGAGCGGGCCCAACTCCTCACGGCCACATGCTACTGTGACGGATAGGCGCATCGGGCAGGGCGACATCGTGAAGCTCGACTTCGGCGCGTGCGTCAGAGGATATCGCGCAGACATGACGCGGACCGTTGTCGTCGGGGAGGCCGACGAGCAGCAACGGCGTGTGTACGAGGCCGTTCTCGAAGCCAATCTGGCAGGTATCGCCGCGATCCGAGGGGGCATACCGGCCGCCGAGGTGGACGCAGCCGCCCGTGCGGTCCTCGAGCGGCACGGTCTTGCAGACCGGTTCAGCCACGGCACCGGGCACGGCGTCGGCTTGGACATCCACGAGCTGCCGACTCTGAATGCGCGAAGCAGGGACCAGTTGCGCACCGGCTCCGTCGTCACCGTGGAGCCGGGCGTGTACCTGGAAGGCGTCTTCGGTGTTAGAATCGAGGACTTGGTGGTCGTCGAGGAAGCGGGATGCCGCGTCCTGACGAGCTCGCCGAAGGACCTGATCCAGATTGACTGAGGAAGGGCGCGGTCGTCATGGCTGTCAGCACCAACAACTTCAAGAACGGCATGTGCATCATGCACGACGGCAAGATGTGGATCATCATCGAGTTCCAGCACGTCAAGCCCGGCAAAGGCGGGGCGTTCGTGCGAACGAAGCTCAAGGAGCTCAAGACTGGACGCGTGGTGGATGTGACCTTCCGCGCGGGCGAGAAGGTGGATGACGTCCGTGTCGAGACGAAGAAGCTCCAGTACCTGTACTCGGACGGTGCGGCGTTCCACTTCATGGACACGGAGACCTACGAGCAGTTCGAACTCGGCGCTGACTTCGTCGGCGAAGCGGCGAAGTGGCTGAAGGAGAACGACGAGGCGCAGGTGCTGATCGCGGACGGCGAGATGGTCGGCGTCGAGCCGCCCATGTTCGTCGAGCTTGCGGTCGTAGATACGGAGCCCGGCTTCAAGGGCGATACGGTGCAAGGCGGCAGCAAGCCGGCGACGCTTGAGACCGGAGCAGTGGTGCAGGTGCCGATGTTCGTGAACACGGGCGACGTCATCAAGGTCGACACGCGTGACGGACGATACGTGACGCGCGTCTGAGCGTCCCTGATACGAACGAGTGCAGACGGGGGCGCGGATGCGTCCCCGTCCTGTATACTGTTGCGACCACCTGCAGGCGAACCTCGGACGCGAGACCGGTCGCGGCTGAAGGGACGGTGCGATGAGCCGCATCCACATCACGGACACGACGTTGCGCGACGCGCACCAGTCGCTGTGGGCGACACGGATGGCGCTCGCAGACATGCTGCCGATCCTGCCGAAGATGGACGCGGTCGGGTATTGGTCGTTGGAGGTGTGGGGAGGCGCCACGTTCGACGCAGCGCTTCGTTTCCTCGACGAGAACCCATGGGAGCGGCTGCGGATCATCAAACAGCATGCGCCGAAGACGCCGTTGCAGATGCTGCTGCGCGGCCAGAACCTCGTCGGATACAGGCACTACTCTGACGAGATCTGCCGAAGGTTCGTATTCGCCGCGAAGCGCAACGGTGTAGACGTGTTCAGGATCTTCGACGCGCTGAACGACATCCGCAACGTGCAGGTCACGGCAGAGGCCGTCAAGGAGTGCGGGGGGCATTTCGAGGGAGCGATCAGCTACACGGTCTCCCCGGTGCACACGCTCGACGCATACGTGGAGTACGCCCACCAGCTCAAGGAGCTCGGCGCGGACACGATATGCATCAAGGACATGGCGGGCATGCTGACGCCCTTCCGCACGGAGCGGATGGTGCGCGTGCTCAAAGACGAGGTAGGGCTGCCGGTGCACGTCCACTGCCACTACATCGGCGGCATGGCTCCGATGAACTACCTGAAGGCAGCCGAGGCGGGCGCTGAGATCATCGACACCGCGGTCGTCGCCCTCGCCTTCGGGAACAGCCAGCCGGCCGTGGAGATGATCGTCGCCGCGCTCAAGGAGTCCCCGTACGATACGGGGCTCGACTTGGACCTCCTGTTCGAGATCGCCGAGTACTGGGAGCGTGTCCGCGAGGAGAAGAAGCTCAAGCGTGGCGTGACGTCGCTCATGCACATGGAGGTGTTCAGCCACCAAGTACCCGGCGGCATGCTGTCGAACCTGATCAGCCAGCTGGAGCTTCAGAAAGCAGCCGACCGGCTGCCCGACGTGCTGCGGGAGATCCCTCGCGTGCGTGCCGAGGTCGGCTATCCGCCGCTCGTGACGCCGATGTCGCAGATCGTCGGGACGCAGGCGGTCATCAACGTCCTCACCGGCCGGCGGTGGTCGGTCGTGCCGCAGGAGATGAAGGACTACATCCGCGGCTTGTACGGCAAGGCTCCCGGGCCGATGGACGAGGACGTCGTCCAAAAGGTTCTCGGCAACGAACGGCCGCTGCCGCCAGACGTGCGGCCGGGCAGCCTCGTGACGACGACCTACGACGAGGTCGCAGCGGAGATCGGAGACTTGGCGCGCACAGAAGAAGACGTGCTCATGTACGCGCTGTTCCCGAACGAGGCGAGAGCGTACCTGCAGAAGCACCGCGAAGGCGTCGAGCGCGCGGTGTTCCTGATGGGCGAGGAGATCCGGACGGTCAAGGAGGACGACGCCGTGGACGTCAGCCAGATCCGTGAGCTCGTGAAGATGATCGAGGAGTCGGGTGTCACCGAGATCGTGGTGGAGGAAGGTGACACCCGCATCGTCGTGCGGAAAGGGGGCGTCTCCAGCGAGGTCGCCGGTGCCCGTGCTGCCGTCACGCCAGCTCCTGAGGCCGGGACTCCGGCGTCGCCCGAGTCTCCACAGGTGCTCGAAACGGCGAGCCAGCCCGCAGAGACCCCGGCTACCTGGAAGACGGTGACCGCGCCCATGGTCGGCACCTTCTACGAAGCCCCGGCACCGGGCGCGGAGCCGTTCGTGAAGGTTGGCGACCGGGTGGAGGAAGGCCAGACGCTGTGCATCCTCGAAGCGATGAAGCTCATGAACGAGATCGTCGCTGAAGAGGCAGGCGTCATCCGGCAGGTGTGCGTGGAGAACGCGCAGCCGGTCGAGTACGGCACGGTGCTGTTCTACTACGAGCCGGTCGCGTGACGATGTTCAAGAAGGTCCTCATCGCCAACAGGGGCGAGGTCGCGCTGCGGATCATCCGTGCGTGCCGTGAGATGGGCATCGCTACCGTGGCCGTGTACTCGGAGGCCGACCGCGAGTGTCTGCACGCGAAGATGGCCGACCAGGCGGTCTGCATCGGGCCTGCCCCATCAACCCAAAGCTACCTATCCATGCCAGCGGTCGTGTCGGCTGCGCTTATCACGGGTGCGGAGGCCGTTCATCCGGGGTACGGGTTCTTGGCTGAGAAAGCGGCCTTCGCACGAGCGTGCGCAGACTCGGGGCTCGTCTTCATCGGGCCTTCCGCCGATGCCATCGAGAAGATGGGCGACAAGGCCGTTGCACGCTCCACGATGATGGCCGCGGGGGTCCCCGTCGTGCCGGGCAGCGACGGGGTGGTGGAGCGGGTCGAAGATGCCCTCGCCTTCGCGGCAGAAGTCGGCTACCCGGTGCTCGTGAAAGCTGCCGCCGGTGGCGGTGGGAAAGGGATGCGTGTCGCCAACGATGCGGAGGAGCTGGAGCGCAACTTCACGGCGGCGAAGACGGAAGCAGCAGCCGCATTCGGCGACGACTCGGTGTACCTCGAGAAGTACCTCTCGCGTCCTCGTCACGTGGAGATCCAGGTCCTCGCGGACTCGCACGGCAACGCGGTGCACCTGTTCGAACGAGACTGCTCCGTGCAGCGCCGTCACCAGAAACTCATCGAAGAGGCGCCGAGCCCGGCCCTCACTCCCGAGATACGGGACGCGATGGGGGAGGCGGCGATCAAGGCCGTCCGGGCCGTCGGATACGTGAACGCGGGCACCGTCGAGTTCCTGCTCGACCAGGACGGGCGCTTCTACTTCATGGAGATGA
>JAOAFY010000032.1 GCA_026416035.1 Coriobacteriia bacterium | reverse complement strand
AGATGTGTATAAGAGACAGGGACGTGATCGAGGAGGCGATCCTCTAATCAGAGACCGGAGGGGTGCCGGAGTGGTTGATCGGGGCGGTCTTGAAAACCGCTGACAGGTTCCGCCTGTCCGTGGGTTCGAATCCCACCCCCTCCGCCACTCACCCCAAAGGACACGCCGCGAGTGGGACGGCTTCGCGGTCGGGTGCCGCACTGCCGCCGCCTGGCGTGCGCGTGCGGACCCCTTCTGTGTATAATCGCTTGCGCGCCTTCGGGCGCTCGCGGAGAGTTGGCCGAGTCGGTCGAAGGCGCTCGCCTGCTAAGCGAGTAGAGGGCTATAAGCTCTCTCGAGGGTTCGAATCCCTCACTCTCCGCCAGTTGACATCACGTCCTGCCGCCCGGCGGTTTGACAACGACCACGCCAGGTGGCAGGATACCTAAGCCTTCGGGCACGCGGCCTTAGCTCAGTCGGATAGAGCGTGTGACTACGAATCACAAGGTCGGGGGTTCGAATCCCTCAGGCCGCGCCATGGAAACCGAGCGGCTCCGCCACGAACCGGCGGGGCCGCTTCGTCGTCTGAGCGTGTGAGAACCCGATTCGAGAGGGGGCCGCATGTTCACGAAGTCGCTCGTTTCGTCCGCAATCCTGGCGCTCGCGGCAACGGTCGCGCTGGCAGGCTGCCAAACGAAGGTCGTCAGCGAGTCAGACGCGCAGCCCCCCAACACCGTCTCCGCGCGCGGCACCGGCACTGCTCTTGGGGCACCCGATCAAGCCGAGATGAGCTTCGGGCTCACCGTCAACCGCAAAGACGCACGCTCGGCGCTCGCGGACGCATCTGCCGCCGCCAAGAAGGTTGCCGCGGCCGTCAAGAAGGCCGGGATACCTGCAGACGATATACAGACGCAGAACGTGTCCGTGTACCCGCAGTACTCCAGCGAAGGCAAGGACCGCCCGCCGACAGTCACCGGATACAGCGCGAACATCAGCGTGCGGGTCCGGATGCGGGACATCGAGAAGATCGGTGCAGTCATCACAGCTGCGACGGATGCGGGAGCCACCGAGATCTCAGGTCCTTCGTTCAGCCTCTCCGAGGACGCGCCCGTCGCGGCCGAAGCGATCGAGAAGGCGGTCTCGGACGCCCGCAGACGCGCCAACGCGATGGCAGAGGCGGCCGGCAAGGCCGTCGGAGAGGTGCTCAGCATCTCCGAGGCAGCGGTGACCGCTCCCCCAGTCTATGGCGACTACTACGGACGGTCAGCGGCGGCCGACGTCCCAATCGAACCGGGGCAGATCGACGTCACTGCGCAGGTCGTCGTGGTCTTCGAGCTGAAGTAGGGGCGCTCCGACCTCCTCGCCGGGTGTCGCACTTTCGCTGGCGTGCTGCTCGCCCCGTGCGATACCATCGCCCGGGGGTGGTGCGATGCGAACGGTCATCGGCGTCATGGGCTCGGGACACCCGCTGGATCCCGCTGGCGAGGCGCGCGCCCGCACCCTCGGCCGGCTGATCGCCGAGGCCGGGTTCGTGCTGCTCACGGGGGGCCGGGCCTCCGGCGTCATGGACGCCTGCTCGGCGGGCGCAAAGGACGCGGGCGGCCTCGTGGTCGGAGTGCTCCCCGATGCCGAAGCGACCTCGGCGAGCCGACACCTCGACGTCGCCATCAGGACCGGCATGGGCGATGCCCGCAACGTGATCAACGTGCTGTCGAGCGATGCCATCATCGCCCTACCTGGCGGGGCGGGCACCCTCTCGGAGGTCGCGCACGCGCTGAAGGCCGGGAAGCCCGTGATCGTCCTCGGGTGGGATCCGGGGCCAGCCATGCGCGCATCCGGTCGGATCCTCGACGCAGCCACGCCCGAAGAAGCTCTTGCGCTCGCGCGCGAGGTGGTCACCCGATGAGCCGGCTCTTTGGTGCCGTGGTCGTGATCACCGGCTCGACGCGCGGGATCGGCCGGGCGATCGCCGAAGGGTGCGCGGGGCGTGGTGCAACCGTCGTGCTGTCGTCACGCGGCGAAGACGCGGTCCGAAACGCAGTGCACGAGTTCGCGGCGGCAGGCAGACGGGCCTCCGGCATCGCCTGCGACGTCTCAAACCACGAGGATGTCGCGGCTCTGTTCGAGCACGCGCTCGAGGTCCACGGCCGCATCGACGTGTGGGTGAACAACGCCGGGCTGTCCGCAGGATACCGCCACCTCGACGAAGTCCCGCCGGATGAGCTCGACGGCATCGTTCGGACCAACATCCTTGGGACGATGTACGGATGCCAGGCAGCAGTGCCGTACTTCCGCGAGCACGGCGGGGTGCTGCTCAACGTCGGCGGCCGCGGCCACCGGGGCGACGCGACCCCGCATACCGCCGCCTATGCAGCGACGAAGGCCGCGGTGTCGAGCCTGACCCGCAGCGTCGCCGCCGAGAACCGCGACGCTGCATCCTTGCACGTCCACATGCTCGTACCGGGCATGGTTCCAACCGGCTTCTACGAGGACATCGCAGTGAGTCCACGCCTCGAGCACCGCCGTCAGGCCGTTGAGCGAGCACTGCACGCGTTCGGCGTGTCCCTCGACGAAGTGGCGACGAAGACCGCCGCGATCCTCGAAGGCCCCGCATGGAGCGGCACGGGCCGAACCTTCTCGCTTCTGCCCCGCGGCCGCGTCGTGGCGGGGATCGTGCGCATGGCGTTCTCGGGCAGCAGCCGTTCCGCAGGGCCGGAGCGATGATGGGTGCGCGCCGAAGCAGACCGCGGCCTCGCCACGCACGACGCCGCACAGCACCTCCGGTCATCAGCCGCACGCTCCCGGCGAGCCCGCTCGGGAGCGCTTCTCGCAGCGGACGCAGGCTCCGAGCCCTTCAGCCGCCCAGAATACGCGGGCGACGCCGCGTCCGGCTCAGGAGCGTCTTTCTCGCCTCCGGCGTGTCCCTGGCCGCTGCAGCGCTGGCGATGTTCCTGCTCACCCGCCCTGCCGCCATCGAGGTCCGCGCAGAACCGGTGGATGCCGTCATCACGCTGGATGGATCCATCGTCGCGACGGGCTCTTTGGAGGTCCGCGATCTCGAACCCGGACCGCACAGCGTGCACGTCGCCCGCAAGGGCTTCGAGCCCGTCTCGCGCACGGTCGTGGCGAAGCGGCTGCGGACCGCTCGCCTGAAAGCCACCCTCGCTCCGCTGCCGCAGGAGATCTCGGTGCGCACGGAGCCGGCAGGCGCCACGCTCGTCGTGCGCTGCGCCGATGGCAGCGTGATCGAGACGCTGACGCCGTGTGTCGTACGAGCTCCCGCCGGGAAGACGACCATCCGCCTCACGAAGCCTGGCCGCAACCCCTTCGAGCGCACGCTCTTCCTCGATGAGCCGTTCGTCCTGTCGTGCGTCCTCGATCCTGAAGGCCAGCTTCTTCACGGACTCGGCACAATCGCCACCTCCGGAGCGCCGAAGGGCGTCTCGATCACGCCCGACGGCCGCGAGGTCTGGACGAGCATCCTGAACGGCCCTCCGTCCATCGAGATCTTCGACCCACGCTCCGGGAAGCGCATCGGCGAGATCGACCTCGGCAAGCACGGCGCAGTCGAAGTGATCTTCAACCGTGCGGGCACGCGAGCGTACACGTCGCAGATGGAGACTGCGCGGTGCTTCGAGATCGACGTGAAGACGCGCGCGGTGCTTCGCACCTTCGAGACGAAGAGCGCGTGGACGAAATGGGTTGCCCTCTCGCCCGACGAGAAGACGCTGTACGCGAGCAACTGGTCGGGCGACGACGTCTCTGTCATCGACCTGACGACGGGTGCGCTCGTCAGGCGGATCCGCGTGTCCGACACTCCACGAGGGATGTACGCGACTGCCGACGGGAAGGCGTTGTACGTCGGCGGCTTCGACAGCGGACAGCTCGACCGGATCGACCTCGCCTCCGGCACGGTCGAAGCGGTGTTCCGGGGCGGCAAGGCGCTGCGACACCTCGTCGGCGACGAGAGGACCGGACGGCTCTACGTCTCCGACATGGGCGCCGACTGCGTTTGGGTGCACGACATGCGCACCGGCACGACGACCAAGCTCGTCGACACTGACGAGAAGCCCAACACCATCGTCCTATCGCCAGACGGGCGCGTCCTGTTCGTCAGCTGCCGGGGCGAGAACAACCCGCGCTCGTACTACCTTCCAGGGCCGGAGTGGGGTTCGATACTGGTGTTCGACGCGCACACAGGGGCGCCGCTCGACGCAGTGGTGTGCGGCAACCAGCCAACTGCCCTCGACATCAGCGCCGACGGTCGCGTGCTCGTCTCAAGCGACTTCCTCGACAACCGCTTGCGCATCTACGAGGTACCGCCGTTCGACGTGCTGGCCGCAGGCGGGGGCGGACGCTACAAGGCCCACTTCGCAGAGATCAAGAAACGCTGACGGTGCTCCTGCCCTTGCGCACACCGTTATCGGAGAGTAAACTCGTTATTGTCGTAACGGAGTGTCGACGAACGGTTTCCGCATGAGCTCCTGCCCGCACATCGGCACCTGCCATACCACCTCCGACGAAGCCGGATTCTCGCCCGAGTTCGCACGGATCATCCGCACCGCATTCTGCCGCGCCGACTTCCGGTCGTGTGCGCGGTACCGGATGGCGCAAGTCGTCGGAGACCCTTCCGGCGTTCCCGAGAACCTCCTGCCGACAGAACCCGACGTCGCCTGACGGCCTCATCCTGCTCGGTGCCCGCCGAAGCGGTTGCGCAGCGCAGACAGCACCCGCCCCGTGTACGACGGCTGCTCGGCCGAGCGTTCGCGGAAGTCGAGCGACGCTGCGATCACCGGCGTCTCCACGCCGAGCCGCTGAGCCGTCTCGACCGTCCACTGGCCCTCGCCGGTATGCCCGACCGCGGGCGAGACGCCTTCGAGGTCGGTCCCGAACACCTCGTAGGCCTCTCGCAACCAGCCGACGAGCCGGGACTCGATGACGCTGCGACGGTTGTAGACTTCGGCGGCCGCACGAAGATCAACGTCCAGCGACGCCTGCTTGAGCACGGAGAACCCTTCGGCGATGGCCTGCATCATCCCGTACTCGATGCCGTTGTGGACCATCTTCACGAAGTGCCCGCCGCCGTGGCCTTCGAAGAACCGGTAGGCGTCACGGGCAGCCACGTCACGCCACAACGCCTCCAACCGCTCGAAGTCGGCGCGCTCGCCGCCGATCATCAAGCATGCTCCCGAGCGCGCACCGGCAGGACCACCCGAGGTCCCGACGTCGAGGAACCGGACGCCTCTCTCGGCGAGCGCACGTGCCCTGCGCTCCGCGTCCACGAAGTGCGAGTTGCCGCCGTCAATCACGGTGTCGCCTTCGTCGAGCAGATCCGCTAGGCCACCGTCGCCGAGGAGGGCCTGCTCGGTCGGCTCCCCCGCTGGCAGCATCAGCCAGACCACTCGCGGAGGCGGCAGGTACGCCACCAGGTCCGCAAGCGATCGGGCCGGGAGGAGCCCCTCGTCTGCCATCGCCTCGGCGACGGCGTACGTGCGGTTGTGTCCCACGACCTGCCAGCCGTGGTCCAGGAGGTTGCGCGCGAGCGCCGCGCCCATCTTCCCGAGCCCGACGATACCGATGCGCTTGGGTGCCGCCTCCGCTGCGTCCAGGCGTGCGAGCGCCCGTTCGCGCACCTCGGTGGTGTCCGGTTCGTATTCATCGAGGGGCACCTGCCCAGCGCGCCACACCTCGAGCCACGGGTCGATGAACCTCCACATCTGGCGCACCTCGTCGGTGCTCACGAACAGCGTCTGATCGCCTTCGATGGCATCGAGCAGGAGCGTCGCGTACTCCTCGACGTACTGCACCTTCTCCTGACGCTCGTACAGGAAGAAGGTGAACTCGCGCTTCTCCAGCTCGTGCTCGAAGCCGGGCTTCTTCGCCCAGAACTCGATGCGTATCGACTCCTCCGGCTCCAACTGGAACACGACGCGGTTCTCGAACGGCCCCGGCTTTGCGGAGTCGCACAGGCACGCATCGGGGGCGCGGAAGGTCACTGCGATCTGCTTGAGCGCCGGACCCATCCTCTTGCCCGACTCGATCGTGACGGGCACCCCGCCCCACCGGGGGCCGGATAGCGCGAACCGCAGCGCGAAGTAGGTCTCCGTGCCCGAGTCCGGTGCGACGCCAGGTATCGCGCGGTAGCCACGGTACTGCGCGCGGAACGACCTCGCCGCCATCTCCGCGGGCGTGGGTGGCCGCAAGGTTCTCAGGAAGCGGGCCCGCGCCTCTCGGATGGATGAGGCCGAAAGGTCTGTCGGCCTATCCATCGCCACCAGTGCGAGCATCTGCAGAAGGTGGTTCTGCCCGACGTCGCGAAGAGCGCCCACGCCGTCGTAGAAGCCGCCTCGCCGCTCCACTCCGATCGACTCCAGGAGCGTGATCTCGATGCGCTCGATGGACTCGCCGTTCCATGACGGCTCCATGAGCGTGTTTGAGAACCGGAAGCTCAAGATGCCCTGAAGCATCTCCTTCGCGAGGTAGTGGTCGATGCGGTAGATCTGCTCCTCCGCGAACAACGACCCGAGCACCTCGTCGAGCTCCTGCGCGCTCGCTGCGTCCTGCCCGAACGGCTTCTCGACGAGCACCCGCGTGCACGGGCCGCCTCCGTCGCACGGCGTCGCAAGCCCGCTTTCGGCAAGCCGTTCGAAGATCGTGCGGTAGTGCTCGGGCGGGACAGCCAGGTAGAACAGCCGGTTGCATCCCCCGTTCCACTGCGAGGACGCCGCCTGGATGTCGGTTGCGAGCGCCTCGTAGGCGCCCGGGTCGTCGAACGTCCCCTGCTGGTACGAGAAGCGCGAGATGAAGGCCTCGCGCTCAGCGCCGGCGGGTGCGGCTCCGGGGTAGCCGTCGAGCACCGTGCGCACGTGGGCGCGGAAGTCGTCGTCGGTCCACTCGCGCCGAGAGAAGCCGATGACGCGGAACCTGTCTGGCAGACGCGTGTTCACGCTGAGGTACGCGAGAGCGGGCACGATCTTGCGAGCCATCAGATCGCCGGTGGCTCCGAACACGACGAGGGTCGTGGGCTCAGCATGCGCGGTCATCGTGCTCCTTTCGTCCAGACACTCGGACAGTGGTACCCACGCATCCGTTCGGCCAATCACGACCGTGTGCCTTCGCGACGCCGCCCGACCGGGTACACTGGTTGCATGACGCACACAGCCGCAATCGTCGAGATCGCTGGGCGCGACAGCGTGGCGGCCGCAGTGGCGGCCGTGCGGGAGCAGGGATTCCGCACGCTCGTCCCGACGATCGGCTTCACCGGCACCGAGACCGGAGACAAGCAGGCGCCGTATCGCGCAGTCAGCCGCCTTCGGAACCTGCTGGCGGACGAGGCCCAGGTGCTCGACCCCGTCGCCCTTTCCGATCCCGCACTCTGGTCAGCCATGAATGCGCGCCCCCTCGCGGAGGTCCTCAAGCGTTACGGCGTGTGCTCCCCGTGTCTCGCATGCCACCTCTACCTGCACCTGCTGCGCGTTCCGCTCGCCTGGTCGCACGGCAACGCACCCGTCATTTCCGGCGAACGGGATTCGCACGACGGCAGCGTCAAGCTGTCCCAGACCCCGGCGTCCATCGACGCCGCGACGCGCGTCCTCGCCTATGCCGGCATCGAGCTGCTCTCGCCTATCCGCTCGGCCACCAGCGCACAGATCGAGGCGCTCGTGGGGCCCGAATGGCGTCCGGGCGAGCGGCAGCTCGACTGCCAGCTCGCCGGCAACTACGTCGCGCTAGACGGTTCTCCTCTTTACGACGAGGCCGGGTACTCGCGCTACCTGGCCGAGTTCTTCGAACCGGTAGGCAGAGCCATCGTCGATGCCTATCGTGCCGAACGGGACGGCGGTCCTGCCAGCGACTTCACTGCGATCGTGAGGTCGGTGCTGGAGCGGTGAACCGGAGCGGTGCTGGTGCTCGGAAGGCGCGCGCATGCTGAGGCCCGGCGAATCGTCGCTACCCATCGTGCTCGTGGTGCTCGACGGCCTGGGCGACCGGCGCTGCGCCTCGCTTCGCAACCGGACGCCTGTGGAGGCTGCCCACACGCCGAACCTCGATGCGCTGGCTCGCCTGGGCCGTTGCGGCATTCTGTACCCGCTCGCGCCAGGGCTCGCACCAAGCTCGCACCAGGCGCACTTCGCGCTGTTCGGCTACGACCTGGCACGCTTCCCAGGCCGCGGTCTGCTTGAAGCGCTCGGCGAAGGGGTGCCTCCCCAGCCCGGCGAGGTGGTGCTCCGCGCGAGCTTCGCGCGCGTCACCGACAGGGGCGGCGTGTTCTGGATCGATGAGCGGCCTGACCCGCGACACGGCTCGATCGACCTTGCGGGCGTGGACCTCGATGCCTCGCTCGATGGCATCGCCGCCCGCTACGTGCACACCGGGGGACTGCAGGGCCTCCTCTTCCTGCGATCCGAGGACGGCTCGCCGCTTTCACACTTCGTAAGCGACGCAGATCCGCTGGAAGCCGACGCACCGGTGCTCGAAGTGCTGCCGCTGGAAGAAGCGCCGGACCCCGCGGCGGCCGCCCGCACGGCACGCGCCCTCAACGCCTGGATGCGGCGCGCCCGTGCCGCCTTGTCGGGCAGGGAACTCGACTTCGTGCTCGTGAAGTGGGCCGGTGAGCCCTGCGACGTGACGCCGTTCGAACAACGGTACGGTCTTCGGGGCGTCTCGCTCGGCGCAGGGCCGCTGTACGCAGGACTGGCGGCCGCGGTCGGCCTGGAGCACGTGGAGATAGGCATGAGGCGCGACCCCTACGAGGACGTGCGCGTCCGGTGCGATGCGACGCTCGGCCTGCTCTCAGACGGTTACGAGTTCGTCCACCTCCACACAAAGCACCCTGATCACGCTGGCCACGACAAGAACCCGCTGCACAAGGCCGACGTCATCTCCGAGATCGACCGCGCGCTCGAACCGCTGGTCGATCTCGTCGAGCACGGGAAGGCGGTCGTCGTCGTGTGCGCCGACCACCAGACACCGTCCTCGGGGCCGCTCTACCACGGAGGAGGACCCGTGCCGCTGGTCATCTCCGGAGGCTCGGACGGACCGGACCCGGTCGATGCATTCGGAGAGACCGCGTGCGCCGCAGGCTGCCTCGGGACCGTGCGCGGCCTCGACGTGCTGCCGCTCGCGCTCGACGCCGCCGACCGCTCGGCGTTCCTCGCGGATCGCATGACGAGCCGCCTTGCGCTCGGGTTGCAGCGCCAGGCAGCTCTCGTTCCCCTCGCAGTCCGGGACTGACCCTACGGACCCCAGGCCGCATTCGCGGCCGCCGATGCGACCGCGCTTGTGACGGCCCCCGTTCCGCCCACCACGTGCATGAACGTGACGGACGGGCGCCACGCGCGGAGCTTCGCGTCGACCGCTGGACTGAGGGCAGTCGGCGGTGTCAGCAACAGCGGACAACCGAACGGGCCGAGCATCGGACCGGCAGAGAGCGCGTCCGGGAAGTTCTCGCCGCTTGCGAGCCCGACGCCGTTCTTGTTCATGCCGCCGTCGACGCCGAGCTGCGCGAGGGCGGCTGCGGTCTCGTAGCGGTTCACTCCGTCCTTGCGAACGACGTTCGTGGCCCCGAGCTTGTCGACGAGGTCGTTGAACTGATCGACGCTCACGGCGCCCTCGCCTCCCGCCACGACTGCGTAGATCGCCTCTGGCGGCAGGTCGACGGACGTCGAGGCCGGATTCGCGAGGATGAGCGGCGTGCCGTTCCACGCGAGCAGCGGCGAGCACGCCACCGCATCCGGATACCTGTCGCCGGTGGCCACGAACACCAGCCCCGCGTACCCGCTGCCGCGCAGCGCTATGGTCTTCGCCGCGACCTGCCTAGCAGTCGTGTAGCGGTTCGCGCCGTAGATCCTGGTGACGTTGCTGCTACCGAGCAGCGCTGCCAGCCGGCTCTTCACCGCGTCGGACACGACGCCCGGCCCGCCCAGGATGTAGGCCTTGACCGCCCCGAGCCGTTTGACCTCCTGCTCTATCTCCGCAGGAAGCGCCGCCGCCCTCGTCAACAGCACCGGACCATGCGCGGCGCCCGCCAGCCCCGCACCCCCGAGCGCATCCGGCCAATTCTCGCCGGTGCACACCACGACCGCGGGCGCACCCATCGGGAACCCGCGCTTCGAAGCGGCCGCGCTCGTGCCGTAGCGATCGGAACCACTGACGCGCAGAGCGAAGTCATGCGGCTGGAGCTGGTTGACGAACGTGTAGGCCGCAACGCTCCCGACCCATTCCCCCGCTGCGCCATCGTCGTGCGGGGCGCCGCATGCCATATTGCCTCCAGAGATGCCCAACGCCGCACCGAACCCTGCGTCGCTCGCAAGACCCGCGGGGCCGTACAGCGCCTTCGCTTCATTCAGGACCGCCCCGCTCGGCGCCGTGAGGTCGAACAGCTCCACGAGGCCGCGCCCAGAGAAGTACAGGGGCGCGGAAACCGCCGCGGTGGAACCCGACAGCCCGACTGCGGAGCCGAACTCCACGCCGGTTCCAAGGGAGCTGGTCGGTGCCAGGTCAGCTTCGAGAGCCCAGGTTGAGCCCGACCGCCGGTACCAGTGCGCAAGACCATGGCTCGCGGTCGTTCCGTATGTCCGCCTCGGAGCGCCCACGACAAGGTCGTCTCGATTCAGCGCAACCGAATCGCCGAAGCGTTGCCCGTTCTCTGGGTAGGGCGGATACACTGTTTGGGCAAAGGAGAACTTCGACAGCGTGGGATTCCACGCGTACACGAGCGCTGCCCCGCAATCCGCCGACCCGCCGTACGCCTTGTACGGACACCCGGCGACGATCCAGTCGCCCGACATCGCCACGGAGCGGCCAAGCCTCCCGTTGGCATCTGGTTCCGGATCTGTGAGCGTCTGAGTCAGCGACGCCGCGCTCCCTGTCCAGTCGTATACGTACACGCGGCCTCGACCGCCGTCAGCCAGGGGCGCTCCGACCACGATACGGCTTCCGTCGGTAGCAACGGAGTAGCCGAACTCCACGCCTGCCGTCGTAATCGGCGACGACAGCCTCGCTCGGAAGACCCACGAACCTGCCGGGCGTTCGAACACGTAGGTCGCACCCCCGGCGTCCTCGAACGGAGCGCCGACCACGAGCACGTCGCTTTTCATCGCCAGGGAGCTCCCGAAGCCTGCGCCCGCCTTCGGAACAAGGGCTTGGAGGGTCTGACCGTACTCCCAGTTGAGTCCGCGACGGTCGAACGTAAGCACCTTGCCTGCATCTGGCGTGGTTCCAACGTCACCAGCAATGCACCCTGACGCCATCGAGTCGCCCCACACGGTCACGGCGCCACCCAGCATGTCGCCCGCTGCCGCACCACGCCAGTACAGTCGCTGTGCTTCGATAGGTCCGGGTGTCACTGCGTAGACGGACAGCGGCGAAAGCACCAGGTACAGAATCGAAGCGGCAGATACGGCAGCGACGGACCGAGGCCATCGTGACATGCGCCCACCCCCCGGCTTGTCCGACAAGCCCAAGGAGGCGCTTGCCATCAGCAAGTACCCGCTCGTTATACCCAAATCACGACATGACCCGCATCCGCACGAACGCACGCTTCAGACCCTCGAACGACACCTCGTCGAGGTCGATACGGCTCGTCCGGCGGCCCATCTCTGATAGCGAATGCGANTCGGACGAGCAGATGTGGGCGATGGCCAGACCGTCCCGGAAGCGGCAGCGCGACGCTTGGTCGATAAGCTCGATTGCGTGCACGTGCTGGCACTCGACGAGCTCATGCACGAGCTCGGAGTCGATGAACCGGTACTCACCGAAGGTGCGGTCGACGTGACCGGCCACGCAGATCCCGCCCAGCCGGTCGACGGCAGCGGCCACGTCGAGCGGGTCGCGCTCTATCGCGAGCCGCGGGAGGCCGTCGAGCGAAGCGGGTGGGTCAGGAAGCCCGAGAGCCGCAAGCAGCGTGGCGAAGTCGCTCGTGTACGTCTCCGGTGAGAACAACGCTACGAGGTGCGTCTCCTCTCCCCCGTGCCGCACCTTGAGCTCGGCGCCGGGCAGGACCAGGAGCCGTCGTCCGGTGGCGCCAGCGAGCTCCTCCGCGGCCGCGAGCAGCTGCGCCACCCACGAGACGCTGAAGTGGTCGGTCGCTCCGAATACGTCGATGCCGCACGCCACGGCCCGCTCGACGATCGCCGCTGGCGTCGTCGCCGGGTCGCCCCGGTAGTCGCTCGCGATGAGAGGCGTATGGTTGTGCAGGTCGATCGTGGCAGTCGGCACGGAAGCCGTCCCGTCCGTTGCGTCTGTGGTGCAGACTGTGCGGTCCGCGTCAGGACGCCTGATTGGCAGCGTCAGCGCTCCTTATAGCACGACCGACCCGCAGCCGCCAGCCCGGGGTCCGCAGGTCTACCCCTCCAGGGCGCTCGTGCAGGCCGGGCACCTCACCGCATCCGCTGCGATCTCCGTCTTGCAGAACGGGCACGCCTTGGTCGCCGGGACCGCCTCAGCCGCTGGTCGGCGCAACCGGTTGATGCCCTTCACCACGACGAAGAGCGCGAACGCCACGATGAGGAAGTTGACGACGGCGTTGATGAACAGGCCGTAGTTGAGCGTGACGGCCCCCGCGTCCGCAGCTGCGGCGACGCTCGCGTACGGTGCCGGAGCCGCTCCCTCCTTGATGACCAGGAACAGATTCGCGAAGTCGGCGCCGCCGAGCAGCGCCCCGATCGGCGGCATGAGCACGTCTTTGACGAGTGAGGTGACGACGGCTCCGAACGCGGCGCCGATCACCACGCCGACCGCGAGGTCTACCGCGTTGCCCTTGACTGCGAACTCCTTGAACTCCTTGAGCATGACCCCTCCCCCCAGTGCGACCGATAAGCGACTTGCGCCGACCGCACACCAGCGCACGCCGCTCCCTAGTACCTACCCTACCGGCACGATCCGCTCCTGCCCGCCCATGTAGGGGCGCAGCGCCTCGGGGACGACCACCGAACCGTCGGGCTGCTGGTAGTTCTCGAGGACCGCCACCAGCGTGCGTCCGACAGCCAGCCCGCTGCCGTTCAGCGTGTGGACGAATCGGCTGCCCTTGAAGGTCGCGGGGTCGCGGTACTTGATGGATGCCCTCCTCGCCTGGAAGTCCCAGCAGTCCGAGCAGCTGGAGATCTCCTTGTAGCCGCCGTAGGAGGGCAGCCAGACCTCGATGTCGTAGGTCTTGGCCGACGCGAAGCCCATGTCGCCAGTGCACAGCACCACGACCCGGTACGCGA
Organism: Coriobacteriia bacterium; assembly: GCA_026416035.1. Classification (GTDB taxonomy): domain Bacteria; phylum Actinomycetota; class Coriobacteriia; order Anaerosomatales; family Anaerosomataceae; genus Parvivirga. The sequence continues at coordinate 3,807 of JAOAFY010000032.1, read as the reverse complement.
GCCCGAGCGCCTGGAGGATGTGTTCGGCGTCCGCAACCATCCCTTCGAGCTCCGCGAGCGACGTCTCGGGCGTGGCAAACTTCACCAGCTCCACCTTGTCGAACTGGTGCACACGGATCATTCCCCGCGTGTCGCGACCCGCGGCCCCCGCTTCCTCGCGGAAGCACGGCGTGTACGCGCAGTACTTCAGCGGCAGCACCGAGGCATCGAGCACCTCGTCGCGGTGCAGGTTGGTGAGCTGCACCTCGGCCGTCGGGATCAGGTACAGACCTTCGCTCGTGCGGAACAGGTCCTCCTCGAACTTCGGCAGCTGTCCCGTGCCGGTGAGCGTGTCGGCGTTGGCGAGGGCAGGCAGCGACCACTCCGCGTAGCCGCGCTTGGCGTGCTCGTCGAGCATGAAGTTGATGAGCGCGCGGTTCAGGCGAGCCCCGTCACGCCCGAGCACGACGAAGCGGCTCTTGGCGAGCTTCACGCCACGCTCGAAGTCGATGACCCCCAGTTCGGGACCGAGGTCCCAGTGCGCCTTCGGCTCGAAGTCGAACTCCGGCGGTGTGCCCCACCGCCGCACCTCGACATTGCCGGACTCATCCGGGCCGACCGGCACGCTTTCGTGCGGAAGATTGGGGATGGTGAGCAGCAGTTCGCGCGTGGCAGCGTCGACAGCAGCGAGCGCCTCGTCAAGCGCGGCGATCTCGTCGTTGAGGGCGCGCACCTCCTCTTTGCGCCTGTGGGCTGCGGCGTGGTCACCGGCCTTCATCAGCGCGCCGATCTCCTTCGAGGCCGCATTGCGGACAGCTTGACGGCTCTCGGTCTCGGCAATGAGCCGCCGACGCTCGGCATCGAGCTCCAAGAAGCGCTCGACGGGCCAGTCTGCGCCTCGGTTCGCAAGCGCCTGGCGGACGAAGTCGATGTTCTCACGGACGAACTTCGCGTCGAGCATGGGACCTCCGGGTGGACGAGTTGATTAGCCGGAGTATATCTGAGCAGCCCTGGGTGTCGGGCATCACGAAGTGCTCAGAGCCTTGCGCGCTCCCTATGCCAATCAAGTCGATCGACTGACGGCCAGATGCTCTTGTCCTTGGGCAGATGAAGCCGCTTGCCGGCGTACTTGGCGTACGCGGTGCTCGCCAGCTCTTCCGACACCAGGAGTGTCTGCGCACTCGTATCAACGGCAACCAGGAACAGATCGAACAGGTCGTGCATGTCGGCCCTCAGAAGGAGGCCGTTTTGCAGTGAGTTTGACGTTGGTCCTCGATACGGCTCGATGTGTGCCGCCTCAAGCGCATCTTCGGCATCGTACTCCGAGAATGCGCACTTGCCCTCGTACGCACGCAAGAGCTGCCTGCGAAAGTACGGTTGACCTTGCCGCCTTACAACCGAAGCAATGACGCGCTGTCGCTCATCGATACTTGCAACATCAGTGCGCTGTTCGGCCACCCACGAAATAAGCTCCAACCGCTCTCGAGGCTTCTTCAGGAAGAAGCCTCCGGCGTCGAATCCGACCGGTCCTGAGATGATGTAGTAGCCATCTCGGTAACCGGTGACAAACCCGACTCCCAGCACCTTGTAGGCCCCGCGCGATCGACTCGGCTCTGCCAACAACACGCCAACTGGAACGCCGCTTTCTCGACATGCGTCGAGAGCTCTGTTGCGTGCCTTCCCGAAGCGATCAACGATACCCTCGCCCTCCTGGTGATACTGGTACACCCATGTGCCATCAACCACGTACGGAGGGAGGTCCGCATAGACCCTCCGGTGGCTCTGCATCACGCTCAGTGCATAGTCCAGACCTGATGGTTTCCATATGCCAAACTGTGGGGCAGAAACGCTGTAGGCCAGCCCGACATCTCTCGGACGACTGTCGAAGACTTCTCCTTCGTGATCCTCGAACCAGAGCAGCACGTCGAGATGGTCTTGGCTAATCTCCACACGAGCCAAACCAGTGTCCACAATCGGCATGAGCCCCACCTCCGCCGTCGCGCCGCTGCTCGAGGCCCTCAGCGCTTGTTCGCGCGGGGGTAGCTCCCCAAGACCTTGACCTCGCGCAGCTTCAACCGGAGGCAGTCGAGCGCGAGGCGCACATTCGGGTCATCGACGTGGCCTTCCAGGTCGACGTAGAACATGTACTCCCCGAGCGAGCGCTTCGTCGGCCGCGACTGCAGCTTCGTCAGGTTGATGTCGCCGTACGCGAACTCCGCGAGTATCGTGAGCAGCGCCCCTGGCTTGTCGCGCTTCAGGAACAGCGCGAGCGACGTCTTGTCGTGACCCGTGCGCTCGCGGATGCCACGGCCGATCACCACGAAGCGCGTCTGGTTCCCGGCGTAGTCCTCGATGGCGGGTTCGCGCACCTCGCCGCCGTAAATCTCGGCCGCTAGACGCGTGCCGATGGCGGCGATCGTCGGCTCGGCCACCGCCCGCTGCACCGCCTCGGCAGTCGAGTTCGCAGCAAGCACGGCCCGGCCCGGCAGGTTGCGTGCGAGCCACTTGCGGCACTGCCCAGACGCCTGCGGATGGCTCGCCACGGCGGTCACGCCCGCAAGGTCGGCGCCGGGAGCCGTGATGAGCGCATGGTGGACGTCAAGCACCACCTCGGCCTGGATCTCCAGTTGCGTCTCGAACGCAAGCGCGTCCAACGTCGCCGGCACGCTGCCCTCGACCGAGTTCTCGATCGGCACCACTCCCGCGTCGGCCAGTCCCCGCTCGACTGCGTCGAAGACCTCCTCGATGGTGCCGTACGGTACGCGCTCGATGTCCTTCTCATCGAGCGCGAGCACAGCCTCCTCGCTGAAGGTCCCAGCAGGACCCAGGAACGCGTACCGCTTCACGCCTCGCCCTCCCTGAGCTCTCCGACCTCGTACGGCGGCGTCACCGGTCGCCCGAAGCTCGTCAGCCGGATACGCGGAGCGCGCACCCGGTCCTTGCCGCTTTCCTTGGCATAGTACACGGCGTCGTCGGCCGCTCGCAGCAGCGATTCTTTGTCGTCGGCATGCACCGGCATGTTCGCGACGCCCACGCTCACCGTCACGCGAATGGTAGCCTCGCCATCTTCGTCGCGGAACCGGTGCATCGCGACGTTCTCGCGGATCTTCTCGGCGACAATGAACGCACCCGCCGCGTCAGTCTCGGGCAATAGCACCGAGAACTCCTCGCCGCCGTAGCGCACCACCACGTCGACCTCGCGCACCGTCGCCTTCATGATCTCACCGAGCTCTCGCAGCACCGAATCGCCGACCAGGTGCCCGTGGGTGTCGTTGACGCGCTTGAAGTCGTCGACGTCGATCATCAAGAACGAAAGCGTCTTCTTGTACCGCCGCGCGCGCGTGATCTCCTCATCGAGACGCTGCTGAAGGTACCGGTAGTTGTACAGGCCCGTAAGCTCGTCAGTGTTCGCGAGCCGCTTCGTGAGCTTGTAGAGCTGCGCATTCTCCACCGCCACCGCAAGCTCCGCAGCGATGGCCTGGAGGACGCGCCGGTCGTTGTCGTCCATGCTGGAAAGCAAGCGGCTTTCTGCGCACAGCGCCACGAGCAGATTGTGGTACTCGTTCACCTCCAGGCAGCCGAAGGCGCCATCGCGCTCGTCAGTATCCAGGACGCCCGCACCGGGAGCGTACGCGAACGCCGGCCGTTGCGTGGGCGCCCCGCGCGTCGCCGAGAACACCGTCTCGCCTGTCGTCGTGTCGACCACGAAGACGCTGATCGCGTCCCACCCGAGGAGGTCCATGATCACGTCCAGCACGTCGCCGCTGACGGCATCGACGTCGAGCGTCGAGTGCAGCGTGTCGCTGACTCGCGCGATCGCCTCCATCT
>JAOAFY010000031.1 GCA_026416035.1 Coriobacteriia bacterium | reverse complement strand
TTCCCGCGCAGGTCCCACACGACGATGTCGTGGGCAAGCGCGTCGACCCCGGCGACGGCTGCCGGGGCGGCGTCCGTGCCCGGTATCGCGGCAAGCCCTCTGACGACGCCACGCACCGTGATCGCTCGCAGGTAGGCTCCCGCGTCGTCGAACACGAGCACCCGCCCGTTGTTGCTGTCAGACAGCCACACTTCAGGTCCGACGATCGCGACGTCGTTCGGGTACTCGAGGGCCACCACGACTGGCGCGTCGTCGCCCGCACCGCCCACTGCCCGTCGAACGCGGCCGGAAGCGTCTAGCAGTAGCAGCGCGTGCCGGCCGCTGACATCCGTCACGAAGATCGAACCGTCCTCGCCGGCTGCCACGCCGAGCGGCTCCCATGAAGTCGCCTCCGCGCTGCGGCCCGCAGGAGCCGGCGCACCGGTCACCTCGAGACGCCGCAGGCTAGAACCGTCGGCGTCGAAGACGAAAAGCGCCTTGGCCTTCCGGTCGGTGACGAACACCTGGCGGCGGGCAGCATCGCAGGCCACGTAGGTCGGAACGGATAGCGTGCCGCTGCCGACTATGCTTCGCGGAACGCCGCGCTCGTCGAAGATGCGCACCACGCCGGCCACGGAGTCCGCCACGTACACACGGTCCGCCATGACCGCGACGCCCACCGGACGTTCGAGCGGCTCCTCGCCAGGGGTCGGGAATCCCGATTCGTAGTACAGCTGCAATGCCCCCGACGATCCCGGCGCTGACGGGACGGGCGCACGCGGGGCCGGCATCGACGCTATCGCGACGGCACCGACGATCGCAAGCACCGCGGCTGCGGCCGCGAACCTGGCAGCCGACAGCCGGTCGCGCGCCGCGCGTGCATCGGACGCGCCGCCGGCCGGAGGATTCTCGGTCCGCATGGGTCAGCCGCCGATGATGCCGCCGACCTTCAGGAGCGCCGGCTTGAGGTCGACCGGCCTGCCCGTGCGGACGTGCATCTCTACGGTCACGAGGAGCGAGCCGTCGACGAACGCAATCGCGGCGTAGCCGGTCCGGGTCCCGAAGCGCCCCTGCTTGCCCTCCACGGTCACCCCCGCGGCGTCGTCCGGGTACGTCTGCCTGAAAGCGTCGAGCCCTGCTGCGGCCTTCTTCGCATCGACCATCTGCTCGACCATGATGACCATCAGATCGGCGTTGCCTGACAGCGGGAGGTAGTCTCTCGTGATAGACGCAGGATCGGCGGTGATGCCCTGCGCCGTGTATCCGTCGATGACGTCCGGGACGTACCGGAGCAGGTTCGCGACCGGTCCGACGGGCTCCTCTCCTCCTGCGGTCGAAGTGCCTGGCTGCGAGGTGCCCGGCGAGGGCGACCCGCCCCCTTCGATCTCGTCGAGCTGCTTCTTCGCCTGGCCGCCGGCATAGCCGGGGTCCTTGGCGACGATCGCTGCGAGCTTCGCACGCGCAGCGTTGGTGTCGCCTGCCGCCAGAGCGGCTTGCGCTGCCTCCCAAAGTCCCGCAAGCCCCTGATGCTTCTCGCAGGTGACGACCTTCGTCGTCACCGAGTGCTTGGAGACCTCGGAGACCGGGACCTCCAGCTCCTTCGTCCTGTCCTCGATCACCTCGCCTGCCGTGCACACGACCACTTCGCCCGTGCGCACGGTCACGGTCTTGCGGGCACAGCCAGCGAGCGGGGCGACAGCCAGCATGACGGCTGCGAGCGCTACGGCCACCGCACGGTTCACGACGCATCACCTCTGCCTGGATCCTCGCCGGCCGCTTCCGGCCGGGACCGCCACCACACTACCGCTGTCGCCGCGAGCGCGCCAGCCACGGCGAACCACAGGACCGGCACGCGTAACGCCTCGAAGCGGATGCTCGCGAACTCGCTCCCGTAGTCGACTTGAATCTCCGACGGTATCGCCGAGGACAGCGTGTGCAGGGGTGTCGACCACACCAACGGCAGCGCCGCAGAGGCCAGCGCTGCCGTGGCCAGCAGCGTCCCGCGCGAGCCCGAGCGCCGCGAGAACGCCGCTGCGAGCCCGACGAGCGACAGCCCGAGAACCGCCCACCCGCCCACGGTTTCCGCTCCAAGGAGCGTGAACGAAGCCTGGAACGCCGATCCATCCACGCGCGTCGCAAAGACGCGCGCAACCAGCGCAGGCGTCACCAGCGCGACGAGCGCGCAGGCGCTCGCGGCCAACGCGGCCGCCCGCGCGATCGGAGGCGCCGAGCTCCCGGGTGATGTACGCGCAGAAGCCGCGCCCGCGACCAGGACGGCGCCCGCGGCCGCGACGACCGCACCGGCGGCCGCCTGTCCGAGCAGGATCGGCTGGATCCCGAAGGGCTTGAGAGCCTGCTCGATCGCGGTGAGCGCCGTCAGGGCCGCCGCGGGCAGGAACCATGCGGCTGCGAGCAGCCGGGACGAGCCCCGTCGGAACGCGACGACGCTTGACGCCCACACGACGGCCGACGAAGCGGCGATCGCCCAGAACGCGGGGGAAAGCAGCGCATCACCGATGTCCGCCATCTCCCACCGGGAGAGCGCCAGCGCGAGGGCTCCTGCGGCGGCGCCGACGGCAGCCGATGCAAGCCCGCCTGGATCCTTCCTGGCCGCCGCTGCACGCTCAGCATACGCCCACAGCGCTGCCCACGCCACACCCGCAGCCAACATCCAAAGCTCCTCGCTCCGGTACCGGACGAACACCGAGAACGAGCTCGGGCGCTCCCAGTTCGCAACGATGCCGGCCGCGCCAGCCAAACCGAGGACCGCGCCTGCGATCGTCTTGAGCCGCTGGCCTCGAGCCCCGACCAGCACCGCCAACATCGCCGCCCAGCACGCGGTCGTCAAGAACAGGACCTCGCTGCCAGGCGGCGCGTCGCTGTACCGATGCGTCGCCACCGCCAACGGCGCGCCGACGCCAGCCAACGCGCCGAGCGCGAAGAACGCGAGCTGCATCCGCCGGTAAGACCCACCGGCGACCCGCCAGGACGCCGCGATGCCCAGACCCGCTGCCACGCCGACGCCTGAAGCGAGCGCGGAAGCAGCCGGGGCGATCTGCCTAAGCGCCGCAGACTCGAAGGCGAACCTGATGGCGATCGCCGTGGCGAGCAAGGCGGCGAGCGCGAAGGCTGCTGTAGCCGTGCGCGACAAGGAGGGGCCGGTCGCCCGGCCCCTCCTCTCGCTGCGGCCACCGGAAGGCGGACCTGTGCGTGTCGCTACTTGTTGTGGCATGCCTCGCACACGTAGCGGTTGTTGCCGCGAAGCAGCGCGTTGCCGTCAGCCGGCGGAACGCTGCCCGAGCCAGAGTCCGGCTGCGGGTCGGTTGCGTCCGCGATGTTCGCGTAGCCGGTCATCACGGCCGACGAGCCGTGGGCGACGTGGCAGGTCAGGCAGTCGAGCCAGTCGGTGGCGTCGTTGCTGTTCGCGTCCGCCCAGCTTCCGTGAGCCAGCGGCAGCGCGTTAGCGGTCACGATGAGCGACCGGTAACCCGCATAGTTGGACAGCGGAACGTTCACCGGATGGCGGTGACGCATGACGTAGCCAAAGCCGTCGGCAGCGTCGTAGGTGCTCTCGGCGCTCGTGTACTGCGTGTGGCATGCCGCACACCAGGCGCTGATACCCTTGGCCGGATTCGAACCGGGTGCCTTGGCGTACCGCGGCGTCGTGTAGTCCGGCCGGTAGGACGCGACCTGCGCCGCGCCGGCTTCGTGCAGACGCCAGCCGCCCGCAGGATACCCGTCTTCGGCCGAGACAACGTACGGCTGCGGGACCGGGTCGGTGGGGCTGATGCTGCCGTCGTAGCCGCCGACCGTCACACCGTTCACGGTGTCCTTCAGCAGACGGTAGTTCGACGAGCCGTGGACGTCGTGACACACGGTGCAGGAGATCTGCACCTGCACGCCGCCCACAGAGATGATGCCGTCCCGACCCGTGGTGCCGCCGCCGTACGCGACCCACGTCGTCCCGTTCGGGTAGTGGATCGTCGGGAACACGGTCGGATCGAAGCCGCCGCCGTTCAGCGGCTCACCGAAGGTGTTGTACACGCGGTCGGACGCCGCATTCGCGCCGTCATCGGCCTCGAACACGCCGTCGTAGACGTTCGTGTCAGCACCGAGCATCGCAGAACCGTGGCAGGTGTAGCAGAACTCGTCGATCGTGGTCGCGGTGCCGAGCAGCAACGCGGACTGATTGACGCTGTTCTGATCCACCCAGGTGATCGGGCTGGCCGCGGTGTGCGCGCGATGGCAGCCGGCGCATGCGTCGGTCGACATCGAGTAGCTGCCGTGGACCGAGTAGTTCGCGAACGCGACGCTTGGCGCGAGAAGCAGGCCGGCTGCGATCGCGACCGCAAGCACGATGAACGCATGTCGCTTCACAGTCATCACACCTCCTCCTCGACGCCATTGGCCAGCCGCTGCCTGCGCGCGATGACGGCGGCAAGACCGCCCGCGAACAGCGTCGGCACGAGCGCCGCCTTTGCGAATTGGCTGGAGACCAAGGACGAGATGAGCGGGGTCACATGGTCTTCCACGTACGGGTCTGCCTTCGGCGGCGCGAGCAGCACCTTGCGGCTCGCCCAGAACATGCTACCGTCGCCCACGGCCGAGATGAAGCCGTTGGTCGGGTTGTTGATGTACGCGATGATGTTGTCCCTCGTGTCCCACATCATCGCACGCGCCGGGCAGGTGAACACGCAGCTCGGCTGGTGCGCCTTCTCAGGCACTGCGGTGATCTCGGCAGTCGTGGCCTTGGTCGGCAGCGGTGTGCCGTACGAAGCGATCAGGCTCTCGCCCGCGCCCGCACGACCGTAGCACAGCGTGCACTTCCACGCCTTCGACGTGGAGTACAGATCCGAACCCACGCCGATCTTCGGGTAGCCGCCGCGCCCGCAGTCGATCTGGCACTGGTTGACGCACTGGACGCCGGCCGAGTTGGTCTGGCCAGGCTTGCACAGCGCTGGATCGATCATGACCGCACCGTTGGCCATCTTCTTGATGGCCGCGAAGGGACAGCGCTTCACGCACGGCGGATTGACGCAGTGCCAGCAGCTGAACCGCATGAACGGGCCCATGTCGACGCGCTTCTGGGACTTGATGATGACCCGCTGGTCTGGAGCGGTCTTGTGGACGCCCGGATTGAGGGCCTTCATCTTCCAGGTCCGCTTGCAGGAGATGACGCAGCCGTTGCAGCGCATGCACTTGTCGACGTCCTGGAGGATCGCCATCACGTTACCCATTGCTCATCACCTCCTTAGGCCTTCTCGATTCGGCAGAGACAGACCTTGTACTCGGGAATCCTGGTGTTCGCGTCCCATGCGTCGATCGTGAGGTCGTTCGCACGAGAGCCGATGCTCAGCCCGCGCTCGCCCCAGTGCCACGGAATCGCGACGACGCCGGGAGCGACGCGCTGATTCGCCAGCGTGCCGACGCCCACGCGCGCCTTGAAGCCCTTGGCCCAGCCAGACGGAGCCGTCGAGCGGCCTTCCTCCTGCGTGGTGCTGTTGGAGCGTGCGGTGATGACGTTGACGTAGTCGCCGTCCTTGATGCCGTACTTGAGCGCATCGACCGAGTTGATCTCGATCCACGGCTCGGGCTCGGCTTCGTGGTTCCACGGGTTGTTGCGGGTGATCGGACCGCCCTGGAAGTGCTCGACGCACCGGATGGTGGTGAGCACGAGCGGGTAGTCCGCGACCGTGCCCCGCGGCGTGTCACTCATGATCAGCGCACTTCCGTTGGCCGTGTTGTAGCCGAAGCGCGACACCAGGTCGGGCCGCGGCGACTCGAATGGCTCACAGTACGCCGGGAAGCGGCCAGGCAGATAGTGCGGGGTCGACCCACCCGGGTTGCTCGGGTAGCTGATGCCGCGGTCCGGCTTGTCGGACAGCGTGTTGTATGCGCGATACAGCAACGACCAGTCCGCAAGCGTGTTCGTATTGAGCACGAAGAGCCGCGCCATGATGCCCGGGGCCACGAAGACGTCTGAGACATCGCCCGGCACCTCGCTGTTGTTGTAGAACACGCGGCGGTTCAGCAGCCATGCCCAGCCGTACCGCGGGTACTGCATCGAGGTGTGGGCGTATTCGGGAGCACCCTTGCGTGACTTCGCGCGGTTGCGCTTGCCCCACGCGCCCCATGACGCACCGATCGTGGGCTGGACGTCGCCGGTGTCAGCGTTGTACGCGCTGATCGAGCCCGTACCCGAGTAGATCCAGATCGTGCCCGCATTGGCCGTGCTGTCGCCATTGTTGCCGTCGAGCGGGGAGGCCATCTCCTTGAAGATGTTCTCGGCGACGACCTCGCTGCCGTACATCGTGACGCCTTCTGCGTCCGTTCCCGTCAGGCTCTCGAAGGCGTCTGTGCCGTTCCAGCCGTACTTCGCGTACAGCACCTGCCACGCGTTGCCCGATGGAGGCGATGTCATCGTAGACCACTGGGACTCGATGTGGCTGAACGCACCGGCTGCGTGCAACGCCTTCGCGAAGCGGAGCAGCAGCTCGAGGTCTGACTTGCTGTTGCCCTTCGGAGCCCGCGCACGGTCGCGCCACTGGATCCACCGGCCGGAGTTGGTGACCGAACCTGCCTCCTCGACGTGCGAGCACGCGGGGAGCAGGTAGGTGACGCCATCGCTCTTGCGCTTGCACTGGGCAGTCTCGGTCGCGAACATGTCCACGACCACGAGCAAGTCGAGGCTCTCGAGGCCCTTGCGCACCGCGCTCTGATGCGGCTCGGTGACCGCCGGGTTCTGGCCCCAGACGACTGCGGCCTTGATCTGCGCTCCGCCGTTCGTCGCAACCCAGTCTGGATCCATGCGGCGGAATGCCTCGGTGTGCTGGAAGCCGTTGCCCTTCGGCCAGCATGCGTACAGCTTCTCGAAGTCGGTGGAGGAGTAACGGCTGTTGACCGACTTGCGCTCGCCGAACCATTCGACCGTCATGTTGTAGAAGCCGCGCTGCTGCAGACCGAGCTGTGAGGGGTTGTACGCATCACGAGCTCCCGTCCCGACCACGCGGTTGCCGAACAGCTCGTTCGAGTAGTCGACGTACGCCTTGCCTACACCGGGGTTGCCCGAGTACGCAGGGATGAGGTCGAACAGCACGCCCATGTCGGTCGAACCCTGGACGTTGTGGATGCCGCGCAGCGCGTCGATGCCGCCGCCGATGCGGCCCATGTTGCCCATCATCGTCTGCAGGATCGCGTAGGTGCGCACGGCCTGCGAACCGGTGGTGAACTGGGTCGCGCCCATGGCGTACATCATGACGGTGGCTCGATAGCCCGCAGCCGTCGGCGTCGCCGTTGCTGCGCCGAAGTCGCTCGACGCGAACCGGCTGTTCTCGATGAACGCTTGCGCCACCGCCTCGATGTCGTCCTGGGTGCACCCGCAGATGTCGGCAACGGTCGCCTTGTCGTACGGCGACAGGTGCGTGCGGAGCTTCTGGAAGACGCAGTCCGGGTCGTTGATGTCGCTTGCGAACACGAGCATGTTCGAGAACGTCCAGTAGCCACCGGAACCGTCTGGCACCCGCAGGGTGGCACGTTGGTAGTCCGTGCCGGGCGCGGCCACCTTCACACGCGAGTCGCAGTACTTCGGCCACCCGGTCGAAAGCGGGGCCGTCACCCACGTCGTGCCGCCGTCGAAGGAGTACTCGGCGCCGCCAAGCTGCGTCGTCCCAAGCGTCCGCGTGGTGCCGCCGTCGTCGATGAACGTCCGGGCGAACGAACCGGCGTTCACGCCGCTTGCCGTGTTGTGCCACGCGAAGAAGTTGATCGACTTCTGATCCGTCGGGTTGGCGTACATCCAGTCGATGATCGCCTTCATCACGCCGTTGGTGAACGCGATGTTCGTGCCCGGACGGATGCGGACGTAGCGGTCGTGCTTGCGCTGGTCGTTCGGGTTCGAAGCAACGTACGGCACGCCGGTAAGACGCGCGGTGCGAGTCTGCCGCGGGTCGATGACGATCAGTCCAGCGTTGCGTCCACGTCCGTAGGCGTCGAAGCGCGCAAGGTTGACGTGCCCGATGGACGCGGGGTGGTTCTCAGCCGGGTTCGCGCCCTGGACCACGAAAAGCGTGGAGTGGTCGAGGTCCACCCAGCTGTTGGTCATCGCGCCCCGTCCGAATGTGCGGCCAAGACCGGCCACAGTGGACGAGTGTCATATGCGGGCCTGGTGCTCGACCAGGCTGGTCCCGAAGTTCGCGATGATCTTGCGGTACAGGTAGTTCGCCTCGTTGTTCAGGTGCGAAGAGCCGAAGAACTGCACCGTCTTGGCATTGGACGCGGCTGTGCTGCCCGGCGTGACCGTCCCGCGGATGCTGACGAGCTGCGTGGCGATCTCGCTCATCGCCGTGTCGAGCGACATCTCGGTCCACGCACCGTTGCCGATGCGCTTCCAGGCGCGACCGGTGAAGTCGAAACCGTCGACCGCCGCGGTATGCTCGGGGACGCCCAAGCGCCGCGGGTTGGTGACGAGCTGGTACGAGCCAGCGCCTTTCGCGCACAGGCCGCCGCGGTTCGTCGGGCTGTTCGGATCGCCGTAGACGTCGAGCACATTGCCCGACGCATCCACATCCACCAGCTGGCCGCACTGAGCGGAGCAATACGGACAGGTCGTGACGTAGGTGGCAGCGACGTCCGCTGCGTTCGCTCTCGACGGCGTGAACACGAGATCGGCGCCTGCTGCCCCGACGACAGCCGCTGCGGCGCCAGCCTTCAGGAAGTCTCGCCGCGAGAGCTCGAGCTTCCCTGTAGGTTCCTTGTCGTGTGTAGCCATACCTTTCCCTCTCTCGATCAGTGGGTGCTCCTGCGGGCTTGGACCCGCACATGAGCCCTACCGGTACACGCGTCGCAACCTCTCAGGCGCCACCTCCCTTCTGCGGCCGTCATCGGGGGGAAGCAAAGACCGGCCAGCGCGCCGAAGATCCAGCGTCTGACCGGTCCTGTCGTCCGTATGTGGCCTCCCTTACCCACATCGCGCACACGCCGGCAATGCCGGAGCCTGCGGTGCGCTCGTCCCCTTTCCGATGCGGGAGGCGCCGCGGTTTCCCGCGACACCCTATCGGCCCGAAGTCCATGGCTTGCGCGGTAGGCGCTCCGGGCTCGGAGACGTCAACGGCCTTCTCTGTTCGGTTCTGTTCGACGTCGCCTGCCGGGGCTCCTGTCGAACAGGGGCTTGTAACTGTCGTTACAAGTCCCCGACAACAAGCCTAGCACATCGCGCTGGCTTGTCAATCGGCAATCACCCTCTCGTATACCCCTCTTGCCTCGATTCATCGCTTCGTGCGCCGAGAGGCGCGTGCGTCGTGCTCTGAGACGAAGCTTCGCGCATCGTAGGTCCTTGCTTCGAGAGCGCGTGCGATGCGCGTCAGTTCAGGGTCCTCAGTGCCCAGCCGGCCGACACGCTGGACGAGCGTGAGCAGGATGGCGGTGCCGCGGTCGACGCCGGTCTTGTCGATCAGATCGGCCACGTCGGAGTCCGAGTGCGGCTCGCCATGCAGCAACTCAGACAGCGGGACTCCGCCGATCGTCTTGCCGGCAAGCCGTTCGTATTCGCTCATCGGCACGATCAGGCGCAACCGCTTCGCCTGCAAGACGTCTGTGCGCTCCATGCCGGCGATCGCGTCGAGGAAGTCCTCCGTGACGACGAGCTTGCGCTTGCGCAGCGCGAGGGGAAGCAGCAACAGGAGCAGCGGCGACAGGCAGATGCCCCAGCGCACGGGCTCCCTCGGCGGCTCCACGGGCGGCACGACCGTGGTCGGCCAGCCCCACACCTGCACCTGGTGGTTCTCACGATCGGTGATGAACATCCGGCCGCGTCTGTCGAGCGCGATGTCGTTGGGGTATTGGAACTGCCCGGGGCCGATGCCAGGGCCGCCGAATGAGACGATCCTCGTGCCCTGAAGGTCGTAAGCGTCGATGGCGTGCGCCAGAGGGTCGACGACGAGAAGGCGCTGCTCGGCGTCGATGACCATTCCGCGAGGCGTGCCTGACGTCGCGATGATGCGCAAGAACCCGCCGCTTGCATCGAAGACCTGCACGCGCCGGTTGTTGCCATCCGAAACGAAGATCTCGCCCTTGGGGCTTATGGCGATGCTGTTCGGGAAGTAGAACGACCCGGGGGCTTCCTGCATCCGAACCGCCTGCTTCGTCTGGCCGAAACGAAGCACCTCGGTGCCATCCTGCCTGAACGCGAGCACCCGGTGTCCTTGGGACTGGCCGACGTCGCACACGTACACAGTGCCGTCCGGCCCGAACGTGACTCCGATGGGCGCCCAGGTCTTCGCGGCATCGCTCTTCGGCACGAACCGGCGCTTGAACGCGCCGTCCTTGTCGAACACGAAGATGCCTCGGAGCATGCGGTCGGTGACCCAGATATCGCCTTCGGGGCTGGCTGCCACGCGCCCCGGCTGAGCGAGGTGCGTGGCCTCGTCGCTCGCAATCGATCCGAAACTGAACAGGTACGCGCCGTCGACCCGGTAGACGCGCACCACGTCGCTCTTCAGATCGGTGACGTACACGCGGTCGTCCTTCGTCACGCACACGCCGACCGGCTGCGCGAGCGCGTCCTTGCCCTCAGGACCCGCGATTGCGTACAGGAACTGCGGCGGCTCGACCGCCTGCGTACCGCCCTGCACGAACGGAATCGGCAGCCGCCGGTTCGCCTGGTAGTACAGCGCCGAGTAGACCAGCAGCGCGAGCAGCAGGAGCAAGAGCCCCAGCAAGATGGCCTTCCTGCGCCTGCTCCTGCGCTCCTTGTCTGCCAGGTACCGATCGAGCCGGACGGATGTCTCAACCACTTCGCACGCTCCGGGTCTCACTGGTTCTTGGTCAGCTTGTTGAGTGCCGCGATGGCCTCGGGATCCTCCGGCGCCAACTGAAGCAGCTTCTCCCAGGCGTCGGCGGCCTCCTTCTGTCCGAGCTCCGTCAGCAACCGCGCCTTGATGCGTGCGGCCTCCGCGTTCTTCGGGTCGAGCGCAGCTGCGATGCGCGCCTCGACGAGCGCGGCCTTCGCGTCAGCAGCCGATAGCTCCTTCGCCTTGGCGAGCCGCTGCTCGAACGGTCCGAGCTTCTCGAGCTCCGCGAGGGGCTCCGGCTGCCCCGGAGCACCGTCGATGGCCCGCCGGAAGGCTTCGGCAGCACCGGCAAGGTCGCCTTCAGCCACGAGCATCCGCCCGAGGTCGTAGTTCGCTTCAGGCAGCATGGGGTCGAATGCCAGCGCGGTCTGGAGCTCCTGCTTCGCCTTGTCAGCGATGCCCAGCTCTCGATAGGCGACCGACAACGCGTAGTGCGTATCGGAGGCGTCCCGCCTGATGCGCAACGCTTCCTTGAGGTACGCCACGGCGTCCTCGTACTGCTTCCGTTTGATCAGCGTGACGCCGAGGTAGTAGTAGGCACGCTCCAAGCGCTGGTCCGCCGCAGCGAACTGCCCGCCGCGCAGTTGGTCGATGATGCGACGCCAGTATCCTTCGGCAGTCGCCCACTCCTGCTGACGCATAGCGATCATGCCCAGTCCCTCGAGTGCAGCAGGGTTGGCCTCGTCGAGCTTGAGCGCGGCTTGGAACTGCTCGATCGCTTCGTTCAGCCGCCCTTGTCCTGCGAGCGCCTGTGCGAGCAGGATCCGGGCGTTCGGGTTCTTCGGGTCGCGGCGCACGGCCTCGGCAAGGTTCTCCACAGCACGGGCTGCGATGCTCGTCGTCTGAGTGCGGCGCTGGTAGTCCCACGCCGTGTACCCGAGGTAGACGAGCGCGACGACGACGAGCGCGGCGACGGCCTTCAGCGCGGCATCGAGCTGTCTGCTGGTCAGGCGAAGGTTCATGCGGGTCGCTCCTGTGCTAGATCCTGAGGTCGGCGTGGCAGCGGCGGCAGAGCTCCGAGCCGGGCCACGGCGCGATCTGGAGGCGGTCGACGCCGAGCGCGCCGTGGCAATCATAGCAGGCGCGCAGATCGTGCGGTCCGGAGAGCTGGCTCGTGACGTGCACCTCCGAAAGCCCGAAGCCCACGTGGCATTCCGAGCAGGTGTACGGCTTGCCCTTCTTCTTGGCGACCTCGAAGTGGACTGCGTGCTCCGCAAGCGGCGCGTTCTTGATCTTCGTCGCCGGCTTGGTGTCCATCTCGGGATGGCACTTCACGCAGTTGGCAGCGACGAGCTCGGTCGACCGGACTGCCGCGTGATGGCACTCCTGGCAGGTCTTGCGGTCCTTGTGGCAGACCTTGCAGTCCTTGCCGAGCGCCCCGTCGCGCTTCGAGTGCGCCGCGAGCCAGTTCGCCGGGTGCGGCATCGAGGTCTGATGGCACTTCGCGCACGACGGCGAGTCGTGGCACACGGCGCACAGCCCTTCCTGCGCCAAGTACCTGCCGCCGTGATCCGCACGCCACTGCGTCTTGCGATGATCGGCGGGGACGACTTTGGCGCTCGTGCGGCCATCGGCCATCTTCACGCCGCCGTTGTGGCACTTCACGCAGGCGGTCGACTTGTGGCACATGGAGCAGTAAGTCGGCTCGCTGCGCGCACGGTCCTTGTGCCCGCCGCTTAAGAACTGCTTCGTGTGGTTGGCCGGCACCAGCTTGAATTCCTTCGGGTGGCACGCCTCGCACTTCTCTGGCGCAACCTCACCGCGTGCACTGTGCACCAGCCCGTGGCACCGATAGCAGTCCTGCATCGTGTTGCGGAGGGTTCCTTGCGGCTGGTGCGGGAACCTCGGGTGGCAGCTTGCGCACTTGTACGCCCGCTTCAAGTGCGTGTCGTGCGTGAAGATGATGCGGCCCGGCGCGATCCCGTTGATGTCCGCGTGGCAGAACACGCACTGGCCGACCGTGACCGGCTCGTCGACGTCGATGAGCACAGACGGCTCATCGGGCTTCACGGGCACCGAGCGCAGGTAGACGCTCGGCATCCGCGGGACCTGCGGTGCCTCGTCGGCATGACACCGGTCGCAGTCCTTCGCGGATTCGTGGCACATCAGGCAGCCGTTGACGTTCGGGCGGGCCGCGTCGGCGTGGGGCTTGCGCTTCCAGTCCTTCGTGTGGGTCGCCGGCTTGAGCTCGAAGTCTTTGGTGTGGCAGTCACGGCAGGTCCCGCTCGCAATCAGGCCCGTCGGACCGTGCTGAAGCCCGTGGCACGAGAAGCAGGTCTGCATCGACGGACGGACGGTCTTCCCGTCTTGGTGCGGCGTCGCGACGTGGCACGCGGAGCAGTCGACCGTCAGGTGCGCGGCGTGGCTGAAGATGATGCCTGGCCGCTTCGCCTGACCGATGGAGGCGTGGCACGGCACGCAGTTGCGCGGCTCCACTGGACCGGTGAGGTCTATGGGCGGGGTGTCTGACTGCGTCAGCGCGGTCTCTGACGCGCCTGCGACGAAGGCGGCCGCCAACAGCGCGGCGGCCGCCAGCTTCGATGCACGCCGTACGATGACGCTGCCTCGCATCCTGTCAGTCACGGCCTCCGACGATCGACCCCACGAACCTGAGCAGTCCGTTCTCCTGCCGGACCTTCACCTTCTGATGGATGAGGTCCCTCGATGCGCGCACGAACGACTCGTTCGAGTCCTTGTGCTGGTGGCAGCGCGCGCACGTCTCCGCCAGGTTCGCCCGATCCACTGGCGACGCGGGATCGCCAGCCGCCTTCACATCATGCGCATCATGGCAGTCCCAGCACGCTGGCGCGTCTTCCGCCCCGCGCTTGTAGGCAGCGCCATGATAGTAGTCGTTGTACGAGTCCCAGTACTCCGCGTGGCACTTGCCACACATCGTCTCGGCTGATGCGTGCAGCGCCTCGCTCGCTTCCTGCGTATCGAGGCGTGCGATGTCGTGTCCGCCGTGGCACGAACCGCACGTAGCCGAACGGAGGTTGCCCTTCGAGATCTCCTTGGCATGCACCGAGGTCGCGTACGCCTTCGCCTGGCGATCGTGGTCGTGGCACTCCGCGCAGGCCATGCCTGCGTTGACGTTCCACAAGGGCGTCGCCGGCTTGACCTTGCCGTACGCGAAGTCCGGATGGCACTGTTGGCAGCCGAGATCCCGGTGCGCCGAACGCTCGAGCCCCGTCACGTGGAACGACTTGATGCCCGTGCTTGTGGTACGGACCAGGTTCGGGTTGCCGTGGCACGCCTGGCACCCGGTGCCCGCGTCGTACAGGAACGGGACTGGCGGCTTCCACTGCACGCCGGTCTTCAGATGGCAGTCGTCGCAGTCGGCGAGCGTATGGCACATCGCACACTTCGTCGTGAGCTCGTCGCGCGCAGGCTGCACGTGCGGCTTCTCGGCCCAGTCCGCCGTGTGGAACGCCGGGCGCAGCGGCTTGCCCGTCGAGTAGTGGCAGTCGAAGCACACACCGCTCGCGAGCACGCCCTGCGGCCCATGGACGAGGGCATGGCAGTTGAAGCACTGCTTCATGTCCATCTTCAACGTGCCTTCGGGCCGATGCGGGAACTGTGTGTGGCAGCTCGAGCAGGCGTAGGTGATGTGGTTGCCGTGGCTGAACTTCACGGGGAAGCTCGCCGGCGTCTTCGCGACGTTCCCGTGGCACGGCGCGCACTTGTCCGCGAACACCGTTCCCCCGATGTCGATGGTCAGTGCGTGTGCAACAGACGCGATCCCGAGCAAGAGCACCGAGAGCGCGATGACCGCCGCCACACGCGAGACATGCTTGCCGGAGCGTGTCTCAGTCTTCACTTTCCGATCCCCTACCCTTCTCGCACCGAGCAGAACGTCGAACACCCGACAGGCGCATCAGTCCTTCCAGATGAACCGGAAGAGCGAACGGATGGCCTGGTACACAGGATTCTCGCGCTTGAGCGCGCGCTTGTTGTGGATCGCGTACGCGTACGACGCGAACTCCTCGTCGACGGTGCTCCGCTTGTGGCACCCTTCCTGCCCGCACGTCTCCACGAGGTTCGCTTCGCTCACTCTCGACCCGCGCTCCTTCGAGGGACGGATGTCGTGCCACCCGTGGCAGTCCCAGCACGCTGGCGCATCTTCTGCCCCGCGCTTGTAGGCCGCGCCATGGTAGTAGTCGTCGTAGCTGTCCCAGTAGTCCTGATGGCATCGGCCGCAAACCTGCCAGCCGGACGCATGCATCGCTGCCTGACCCGGTTTCGAGTCGGTGAGCTTCTGGATGCCGTGGCTCCCGTGGCAATCGCCGCAGAGCGGCTTGGCGGCCTCGATGCTCGCTCGCGTGCCCGTGGCGTCGACGGCCCGCTGGTGCACGCCCTTGCCGAACGCGATGAACTGCTCGTCGTGGCAGTTCCGGCAGGCCGTCTTCGCCGTGAGCTGCCATGCTGCGTCGGTGTCGTGCGGCAGCTTGTACGCGAAATCCAGGTGGCATGCGACGCACTGCTGAGACCCGTGCACCGAAGACCCATACTGGTCTGCCGGCACGTGGTAGCTGGTGATCTTGCCAGCCTTCAGACGCACCAGGTCAGGATCACCGTGGCACACGAGACATCCGGACTTGCTTTGCGTCGGCAACGTGAAGTCCAAGTCGTAGCCTGCCGTCGGCACCGTCGAAGCCGGCCGCGTCGCCACAACCGAGGGTGCCTGCCCGAATGCGGGCGCTGCGCGGAAGAGCGCGACCGCTCGAGCGTGCCCCCAGGTGCCTCGCGCCCGAGAGGTCACCAGCTAGTCCCCTTCTGCATGTGCAGCCGCCAGCCCCGCCGGAGCGCTTTCGTGCTCGTCGTGGTGATGGAACGCGTCGGGGTCGACCTCAAGCTTCTTGAGGCCGAAGAAGTCCAGCGAGCACGGCAGATCCTCTGCGACCGCAAGGTACATGTGCACAGTCACAAGGATGATGAACAGCCAGTTCACGCTGTAGTGCACGATCCGGGCCCATGCCCCCGCCATCGCCACGCTGCCAGGCAGCCAGCCGAGCAGCACTTCGCGTGGAGACAGCCCGAACAGGATCGGCTGGGTAAGCAACGACAGCCCTGTGAAGCCCTGGACGAGCATGAGCAGGGCGAAGAGGTCGTAGGTGCCCTTCTGGAACACGTTGTACTTGGCCACGTGCGGCTTGCTGTTCGACAGGTACGCGTAGTACGCGCCGACGCCGAGGACGGTTTGCAAGTCCTTCTTGCCGATCGCGAACTCCTTGTAGTCGCGCTCCTTTGAGAAGAACGCGTACCACAGACGCCAGAAGTAGTTGAGACCCACGATCACCATGGCCACGTAGTGCACGTAGCGCATCGCAGTCCGACCGCCGTCGAAGAAGGGGAAGCGGATGTACATCCCCGAGAAGCCGAGCAGACCCATCATGGCGAGGTGCTGGAAGTGCATGAACTTCGGGAGCGCGGGCGGCGCCCAGTCGTGCTTCGGCCACTCCTTGAGGATCCACTTCTTGCGGAAGCGGCCAGTCGGGATGCTCAAGAGGAAGTGCCCGATGAGCCCGACGACCACGACGAGCCAAAGGCCTGTGAAGATGACGTCGAGCCACACGTTGACCTTGGTGAGCAGAATCGCCAACACCCCCTACCCGTAGTGCGCGGCCTCGTGTGCCGCACACAGCCTTCGTGCCTGATCGCTGTCGCCTTCTGCCCGGGACGGTCTGCCGGATACGCCCCGGACCCAAGCCATGCCGCGACAAGCGTAAAGTCGGCCGCGCGACAGTGTCAACGCGAGCGTCAGCCCCCGACTATCTCGACGAGTTCTATCTCGAAGGTGAGAGTCCTGCCGGCCAGCGGATGGTTGAAGTCGAGGGTGACAGTCATCAGGTCGTCGCTGATGGCGCTCACGGTGGCGGCGAGCTGCGTGCCGTCGTCGGCGATCACGCTGACCATGTCGCCGACCTCGGGCGCGGCCTCGCCGAACAGGTCGATGGGGACCTCCTGCACCGCCTCTTCGTACCGGGGACCGTACGCCTCCTCGGGGGCGAGCGTCGCCACGGCCTTCTGACCGACCTCAAGCCCGAGCACCGCGGCCTCGAAGCCGGGGATGACGTCGCCTTCACCCAGCGTGAACAGCAGCGGCGAGCGGCCTTCGCTCGAATCGAAGACGGTGCCGTCTTCAAGGGTGCCGCGATAGTGTACGGTGACGGTGTCACCAGGACGTGCCGGCATGTGGTGCCTCCTGTCGCCTCGTGCGGACCGATGACTCGCCCGGCTCCGGGCGACCAAGGGCTACCCTATCCCGACCGCTTCGCCGCGTCAATCGCCACGCGAAGACCCGCGAGGTCCGCCAGCCGCCCCGCGATCACGGGCTCGTCCCACCCGGGTTGCGGCGATTCGCCGTACAGCGCCAGCAGCTCCACGCCCACCTGGTAGCGCGCCGCCGGGGTGAGCGCCGGACGGCGGTCGAGGTACTCCTTCACGAGCAGCGCCTCCGGCCTTAGCAGCGTCTCGGGATCGGGAAGGGCCACGTCGCCGGCGTCGCGGACCACCACCGTGCCGGCAGCCATGTCGCCGAGACGCTTGCCGGACTTCGAAAGCAGCGCTGCCACGATCCCTACCGCGTAGTACCCGGGCAGCATGTCGACGATCCTCAGCGCATTGCGGACGACCGAGTCCGTGAACCTCACCGGACCGCCGTCGTCGCGGACGACTCGGATGCCGAGGTATCGCTTGCCCGGAGTTCGTCCGCCTCGGACGACTTCCCCGAACCTGTC
>JAOAFY010000030.1 GCA_026416035.1 Coriobacteriia bacterium | reverse complement strand
GCGCGGAGGGTGGCTACGTGCTCGCGGTCGAACCCGCCGTTGCCGATGCTGTAGACGCGGCGGTGCGGCGGTCTCAGACGGGCGTTCTGTGCACCGGCAGCCTCTACGTGGTGGGCGAGGTGCTGGCATCGCGCCGCAGGACCCAGCGATAGGCGTCGAGCAGCGCAGCCGCGTGTGTCTCCAGGCCGTACCGATCGGCCATGCGCAGCGCACGAGCAGCGTGCTCCTCGCGCAGGGACGGGTCGGTCATCAGGCGTTCGATCGCATCCGCGAACCCGGCTTCGTCGCACGCGATGTACGAGTCGTCGAACAGAGGCCGGTACACCTCGAGGTCCCGGAGCACGAGGGGAAGGCCAGCTGCCGCCGCCTCGACGACCGTGAAGCCGAAGGTCTCTTGCCTGGAAGGGAAGAGCAGGCAGTCGGCTGCCGAGAGATAGCGCGGGACCTCCTCATGCGGGACCTCTCCCAAGAAGCGGCAGTTCTCTGGCACGCGCTTCGTCGTGCGCATCATGCGGCGGAAACCGGCAGTCAGCGCCTTGAACGGCATCCCGCCCAGCCACAGGAAGGTGGCGTCCGGGCACTGGCGTGCGACCCTGACGAAGGTGTCGACCCCTTTGCGCGGCTGTATCTGGCCGGTCGAGATCGCGACGAACGCGTCGTCGGGGATGCCGAGCGATGCCCGTACCTCGGCGCGCCACTCGGGCCGCGAACGGAAGCGTTCGAGGTCGATGGCGTTCGGCACGACCCTGACAGGCGTGCGCAACCGCATGTCGCGGAGCCCCTCGGCGACGGCGGGCGAGACTGCGAGGATGAGGTCCGCGCGCGAGTAGAAGAAGCGGATGTATGAGCGTGCGATCGGCAGCCAGAGGCGGGCGAAGGCGAAGCTTCCGACGAGCGATTCCGGCACGATGTGAGCGGTCACGACGACGTGGCCACGCTCGCGCAGCAGCGCGCGCAGGCCGACCGGGCCCATCGTCTCGATGTGGGCGATGTCGCAGCACATCTCCGCATTGACGTGGACGTCCACGCCTGCCCGGGCAAGCGCTTCGCGCGTCTGGGCGAACGCCGTGTGCACGCCGTGGCCCGTGGCGCCGCCAACCGTCTCGGAGACGAGGTTCACGGTGATGTGGCGCTCTTGTGCATGTTGCATGCGGTGCTGTCCCCTCGGATCGGCACGGGGCGTGCCGTGCATATGATACAGGTTCCGGTCTGACCCTGGCGCGTGTGCCGGACGCGACGATGCGATAGAATCGCGCATGACCGTGCCGGCTCCGGCACGCGGCCGTACGAAGGGAGCGCAGGGAACCGATGTTCAACGAGCTGCTCCAACCCGTGCTCGACAATCCGCTGGTCCAGCTGTCGCAGCGGTTATGCTGGCTGTTCTTCGTGATCTTCTCGCTCGCCCTCGTGTTCTGGACGTGGCGCGACGCTGAACGCAGGGGGGCGATGTCGTGGTTCTGGGGGCTCGTCGTCTTGCTCTTCAACATCCCAGGATGGATCGTCTACATGGTCGTGCGGCCGCCCGAGTCGCTTGCTGACGAGCGCGAGCGGGAGCTGGAGATCCGCGCACGCGAGGCGGAACTTCAGCGCAGGTTCCCGTCGTGCCCGGCGTGCTTCAAGCCGGTTGAGGACGACTACCTCATCTGCCCCTCGTGCATGAAGAAGCTCAAGAAGGAGTGCATCAGCTGCGGCAGGGCGCTGAAGCTCGACTGGACGGTCTGCCCCTACTGCAAGACGAAGCAGTAGGGAAGCGGAGTCCGCGCACATCGTACGGAGGTCATGCAATGGCTCGCATCAGCGTCCGCCTTCCGGACGGCAGCAGCATCGAGGTCGACGAGGGCGCGCGCATCATCGACGTGGCGCGCGCCGTCGGATCCCGGCTTGCGCAGGCCGCACTCGCGGGGCGCGTCAACGGCCGCCTCGTGGACGTCGCCGCGGCGGTGCACGACGGTGACGAGGTCGAGATCGTCACCGAGCGCGATCCTGAGGCCTTGCACGTGCTCCGCCACTCTGCCGCGCACGTGATGGCAGAAGCGGTCAAGGACCTGTTCCCGACCGTCAAGTTCGGGATCGGTCCGGCGATCGAGGACGGCTTCTACTACGACTTCGACGTCGAGCGGCCATTCTCGCCCGAGGACCTCGCCGCGATCGAGGAGCGGATGCGCGAGATCGTGGCCGAGGAGAAGACGTTCGACCGCGCCGAGCTCGACCGGCTTGAGGCGACGGATGTCTTCGACGGCCAGCCATACAAGCAGGAGCTCATCGCGGAGCTTCCCGAAGACGAGCACCTGTCCGTGTACACTCAGGGCTCCTTCACAGACCTGTGCCGCGGCCCGCACGTCCCTCACACGGGCTGGATCAAGGCGTTCAAGCTCATGAAGGTGGCTGGCGCGTACTGGCGCGGGGACTCGGCGCGGCCGATGCTCCAGCGCATCTACGGCACCGCGTGGTTCTCCGAGAAAGACCTCGCAGCATACCTCGAGCGTCTCCAGGAAGCCGAGCGGCGCGACCACCGCAAGTTGGGGCGGGAGCTCGACCTGTTCAGCTTCCACGAGGTCGCTGGTGCCGGTCTGCCGGTCTACCACCCGAAGGGCGCCCGCATCCTGCGCGTGCTCCAGGAGTGGCTGCGCGGCGTGCTGTACGACCGAGGGTACGTCGAGGCCATCACGCCCCACATCTACAAGGCCGACGTCTGGAAGATCTCCGGCCACTACGACTTCTACCGCGAGAACATGTACTTCTTCGAGGTCGACGAGGGCGACGGCCGGGTCAACGAGTACGGCGTCAAGCCCATGAACTGCCCCGGCCACGTGCTCATCTACGCGAACGACGTGCGTTCGTACCGCGACTTGCCGATGCGCATATTCGAGTTCGGGACCGTGTACCGGCACGAGATGTCCGGCGTCGTGCACGGGCTGATGCGTGCACGGGGGTTCACCCAGGACGACGCGCACATCTTCTGCATGCCGGAGCAGGTCCACGACGAGGTCGTGGCGATGCTCGACCTGGTGGACTACGTGCTCAAGGACGTCTTCGGGTTCGAGTACAGCGCGGAGATCTCCACGCGGCCGGACAAGTCGATCGGGGACGACGCGATGTGGGAGCACGCGACGCGCTCGCTGATGTCGGCCTGCGAGGCCCACGACCTCGCCTACCAGATCAACGAGGGCGATGGTGCGTTCTACGGCCCGAAGATCGACATCAAGCTCAAAGACGCCATCGGACGCACCTGGCAGTGCTCGACGATACAGGTCGACTTCAACTTCCCATCGCGGTTCGGGCTGACGTATCGGACGAAGGACAACGACGAGGCCGTCCCCTTCATGCTGCACAGGACCATCCTCGGGAGCATGGAACGGTTCTTGGGCATCCTCATCGAGCACTACGCAGGTGCGTTCCCGACCTGGCTTGCGCCGGTGCAGGCGGTGCTCGTGCCGATCGCCGACCGGCACCTGGCGTACTGCGAGGAGGTCGCGCGGACGCTCCGCTCGTCCGGCGTCAGGGTCGAGGTGTATGCTGAGAACGAGCCCATGCGCATCAAGATTGCGAAGGCGCAGGCGCAGAAGGTCCCGTACATGCTGGTCGTCGGCGACCGTGAAGTCGAGACGGATTCAGTAGGCGTCCGGGAGCGGAGCGCAGGCGACATCGGCGCGATGAGCGTGGCGGCGTTTGCGGAGAAGCTCGCCGCCGAGCGGCCGTAGGCGGCTTGCTCGAGGAGGTGGTAGCGTGGGCGCAGCCGAGATGAGCGTCCTGCCCACCGTCATCTCCGGATTCGTCCTCGCCCTCGTGCTTGCGCGCGCGGCCGTCGTCGACCGAGAGCGGGCGCTCCTTCTGTGGGCGCTTGCTGCGGCTTCCTACTCCTTGCGCGTTGCCGTCGAGGCGTATCCGCCTGTCGGGACGACGCTTGTCGGCGCGTCGCTGTCGTACTGCTTCGGCGTAGCGTCCGCCATGCTGCTGCTCGCCGGCGTGATGCGCTTCGCGGGCGGCATGCCGGACTGGCGGATCTTCCTCGTCTTGGGGCTCGCAGCGGCAGGGGGTTCGGTCGTGCTGCACGCCCTCGGGGTCGCACGCCCCGTCGCGGCTGCGCCGTCGTTCGTTGTCCAGGGAGTCTCCCGTGTGGCGGCTGGCTGGGTGTGGATCCGCAAGAAGCGGACGGGGCCGTGGTCGGTGTTCGTCGGCGTCGTGCTGATCCTGTGGGGACTTCACGCCTTCGACTATCCGCTCGTAGCGTCGGATGAGACGCTTGCGCGGTTCGGTTACGAGGTCGGTGCACTGTTGTCGAGCGTCGCTGCCGTCGGCATCGTGCTCGCATACTTCGATGAGATCCGCTCGCGGCTCGTCCGCAGCGAAGCCCGCTACCGATCGCTGTTCGCCGACAGCGCATCCGTGATGTTGCTGATCGATCCGTCGAACGGAGCCATAAAAGACGCGAACAAGGCGGCCGAACGCTTCTATGGGTGGTCGCGCGAGCAGCTCTGCACCATGAGCGTCACGCAGATCAACACGCTCACGCCCGACGAGGTCAAGGCGGAGATGGAGCGCGCGCGGTCGCTGCGGAAGAACCACTTCCAGTTCAAGCATCGTCTTGCGACGGGCGAGGTGCGAGACGTCGAGGTGTACAGCGGGCCTGTGGCTGGCGAAGATGGGGAGACGTTGCTCTACTCCATCATCTACGACGTGACCGATCGGGTCGCGGCCGAGCGGGCGCTTGCCGAAAGCGAGCTCCGGTACAGGACCATCTTCGAGGAAAGCGAGCAGCCCATGCTGCTCGTCGATCCGGACGGCGCCCGCATCGTGGAGGCGAACGCGGCGGCAGCGGAGTTGTACGGGTGGAGCGAAGCCGAGCTCGAGTCGATGTCAATCGCAGACATCAGCGCCCAAGACGCCCTCGACGTGGTGATGGAGGAGGTCCGCAAGACGCTTAACGAGGGGCAGCATTTCGGTGCATATCAGCACAGGACCGCCTCCGGCCAGGTGCTCGACGTGGAGATCTACGGGACCCCTATCCGATTCGGCGACAAGACGATGCTGTTCACGATCGTCGTCGACGTGACTGCTCGCAAGCAGGCAGAGCGGGAGCTCGAACGGTATCGGCATGGTCTCGAGGACGAGGTCGCCGAACGGACCGCGCAGCTCGAAGAGGCGTATGAGCAGCTCGAAAGCGCCAACCGCGCCAAGGACGAGTTCCTGCGCAGCATGAGCCATGAGCTGCGAACGCCGCTCAACTCGGTCATCGGTTTCGCGCGGTTGCTCGAGCAGGAACTCCCCGGACCGCTCAACGAAGAGCAGAAGAGCCAACTCAGGATGATCAGAGACGCTGGCATGCACCTGTTGTCGCTCGTCGACGACGTGCTGGATCTATCGAGGATCGAGGAGGGGGCGGTCAAGGCGGAACGAGTTCCCGTGGACCTCGGGGAGCTGGTGGTCGCCGCGGTCGAGGCCGTCCGACCTCTGGCGGAGGAGCGGGGGCTTGCGCTCAAGGTCGAGACAGAGGTGTGCGCGACGTGCACGACCGACCCGCAGTTGGTGCGGCAGATCCTGTGGAACTTGCTCAGCAACGCGCTCAAGTACACCGAGCGCGGATCCGTCACAGTCGAGGCGAAGTGCACGCCGGGATCGGTGAGCATCTCGGTCGCGGATACGGGGCCGGGGATGACCCCCGAGCAGATAGAGCGCGCGTTCGATGCCTTCACGCGATTCAGGCCGCCTGGGGACTCTCCTGGCACGGGGCTCGGCCTTGCGATCTCGAAGCGGCTCGCCGACCTGCTGGGTGGGCAGCTTCACGTGGAGAGCCGTCCCGGCGAGGGATCGACCTTCACGCTCGAGATCCCGTGCTGAGCCAGGGAGCGAGGTGGGAGGCGGCCGTCTAGACAGGCGGCGCCGGCACCGCGTATACTCACGCAGCCAATCGAAGAGCGGTCAAGCGGGACGCACGGCGTCCCCACCCTACGGCGCATGGTGCAGCTGTACGGTCGAGGAGAAACGCCCGCGGCGTAGCGGGCGCCTTGTCCCTGTGCATGCGTCGCACAGGGACTTATTGTTGCAGGGGCAGTCCGCAGAGGGCTGCTGACGATGGAGGTGGAGGGCCTATCAGCACGACCGAGCCGAGGATCAACGACAGGATCCGGACGCCGCGGTGCCGGCTCATCTCGTCTGAGGGCGAGCAGCTCGGCATCTTCAACACGGCAGACGCGCTGAGGATCGCCGACGAGCAGGGTCTGGACCTCGTCGAGATCGCGCCGAACGCCGATCCGCCGGTCTGCAAGATCATGGACTACGGCAAGTACAAGTACGAGCAGGCCATCAAGGCGAAGAAGGCGCGGAAGCACCAGGCGACGGTGCAGGTCAAGGAGATCAAGTTCCGCCCGAAGATCGACACGCACGACTACGAGACCAAGAAGCGGCACGTCGTGCGGTTCCTCGAAGGCGGGGCACGCGTGAAGGTGACGATCATGTTCCGCGGCCGCGAGATGGCGCACGCCGAGCGCGGGCTGGCGATTTTGGAGCGCCTCGCCGAGGACGTGAAGGACCTCGGAACCATCGAGAGCGAGCCGAAGCTGGAGGGCCGGAACATGCTGATGGTCCTGGCGCCGGTGAAGCGGGACGCGAAAGGCGCCAAACCGAAGGCGACAGAGGAGCACGGCGAGACCGCTGACGCCGGCTGAGAAGACACGAAGGAGCAAGCCATGCCGAAGATGAAGACGCACAAAGGGACTGCCAAGCGGTTCCGCACCACCGGCGGCGGCAAGATCCGCCGTGGCAATGCGTATTCGAGCCACATCCTCGAGAAGAAGAGCCCGAAGCGCAAGCGGGGATTCCGTCAGCCGTCGTTTGTGAGCGCGGCCGAAGCGAAGGTCGTTAGGAAGAATCTCGGCATCGGGTGACCGAGCCGCGCACACCGAGGAGTTGATGAGCGATGCCTAGAGTCAAGCGTGGAGTCACCGCCAAGAAGAAGCGGCGCACGATTCTCGAGCGCGCCAAGGGCTACTACGGCGCGAAGAGCCGTTCGTACCGTGCGGCCAAGGAGCAGGTCCAGCACTCCCTCCAGTATCAGTATCGGGATCGGCGCAACAAGAAGCGCGAGATCCGGCGCCTGTGGATAGCACGCATCAATGCTGGTGCGCGCCAGAACGGGCTGTCCTATTCCGCCTTCATCAACGGTCTGAAGCGTGCGGAGGTGGAACTCGACCGTAAGGTGCTGTCCGACCTCGCCGTCAACGATCCGGCCGCGTTCGCCAAGCTGGTCGAGCTTGCGAAGGAGAAGCTGAGCGCGTAGCTCGGCCTGCATTCGACCGGGTATGGGCGGGTCCCGCAGCATGCGGGGCCCGTCGTGCTTCCTGCGATGCCCGTACAGATTCCGTGAAGAGGCTGGGAAGCCGCGTGTGCCACGCTGGCTACGGCCGTGACGTGCGGCCGTCGAGAAGCTTGCCAGCCCTCCCCTCGGGCGGCACGGACGAAAGGGGAGGACATGAGACGGATGACGGTGGTTGCAGCGTGCGTGCTTCTGGCCGCTGGGGCGTGCCTCGCTGGAGCCGGAGCCTTCTTCACGGGCAGGGCGGAAGTCCCAGAGAACGTCATTCGCGCGGGCACGGTGGCCGTCTCCACCGAGCCGACGTCGGCTGCATTGAGCATCGACGCGCTGGCGCCCGGCGCGACGTGCGAGCGCACGGTGTCCGTGCTCAACTCCGGGACGCTGCCCAGCACCGTGGTCGTCACCTGCGCGAAGAAGGCGGGGATCACGGACTTCTACAACGCGCTCACCTGCACCGTGGCGGCGGACGGCGTGCCAGTCTACAGCGGTCCGCTCGCCCAGCTGAGGACGACGCCATTTGAGGTTGCTCCTGGGGCGCGAGCGCGGATGGCGTTCACGGTGGGGCTACCCGCCGCTGCGGGCAACGACCTTGCCGGCGACTACGTGAAGCTCTCGTTGTACTTCGACGCGGAGCAGGTCCACTGATGGACCGAGGGGTCGAGTCGAAGCGCGCCCATCCCGCGAACCGGGTGCTGGGCGCAGCGGCCCTCGTCGCCTGGGTGCTGGTGCTGTCGAAGTACGGGGCTACCGTGGTGCGAGGATCCTCGATGGAACCAGCGCTCGTGCCGTACGACGTAGCAGTGTACCGACGCGGCCCGGATGCCGTGGGGCGAGGCGAGGTCGTGCTGTTCGACCACGATGGCTGGACCGGAGGAGTCCTGCACCGGGTCGTGGCAGAGCTGCCGGGCGGACTCTTGCGGACGAAGGGGGATGCGAATCCGTCGCCTGATCGCGACCTGTTGCCGAGGACGGAGGTCAGAGGGGTGGTCTGCGGGACCGTACCGTCTGGGAAGGCCTTGCGATGCGCAGCCGAGCGTCTTGGTCGGTGTGCTATACTCAACCGCCAATCGAACAAGGCAAGGCGATGACGGAGAGGCGCGTTCGCCTTGAGTCCGGCCAGGGAGGGGCCCCTGCGACTGGAAGGGTCCTACGGACGAGCGAGCGCGGTTCACTCCATCAGCAGCGAGCTGAACGGGCCACGGCCTCAGTAGGCGAGCCGGATCCCGCCGATACCGGGCAGCCGGTGCAAGGCCGGCAGCGCGCAGATGCGCGCGACGAGCGGGCGCGATAGGCGCCAACCAGGGTGGTACCGCGGGAGCCGCTCCCGTCCTTGGGATTTCCTGAGGGGGAGCGGCTCTTTCGTTGTGCAGGTGCGAAGATCGAGGAGTGCGCATGGACATCGCTGGCAGTTTGATCGGCCTGCGAGACGAGGCCCTTGCGAGGATCGCGCAGGCGCCGGACCTGGAGTCCTTGGATGCCGTCCGCGTGGCATACCTCGGAAAGAAGGGGGCGCTGACGGCCGTGCTCCGCGGTCTCAAGGACCTGCCAGCCGAGGAGCGTCCTGCAGTGGGGCGCGTCTCCAACGAAGTCCGTGACGCAGTGGAAGCAGCGCTCGCCGAGCGTCGCGCCGTGCTCGAGCGCGATCTCCTCGCCAGGCGGATCCGGGCCGAGGCGGTCGACGTCACCCTGCCCGGCAGGCGGCGGCCGCTTGGGCGGCAGCACATCATCCATCAGATCGTCGACGAGATCGTCGACGTGTTCGTCGGGCTCGGATACCGCATCGCTGAGGGTCCCGAGGTGGAGCTCGACTACTACAACTTCACGGCGCTCAACCATCCGCCAGAGCACCCCGCGCGTGCGGCGACCGACACCTTCTACGTGAAAGACCAGTCGGGAGGCGCTACAGGCGCGGGTCTCGAATCCGAGGTGCTGCTCCGGACGCACACTTCTCCTGTGCAGGTGCGCGTGATGGAGAAGCAGCAGCCGCCGATCTACGTGCTCGCGCCGGGCAAGGTCTTCCGCCGCGACGTCGCGGATCCGAGCCACCTGCCTCAATTCACGCAGATCGAAGGGCTGGTGGTGGACGAGGGCATCACATTCGGGGACCTCAAGGGCACGCTCGAGCACTTCGTCCGCGAGATCTTCGGTCCTGACCGCAGGGTCCGCTTGCGTCCCCACTTCTTCCCGTTCACCGAGCCGTCGGCGGAGGTGGACGTCTCGTGCGCGATGTGCGGCGGCGATGGCTGCCGCTCGTGCGGCGGGGAGGGATGGCTCGAAGTGCTCGGGTGCGGGATGGTCGACCCGAACGTCTTCAGGTACGTCGGTATCGATTCAGAGCGGTACACCGGCTTTGCGTTCGGGATGGGCGCTGAGCGCATCGCCGCGCTCAAGCACGGCATCCCGGATCTACGCCTGCTCATCGAAGGCGACATGCGTTTCCTGCGGCAGTTCTGACGTCGGCATCCGGACCGAGGAGATCGAAGCATGCGCGTCTCGCTCAAGTGGCTGAAAGAGTTCGTGGACGTCGATGTCCCGGTCGAGGAGCTCGTCGAACGCCTCGACATGACGGGGACGAAAGTGGAGCAGGTTGTCCGGACCGGCCAGGCCCTTCATGGCGTCGTGATCGGCCGGGTGCTTCGCAAAGAGCAGCATCCGAATGCGGACAAGCTGTCGTACTGCCAGGTCGACGTCGGAACTGCCGAGCCCCTGCGCATCGTGTGCGGCGCGACGAATTTCTCTGAAGGCGACAAGGTCCCCGTGGCGCTGGTCGGCGCCACGCTGCCCAGCGGCCTGACGATCAAGCGAGCCAAGCTGCGCGGCCTGGAATCGGAAGGCATGATGTGCTCAGCTTCGGAGCTCGGCGTCGGAAGCGATGCATCGGGCCTGCTCGTGCTGCCGGACGACGCTCCAGTGGGAGCGCCGTACGCGGAGTACGCAGGGCTCGGCGATACGATTCTTGAGCTCGAGGTCACTCCGAACCGTCCAGACTGCTTGTCCATGTTCGGTGTCGCGCGCGAAGTCGGCGCCGTTCTCGGCCGCGACGTCCGGTACCCCGAGTGGTCGCTCAAGCCTCACGGCGAGTCCGTCGATTCTCAAGTCGCGGTCGAGATCGAGGATCCGGACCTCTGCCCGCGGTACACCGCCCGCCTCATCCGCGGCGTACGCATCGGACCGTCACCCGACTGGCTGGCGGAACGCATCGTCGCAGCGGGTGCGCGCCCGATCAACAACGTCGTCGACGTCACCAACTACGTGCTCTTCGAGTTGGGCCAGCCGTTGCACGCGTTCGACCTGAATGCTCTTGCCAGGTGTGACGGGCTCACGCGCATCGTCGTCCGTCGCGCGCAGCCGGGCGAGCGGCTTACCACTCTCGACGGCGTCCAGCGCGAGTTGAGCGAGGACATGCTCGTCATCGCAGACGGAAGCGGGCCGGTTGCGCTCGCCGGGGTGATGGGCGGTGAAGATACGGAGGTGTCCGAGCGCACAGTGGACGTGCTGCTGGAATCCGCCTCCTTCGATCGGGCGTGCATCTCCCGTACCAGCCGCGCCCTCGGGCTGATCTCCGAGTCCTCGCTGCGCTTCGAGCGAGGCGTGGATCCAGAGCTTGCTGCGGTGGCATCCGAGCGTGCCGCTGCGCTCATCGCCGAGCTGGGCGGAGGAGAGGTCGCGCCGGGCATCGTGAACGTCTACCCGCGTCCCGCAAAGGCGCGTCGGATCACGCTGCGGTGTCCGCGGATGAACGCGTTCCTTGGCACGTCGATTGCATCCGACGAGGCGGGAAGCATCTTGCGGCGGCTCGGCATCGTGTCCGAGCCGCTGGGTGACGACCTCGTCTGCACCGTCCCCACGTTCCGCCCCGATCTCGAGCGCGAAGTCGACCTCTACGAGGAGGTCGTGCGCATCTGGGGCATGGAGCGCGTCCCGTCCACGCTTCCGGGTGGACGGGAGCGCGTCGGCGGCCTCGATCGCGCTCAGCGGTTGGAGCGGAGGATCGGCGTGGTGCTCAGGGCGTGCGGCCTGAACGAGCACATCGGGCTCGCCTTCGAAGACCCGCGCCGCGTGGCGGCTTGCGGCTTCGATCTCGGCGAGGGCGAGGAGCTCGTGGAGCTCCTCAACCCGATGTCGAGCGAGCAGTCCCACCTGCGGGTGAGCACGCTGCCCGGGCTGCTCGATGCCGTGTCTAGGAACCAGCGGCACGGCGTGTCTGACATACACCTCTACGAGATCGGACGGGTCTTCAGGACCGCCGCCGGCAGGAAGCTGCCAAAGGAGCGCGTCGTGCTCGGGGCGGTCCTGTCGGGCGCGTGGGATCGGCAGCAGTGGTACGAGCGGCCGCGGCAGCTGGACTTCTTCGACGCGAAGGGCGTGCTGGAGACACTGCTGGACGATCTCGGCGTCAGTCCCTGGCGCCTTGAGGAAGCGCAGCACCGGTGGCTCCAGCCGGGCCGTTCGGCTGACGTGGTGGCACGGGGCGAGGTCATCGGCTGGCTCGGAGAGGTGGCGCCCGACCTCCTTGCGGCGTTCGAGGTCGATGGCGCCGTGGCGGCGTTCGAGCTTGACGTCAGGTCGCTGGCGCGCGCTGCGGTCGGGACCCGGCGGTACGAGGAGATCCCCAGGCACCCTGCCGTGAAGCTCGACGTCGCGTTCGTGGTGCCTCGCGAGGTGTCTGCCGAGCAGGTGGCGACCGCGATCAGGTCGTTCGGCAAGCCGCTGCTTTCCGAAGTGCGTCTGTTCGACGTGTACGCCGACCCGGATGGCGCGCCTGAGCGCAGGCTTCCTGAGGGCACCAAGAGCCTGGCGTTCTCCCTCGAGTATCGAGCGCCTGACCGTACGCTTTCCGAGGACGAAGTGCGTGGCGTTCACGAGCGGCTGGTCCAGCGGGTGTGCGAGAAGGTCGGGGCGACTTTGCGGGGGTGATGTGTACCGCGCGCGCGAACATTCTCGAATCATCACGATTCATGTTGCAGTATTAGTGCATAGAAGTTGACTCATATGCGCTATGCGCGGTATCCTGGCCTGAACGGACGGAATGCGGGCCACGAGAGGCATGTCATGGCGCGGGTAGCGGTCGTCGGTGCGGCAGGATACACGGGTGCTGAGCTGATGAGGCTCATCCTGGCGCATCCTCACCTGGATCTCGTCCTCGCCACGTCTGCGGCGGACGCCGGCCGGGCCGTTGCGGACCTGTACCCCGCGCTTGCCGCGTGCGATCTGGAGTTCGCGGAGCCGTCCGCTCAGGCCATCGCTCAGACGGCGGACGTCGCGTTCCTCGCAGTGCCCCACACCGCGGCGATGGCCCTCGTCCCGGAGCTGCTGGCGGCGGGCATCCTCGTGATCGACCTGTCGGCCGACTTCCGCCTCGATGCCTCGACCTTCGAAGCGTGGTACGGCTCGCCGCACTCAGCACCCGAACTGCTGCCCGATGCGGCGTACGGTCTTCCTGAACTGTGGCGCGAAGCCATCGCCGGTGCGCGGCTCGTCGCGTGCCCGGGCTGCTACCCGACGGCGACGCTTCTGGCAGCCGCGCCAGCTGTGCGTGCGGGGTTCGTCTCGCACCCGCACGCCGTGATCGACGCGAAGTCTGGCGTGTCGGGGGCGGGTCGCACTCCGAGCCCCGGGACGCACTTCGTGGCGGTGAACGAGGGGGTTTCCGCCTACAAGGCGGCGGCGCATCGGCACACGCCCGAGATCGAGCAGGGGCTCGTACGACTGGGTCTGGCCGGGGCGCAGGTCACGTTTGTGCCCCACCTCGTCCCGATGACGAGAGGCCTCCTGTCCACCGTGTACCTGCGCTGCGTCGAGGGGCTGACGCCCGATCAGGCGCACGCGGCATACGCCGATGCGTACGAGCGGGAGCCGTTCGTCACGGTCCATCCGCTTGGCCGGATGCCTTCGACCCGTGAGGTCTCGGGGAGCAATCGGGCGCACATCGGCATCGCCCTCGACGAACGGACGGACACGCTCGTCGTCTCCTGTGCGATTGACAACCTCGTGAAAGGCGCCTCCGGCCAGGCGGTGCAGTGCGCCAACATCGCGCTTGGGTACGAACAGACCGCCGGACTGGACGCTCCGGCGCCGGTGGTGTGAGGAGGGCCATGGCCGCTGCAGGACTCGGGTATGCGGAAGGCGGCGTGCTGGCGCCGCTCGGGTTCCTAGGGGCCGCGGTCAGCGCCGGCCTCAAGAAGTCGGGCAAGAGAGACGTGGCGCTGATCGTTGCCGAGAAGCGCTCGCCTGCCGCTGCAGTCTTCACGCGCAACACCATGGCGGCAGCGCCCGTGATCGTCTCGCGCGAGCACGCCTTAGACGGTCATGCGCGTGCGATCGTCGTCAACGCAGGCAATGCGAACGCGTGCACCGGCGAGCAGGGTCTCGCTGACGCCAGGGCGATGGCGGAAGCCGCCGCGGCCGCGCTCTCGTGCGACGTGCGTGAGGTCCTCGTGGCGTCCACCGGCGTGATCGGCGTCCCGCTGCCCATCGAGCAGGTCCGTGCCGGGATCGCCGAAGCCGCCGAGCAGCTCGACATCATCACAGGCGATGCGGTCGCCGAAGCCATCATGACGACGGACACCTTCCCCAAGCAGATCGCCGTGCGCGCAGAAGTCGAGGGGCGGGTGTACACGGTTGGCGGAGTCGCCAAGGGCAGCGGCATGATCCGCCCTGACATGGCGACGATGCTCGCGTTCCTCACGACGGACGCGCCGCTCGATCCGAAGGCCTGCGAGGTGGTGTTGCGCGCAGCTGTGTCCCGCACCTTCAACCGGCTCACCGTGGATTCGGACACTTCGACCAACGACATGTGCGCTCTGATCGCGAGCGGCGCAGCCGGCGGGCCGGCGATCGCGCACGACGATGCACGCTTCGTCGCGGTTGCGGCAGCCGTCGAGCATGTCGCCGGCGAGCTGGCTCGGATGATCGCCCGAGACGGCGAGGGAGCGACGAAGCTCGTCACCGTGACGGTCACGGGCGCGCGAGACGAGGCGGATGCAGAGCGGGCGGCGTTTGCGATCGCCGAGTCGCCTCTCGTCAAGACGGCGATATTCGGCGGCGACGCGAACTGGGGGCGTGTGGCGATGGCGATCGGAAAGTCCGGTGCATCGCTTGATCCGGCACGGGTTCGGATCGAGTTCGCCGGCGTGCTCACCTGCGAGAACGGCACGGCCGTGCCGTTCTCAGAAGAGGAGGCTGCGCGCGCTCTCGCAGAGCCCGAGGTGCAGGTCTTGGCTGACCTCGGAGTCGGTGCTGCCTCGGCAACGGTGTGGACGTGCGACCTGACATACGAGTACGTGCGGATCAATGGGGAGTACCGCTCATGAACGAGCACGTGCAGGCATTGCTGGACAAGGCGTTGACGCTGACCGAGGCGCTGCCGTGGATCAAGCGCACCTGGGGGAGGACCGTCGTCATCAAGTACGGCGGTTCGGCGATGACCGACGCGGCCATGCGGTCTTCGATCGCCGACGACGTGGTGCTGATGAAGCTCGTCGGAGTGAACCCGGTCATCGTCCACGGAGGCGGCCCGGACATCACTGCGTACATGGAGCGCCTCGGCATGCCGGTCGAGTTCCGCAACGGCCTTCGGGTGACGCCGCCTGAGGCGATGGAGGTCGTCAAGATGGTGCTCGTCGGGAAGAACAACAAAGACGTCGTGAGCGACATCAACAGCCACGGCCGGTACGCAGTCGGCATCTCTGGCGATGACGGCAACCTGATCCGTGCGCGGCAGCTCGACCCCGCTCTCGGCATGGTCGGAGAGGTCGTCGGCGTGGACACGACGGTTGTCGAGAACCTCATCGGCGACGGGTTCATCCCCGTCATCGCGACCGTCGGCGCAGGTGAGGACGGGTCGTCGTACAACATCAACGCAGACACCGCGGCCGGCGAGATCGCTGCGGCGCTCGGCGCCGAGAAGATCATCTTCTTGACCGACGTCGACGGCCTGTACGCCGACTTCACGGACAAGAGCTCTTTGATCAGCGCCCTTTCGCTCGACGAGGCGCGCGGGATGATCGAGCGCGGCGAGGTGGAGAAGGGCATGCTCCCGAAGGTGGAGGCGTGCGTGCGGGCGCTCGAAGGCGGCGTGTCCCGCGCGCACATACTGAACGGGACCATGCCCCACGCGCTGCTGCTCGAAGTCTACACGGACGCCGGCGTCGGGACGATGATCACTCGGGATGGCGATGGAGGCTCGGCGAGGCGTTCGGGCGGGGTGGCCTGAATGCATCCGGCGACACAACGCGCGGTAGACCTGGACGCGCGGTACGCGTGGCCGACCTACGCCCGCAAGCCGGTGCTGTTCGAGCGCGGATCGGGGATGCGCCTCTATGACGCGCACGGCGTCGAGCACTTGGATTTCGTGGCGGGCATCGGCGTCGTCAACCTCGGGCACGCGCATCCTGCCGTCGCCCGTGCGGTGCAAGACCAGGTCTCGCGGCTGGTGCAGGTGAGCAACCTGTACCACGTCGAGCACCGGGCGGAGCTGGAGGAGCGTCTGTGCACGCTCTTCGGCGAACCCTCGCGCGTCTTCCTGTGCAACTCAGGGACTGAGGCCGTCGAAGCGGCCATCAAGCTTGCGCGTGCCTGGGGCAGGCACACGAGGGGGGACGGCTGCTACCGCATCGTCGCCGCGGAGCGGTCGTTCCACGGGCGCACGTTCGGCGCCCTGTCGGCGACCGGCCAGGCCGGCAAGCAGCAGAAGTTCGCGCCGCTGCTGCCCGGGTTCACGCACGTCCCCTTGAACGATCTCGACGCGCTGGCGGACGCGCTTGCAGACGACGTGTGCGCCGTGCTCCTGGAGCCCGTGCAGGGCGAGGGAGGCGTGTATCCCTGCGAGCCCGAGTACTTGCGTGCGGTCCGGACGCTGTGCGACGAGCGCGAGGTGCTGCTCGTGCTCGACGAGGTCCAGACCGGCCTGTACCGCACCGGACCGCTGTTCGCTCACCGCGCGTATGGCATCACGCCCGACGTGATGACGCTCGCGAAGGCGCTGGCGAACGGGCTGCCGGCCGGCGCGGCGGTGGCACGCGCAGAGGTGGCAGAGGTGCTCTCGCCTGGCGACCACGGATCGACCTTCGCCGGCGGGCCGGTCGTCTGCGCAGCGGCTCTCGCCACGCTCGACGCGCTCGACCGCGAGCGTCTCGGGGACAACGCAGAGCGCGTCGGTGCGCACTTGCGCTTCCGGCTGATGGAATTGGCTGACAGGACTGGTGCCGTCACGGACGTGCGTGGCCGCGGGCTCATGGTAGGCGCGTCGCTCGCCCGTCCCATCGCGCGCGAGGTCGCGGACGCCGCGCTCAAGCATCGTGTGCTCGTGAACGCGACCGGTGAGGACACGCTCAGGTTCTTGCCGCCGCTCGTATGCACAGAATCCGAAGTTGATACACTTGTGAGCGTTCTCGAAGACATCTTGAGGGGGCGATGATGCAAAGCCTGAAGGGCAGAGACCTCCTGACGCTCGGGGAGCTTGCTCCTGAGGAGCTCGCGGCCGTGCTCGACCGCGCAGAGGCCCAGAAGCGGGCGCGCCTGAACGCACGCCACGCTCCGCAACCCACGGGGAAGTCTGCCGCCCTGATATTCATGAAGCCGTCGATGCGCACGCGGGTCTCCTTCGAGCTCGCATGCGTCGACTTGGGCATCCACCCCGTGGTGCTCGGTCCAGGCGATGCATTCTCCCGAAACGAGACCATCCACGACACGGTGAAGGTGCTCGAGCGGTACGTCGACCTCATCGTCATCCGCACGTTCGCGCAGGCGGACGTCGAGGAGGTGGCTCGGCACTCCTCGGTCCCGGTCATCAACGCGCTGACCGACGACTACCATCCGTGCCAGGTCCTCGCCGACCTGCTCACTATCCGGGAGCACAAGGGGGAGCTTCCGGGACTCACCCTCGCCTACGTGGGGGATGGCAACAACATGGCGAACACGCTCATGCTCGGCGGTGCGCTGGCGGGGATGCACGTCGTGATCGCCGCGCCAGCCGGCTTTGAACCGAGGCCGGAGGCGGTCAGCGATGCGGTCGAGCTTGCCGCCCGGTTCGGCACAGGGGCGTCGGTGCGCGTCGTCCGTTCCGCCGAGGAGGCGGTCTCAGGCGCAGATGTGGTGGTCACGGACACGTGGGCATCGATGGGCCAGGAGGCAGAGCACGACGCGCGCGTGGCGGCGTTCGCGGGCTACTCCGTGACGCCGCGCCTGATGGCGCTCGCCAAGCCCGACGCCGTCTTCATGCACTGCCTTCCCGCCCACCGGGGCGAGGAAGTCGTCGACGAGGTCATCGACGGCCCGCAGTCGATCGTGTTTGACGAAGCTGAGAACAGGTTGCACGCACAGCGAGCATGGATCTCGCTCGTGCTCTGAGAACG
Source organism: Coriobacteriia bacterium (assembly GCA_026416035.1). GTDB lineage: Bacteria > Actinomycetota > Coriobacteriia > Anaerosomatales > Anaerosomataceae > Parvivirga. The sequence continues at coordinate 185 of JAOAFY010000030.1, read as the reverse complement.
GAGGGTGGTCGATCCACGTGCGCAAGCGCAAGCAGCGGCAAGAGGCGATCCGGAAGATCGTCCGGCGAGAGCACATCAAGACGCAGCGAGAGCTCGTCGAGCGGTTAAGCCAGCATGGCTTCGACTGCACGCAGGCGACGGTCTCCCGGGACATCGCCGACATGGGTCTGCGCAAGCTCCCGGAC